>NZ_CP082286.1:331213-662426 GCF_019880245.1 Halobaculum roseum
ACCGCCTGAAGGACGTGGAGTTCACCGAGACCACCTGCGGCTTCTGTGCGGTCGGCTGTCGCTTCCAGCTGGTCTCGAAGGACGACGAGGTGCTCGGGGCGGTCCCGACCGACGACCCCGCGGACGCCCCGGTGAACGACTTCTCGACGTGCGTGAAGGGGAAGTTCGGCTACGAGTTCGCGAACTCGGACGAGCGCCTGACGACGCCGCTGGTGCGCGGTGACGACGGGGAGCTGCACGAGGCGACGTGGGAGGAGGCGCT
The DNA here is from genome assembly GCF_019880245.1 of Halobaculum roseum. Lineage (NCBI taxonomy): Archaea > Methanobacteriati > Methanobacteriota > Halobacteria > Halobacteriales > Haloferacaceae > Halobaculum > Halobaculum roseum. The sequence continues at coordinate 331,476 of NZ_CP082286.1, forward strand.
CTCCCGGGTCGCCGAGGGGTTCGAGTCGATCCGCGAGCGCTCGGGGCCGGACGCGCTGGCGGCGTTCGCCTCCTCGAAGTGCACGAACGAGGAGGACTACCTGATGCAGAAGTTCGCGCGCGCTGTCCTCGGGACGAAGAACGTCGACAACTGCGCGCGCCTGTGTCACTCCTCGACGGTCGCGGCGCTGAAGCAGACGCTCGGCTACGGCGCGATGTCGAACCGCATCAACGAGGATATCGGCGATGCCGACGCCTACCTGATCACGGGGTCGAACACGACCGAGAGCCACCCCGTGCTCGCGACGCGGATCAAGCGCAACGTCGACGCCGGCGCGGACCTGGTCGTCTTCGATCCGCGGAAGGTCGAGATCGCGGAACACGCGAGCCAGTACGTGCGCACCGATCCGGGGTACGACGTGGCCTGGATCAACGGGTTGATCCGATACATCGTCGCCAACGACCTCCACGACGCCGAGTTCGTCGAGGATCGGACGCGCAACTTCGAGGCCCTCCGCGAGAAGGTGGAGCCGTTCACGCCCGAGGAGGTGGAGCGGCTCGCGGGCGTCGCCCCCGAGGACCTGAAGCGGGCCGCGGAGACCGTCGCCGGGGCCGACTCGGTCGTCTTCGGGTGGGCGATGGGGATGACCCAGCACAGCCACGGCACCCAGAACGTCCTCGCGCTGGCGGACCTCGCGCTCGTCACCGGCAACCTCGGCGAGCCCGGTGCCGGCGTCTCGCCGTTCCGCGGCCACAACAACGTCCAAGGCGGCGGCGGCGACATGGGAACCCTCCCGAATCTCCTGCCCGGCTACCGCGACCCCGGCGACCCGGACGTGCTCGACGAGTTCGAGGACGCGTGGGGCGTCCGCCCGCCAGCTGAGGAGGGGTTGACGGTGCCGGAAGTGTTCGACGAGGCGCTCGCGGGCAACGTGGAGGGGCTGTACGTGATGGGCGAGAACCCCGCGCTGTCGGAGCCCGATCTCGCCCACGCGGAGGAAGCGTTGCAGGCGCTGGACTTCCTCGTCGTGCAGGACGTGTTCCCGACCGAGACGGCCGCGTACGCCGACGTGGTGCTCCCGGCGGCGACGTTCTCCGAGAAGGAGGGCACGTTCACGAACACCGAACGGCGCGTCCAGTTGGTCGGTCAGGCGACGGACCCTCCGGGCGACGCGCGCCAGGACTGGGCGATCATCCAAGCGCTGGCGAACCGGATCGACCACGCGGGCGACGCGTGGACGTACGACGGCCCGGCCGACGTGATGGACGAGATCGCGGATGTGGCGCCGATCTACGGCGGGATCACCCACGACCGCCTCGACGAGGAGGGCGGGCTCCAGTGGCCCTGCGAGGACGAGTCGGACCCGGGGACGCCGTACCTGTACGAGGAGGAGTTCAACTTCCCCGACGGGAGGGCACGGTTCGTGCCGGCCGACACGGGCGAGCCGGGGGATCTCCCGAGCGAGGAGTTCCCGCTCACGATGACGACGGGGCGCGTGCTGTACCACTGGCACACGGGGACGCTGACGCGGAAGGTGGAGGGGCTGCTCGATCACGTCGGCGAAGCGTTCGTCGAGGTGAACCCCCAGACGGCCGAGCGCCTCGGGATCGCCGACGGCGAACGCGTCCGCGTCGAGTCCCCCCGCGGTTCCATCGAGGTGCGCGCCGAGATCGGCGACCGCCCCGGCGACGGCGTCGTGTTCGTCCCGATGCACTTCGCCGACGGCGCCGTCAACCGGCTCACCGGCGACCACGTCGATCCGACGAGCGGTATCCCCGAGTACAAGGTATCGAGCGTCCGGATCCGACGCCTCGGCGACGAGCGGGACCCCGAGTCGTCCCGCCCGCCGGCCGACACCGATTCGGACGGCGTCGCGGGCGACGACTGACGCCGCCGTAAGGGCTATTCGCGAGACCCGCCAGGTCGGACCGTGAACCCTCTCCAGGGCGGCGCTCCCGAGCCGAACGCGCTCGCGCTAACAGTTATCGCCGGCGGCCACCTCCTCGCGTGTCTCGTCGCCGCGGCGGTCGCCGACGGCGCCGCCGGCCGACGGCTTCGGCCGGCCCGCGCCATCGCGGGGGCCGTGGCGCTCGCTATCGTGATCCCGATAGCGGCGGCGGGCGCGCTCCGGTTCGACCTCTTCGATCCGGTCAGCGCGCTCGCCGGACGTGGCGGGTTCGGACCGTCCATCGCCGCGGCGGGCGCGCTCGGAGTCGCCGCGGTCGTCGTCGCCTCCGCGGCCGCCGACGCGGAGTTGACCGATCCGCGGTACCCGAGCGCCGTCGCGGCGGTTCGGGCCCGGCTGTCCGGCGACGACTTCACCGGTATCGTCGTCGGGACGGTGGCGTTGCTGTCGGGCGAGTTCGCGACGCTGACGGTCGTGAACTGGCTGTGAGCGGGCGGACGATCCGGCGGTCGGTGTGGTGTGACGCGCCGATCAGCGATCGATCACGCCCTCGTCGGTGATGACCTCGCTGACGAGGTGCATGGGCGTCGCGTCGTACGCGGGGTTCTCCAGGGTGATGTCGTCCGCGGGTTCGAGCATCACCTCGCTGGGCGGGCGGAACTCGTTCTCGAAGCGGAACCCGCCGTCGATGACCTTTGTTCCCGAGCCGACAACGACGACCGGTACGCCGACCTCCGCGGCCGCGGCGGCGATCGGGAACGTCCCGATCCGGTTGTAGAGGGTGTCCTCGACGATGCAGTCCATGCCGACGACGACCCGGTCGGGCTCGACCTCGCGCAGGAGGTGGCCCGCGGCGGCGTCGACCGAGAGGTGGGCGTCGATCCGGTCCATCGCCGCGAGCGTCCGCGCCGTCTTGCGGCCCAGGAACCGCGGCCGCGCCTCGGTGACGTACGCCGTCAGGTGTGTGCCGCCCGCGGCCGCCGACTCGATCGCCTCCAACACCGTCGAGGAGTAATCGTGCGTGAGGAACGTCTCGCCGTCCTCGAAGGTGTCCGCGGCGTTGGCTGCGGCCTCGCGTTTCCCCGTCTCGATCCGCTCGACCTCCCGTTCGACCGCCGCTTCGAGGAGGTCCTTCCCGCCCTCCACGTTCTCGGCGTTGCCGAGCACGTCGTCGGTAACCGCGCGCATCGTCCGGTGAAGGCTCGCGTGCGAGGGGTTCGCGCGCCGCAGCGCCCCCGCGTTGTGGTCGAGGTCGCGCTCGAACTCGTCGAGCGTGGCGTACTCGCGGCCGAGCAGCTCCCGCAGCGCACGGGCGGCCTTCACCGCGACGACCGACGAGGAGTGCGTCTGCATCTCGCGGATCTCGGCGACCGTCTCGTCTATCATGCGTCCGTGGTCGTCGCTTCGGCGGTTAGGTGTTCCGGGAATTCGTGAGATCGGTCGTGGGCGGTGGTGGTCGCGTGTCGGGTATCGTGGGTGAGAGGAGTACGGTGGTGACGACCCAGAACGACATCTTGGTGACGACCGCGAAAGCCCCCGACAGTCTCGTGGCCTGCGACTCGCTGCGCGCTTCGCACTCGGTCGCTCCGCTCCCTCGTGCTTCGGTGCTTGCCTCGTCTCGGCTCACGAGACTGTCGGCCCCTTTCAGTCCCACCCACCACGACCGCACCGCCGCCTCACTTACGTCGGAGCAAGCTCCGACGAACTCACACTCGCTTCGCTCACGGCTCACTTCGTTCGCCGTTCGCAATCGCGGTCTCATTCCATTCGACCGCGCACCGCTCGCGTGAGCCTCCCCAACCGACTCGCCTCGCTGGCTCACGGGTCGCTTCACTCGACCGCGCACCGCTCGGCTCGCCCCTCGCGCGCGTCCGGCCGACACGCAGGTCGGCCGGCGCGCGCCAACCGCGGTTCGTGCACACCGAGCAAACAGGGTCGGTGCTCGGCCCGTCCGAGCCAGGGTGGGACTGAAAGGGGCCGAGCGTCCGCGGTCGTCGTGGTCCGCTTCGCGGTCGGGGTGTCGGTGGAATCGACGGATCCGGCTCTGTTGAAACCCTTAAGAACTGTCAGGATTGGCGTGTGAGATACAGCGGATTCATTCTGCAGTAATGTTTATTGTAACGACGTTCCGATTCGGAGAGATATGCATGAGAATAGCTCACAAGCACTAATCGTCCGACGATCGAGATGTGACCTCCCACCGACCAGGTGAAGTAAGCGACATGCCATCGGAGACTGACACCACCGCGCCCATTCGACGCTACGCATTCTACGTCGCCGTCGCCGTCACCATCGCCTTGGTGGGCGTCTCACTTGGCCAGTTTTTACCCAATGCCATCTCTGGGTGGACCGGCTCCCTCGGCGATCGCTCGATTTTTGGTCTGGTCCTCATGGCCGGTTCTTGGACTGCCTTGTTCGGTATGGCGGTCCAGTTCTACCGCCCCACCGAGCGGGTGAACGCCATCCTGTTGCTGCCCGTTGTCACGGTTCTTTCCGGGGTCATCGGATTTGCGACCGGCACCATATTCGCTGTTGAAACCCTCCTCATAGCTGCCATCACCCTCGTACCGCTGGTGCTGCATCCGGCAGGACGGTCGGTGCTTCGATTCGATCGCGTGGGGTCGCCGAACCGGCTGCTGGTCGGCCTGTACGCCATTGGTGCCATCTTCATGATCGTCTACTCCGGCCAAGAGTTCGTCAAGCAGTTCACGCTCACCGGCGAAGACGTCCTCAGAGGGCACTACAGTGACCTCGCCATATGGGCGTTCTCTATTGCAGTGTGGGGCGGGCTGGCAGTCTTCCGACGGCGTGACTGGCGATTCGCCGCCTGGATGTCGGGGTTCGTCGCCCTCTACCTCGGGGTGAGTTCGGCGGCCTTCCCTGATGCAACATCGAGCCTCGGGCTGGCCGGCGGCGTCTCGGTCGCAGCATGGGCCGTCGCCTTCGTCGCCATGACCGAGCGTGTCCGGGGTCGGTAACTCGATACGTCCGGTACCATCGAGCAATCGCACGTTCGCTGAATTAGCGCTCTATATTCGGCACGTTCCCCAAAACACACCAATATTTGAGTATTTCAACAGAGCCACGGATTCGGAACCGACAGGTCCGAATCAGACGGGTTCCGATCGGACAGCCGACCCCCACGAGTCGAACGCGGACGGCAACACTGATACCACACACGCCACTACCCACCCTCCGTCAGATGAACCGCCGCACCCGCGAGTATCTGAGGGGCCGCTTCGGCGACTACTACCGGAGCGCGTCCGTCTCCCCGCCGCCGCAGGCCAACGAGCGCGAGTGGGGACACATCCCGTTCACCGCGGGCGACGGCACCACGATGGTTCGCCACCAGTCGCTGTTGGACATCGGCGAGGTGGGCGAGTTCCTCGCTCGCGAGACGCCGCGCCACGCCTACTTCTCGGCCGCCCGGTACGACGACCCGGCGAACAAGCGGATGAGCGACAAGGGGTGGCGCTCGGCCGATCTCGTGTTCGACCTCGACGCCGACCACCTCCCCGGCGTCGACCCGGAGGAGACGAGCTACGGGGAGATGCTCGCCGCCTGCAAGGAGGAACTGCTCGCGCTGCTGGACATCCTCGGGGACGACTTCGGCTTCGCGGACGACGACATGCAAGTGGTCTTCTCGGGCGGCCGCGGCTACCACGTCCACGTCCGCCACGACGCCGTCGCCGACCTCGACTCGACGGCACGCCGGGAGGTCGTCGATTACATCCGCGCGGTCGACCTCAACTACGACGGGCTCATCGAGCGTCGGCCCAACGAGCGCGGGACGACCCTCCAGAAGCAGCTCCGCCGCGAGGGCGGGTGGGGGCGGCGCGTCCACGAGAAACTCGTCGCCTACGCCGAGGGCCTGCGTGCGATGGATGAGGCCGACGCGCTCGCGGAGCTCCAGGAACTCGACGGCGTCGGCGAGAAGACCGCCCGAACCATCTACGGCGTGCTCGAACGCAACCCCGAGGGAGTGAAATCGGGCAACGTCGAGCTCGGGCCCGGTGCCTCGACGCTCGTGCGGGCGATCGCCGAGCGCGTGACCGCCGAACAGACCGCCCCCATCGACGAGCCGGTGACGACCGACATCCGCCGGCTCATTCGGCTGCCCGGCTCCATCCACGGCGGCAGCGGCCTGCTCGTGTGCCCGCTGGAGCGCGACGCGATCGACGGGTTCGACCCGCTGATAGACGCCGTCCCCGGGCGCTTCCGCGGCCGCGACATCCTCGTCGACGTGCACGAGCCGGGGCCCGTGGACGTGGGCGACGATAGAGATAAGGTGGAGGAGGGAATCGTATCGGTTCAAGAGTATCTCGGCGTGTTCCTCATGGCGAGAGGACGCGCGGAGAAGGCACGCGAGTAGCGGATTCGAGTGAGTAGCACACGATGGACTTAGACGAACTACGCTCGGTACAGTCGAAGGAGCGCACCAAGGACAGCCTCCAGCACCTGCGCGATTCCTTCTACGAGGACGTCGCCGCGTACCTCGCCGAGCGCAAGCGCCAGCGCGACGAGCGCGCCGCGGGCGTCGACAACCCCTTCTCCGACGAGCACGTCCGCAAGCTCTCCGACGAGATCGAGACGGCCGAGGAGGTCGTGGAGTCGCTGTACGAGCGCCGCGTCGGCAAGGTGGTGAAGCTCTCGTCGTTCGCCGCCGCCGGCGCGCCGACCGACACCGAGGGCATGACCGTCCAGGAGGCGGAGCTGTTCGAGGACCTGGTCGTCCGCATCGAGCAGAACAAGGGTCGCGTCCTCGACGTGCTGGAGAACGGCGCCGACGTTGACATCGACGCCGAGGCGGCCGCCTCAGAGGTCGCGGGGTCGGAAGCACCCGACGCGGAACCGACGGCGTCCGCGACCGTCGAGAACGCCCCCGCAGACGAGGCTCCCGGCGCCGCCGCCGGCGATGCGGGCGGCGTCCTCGCGGACGCGATGGGTGCCGACGACGGAGCGGTCACGGACGAGACCGCCGAGCAGTCCGTCGAGGGGACCGAGAATGACCACCCGACTGACGCCTCGGCGTCGACGGACGCCGAATCGCCCGCCGACGCCGGCACACCGGCGGAACACGCCCCTCCGTCGGACGCTCCGACACGCGACCCCGACGACCCTCCCGAGGAGTTCGTTCCGGGGTCGGAACCGGACCGTGCGGCCGACGGCTCCGCCGGGGGCGACGGGGCGGTCGCCTCGAACGGCGACGCCGACCGCCGCACGGTCCGGATCACCAGCGATGTGGGGCAGATCCTCGGCGTCGACGAGCGCGAGTACGAGCTCGCGAGCGACGACGTGGTGACGCTGCCGGCGGCCAACGCCGACCCGCTCGTCGAGCGGGACGCCGCCGAACCGATCGAGTGAGCGCGGCGGGGAACCACCGCCGGCACCGACACGCCTTTTCGAGCCGCCCTCGCATCGCCACACATGCTCGACACCGGCACCGATGCGCCAGCGTTCTCGCTTCCCGACCACGTCGGCCGCGAGGTCTCGCTCTCGGAGTTCGAGGGGCGACGCCTCGTCCTCTACTTTTACCCTCGGGCGGACACGCCCGGCTGCACGACCGAGGCGTGCGGCTTCCGTGACGCGTACGACGAGTTCCAGGGGCGCGACACGGCGATCCTCGGCGTGAGCGACGACCCGGTCGACGACCTCACCGACTTCGCCCGCGAGTACGACCTTCCGTTCCCGCTGCTGTCCGACGAGGACGGCTCCGTCGCCGACGCGTACGACTCCTACGGCGAGAAGAACGTCTTCGGCAACGTCGTAGAGGGCGTGTTCCGCAACACGTACCTCATCGGCCCCGACGGGACGATCGAACGGACCTACGAGGGGGTCTCCCCGGAGGAGCACGCCGAGGAACTGCTCGCGGACATCGACGAGCTGCGCGAGGCCGAGTCCTGACGGCGCGGGCGGGGCGTCCGCCCGGCCTGTCGCGCCCGGTCACCACGGATGCCCGCGTAACTCACGGCGGATCGCCTCGCGTTTCACGAGCGCGAAGCCGGCGACGACCACGACGAAGCCGGCGACGGTCAGCGGCGTCACCGGCTCCGAGAGGATGACCGCGCCGGCGACGGTCGCGACGACGGGGACGACGTAGCTCACGAGGTTGATCTCGAAGGGCCCCAGCAGGTCCAGCAGGCCGAAGTAGATGCCGAAGCCGATCGCCGAGGCGAACAGCCCTAGGAACGCCAGCGAGAACACCACGGCCGGCGACAGCGCCGTCGGGAGCGGCTGGGGCTCGCCGGCGGCGACGCTCATGCCGTGGAGCAACACGGCGCCGATCGCCATCCCCCACGCGGTCCGGGGGAGCGCCTCGGAGTCGGGCTCCAGCCAGCGGGTGGCGACGCTCCCGAAGGAGACGGCGACGGCGGCGACGAACACCAGCGCGACGCCGATCGTCGTGTCGCCGGCCAGATCCGCGGGGGACGGCTGGGCGACCAGCCCGACCCCCGCGATCCCCAGCAGCACCCCGACGTAGCCGCGGACGTCGAGGCTCCCCTCGCCGAGCAGCCACACGGTGAAGAACGTCGTCAGTATCGGGTTGAGGCTGTAGACGATGGAGGCGATCCCGCCGGTCGTGTACTGCTGGCCGTACGCGAGGAAGGCGATGTTGGCGACGACGAACAGCAGGGCCGCGACGGCGACCGCGCCGAGGTCCGCCCGCGAGCGCGGGATGGGTTCGTCGGCGCGCCAGAACACGTACGCGAGCGCGACGACCGCGCCCACGTCGAAGCGGTACGCGCCGAGCAACAGCGGGCGCAGTTCCGTCAGTGCGACCTCTATCGCCGGGAAGCTCCCGCCCCAACAGACCCCGAGGGCGAGAAACAGGGCCGCGTTCCGGGAGGTGCTCACGGGGAACTCACGGCTGGAGTAGCGGTCGGGACCGACTTCGGCGTTTCCGTTCCGGACGGGACGACCGGATCGCGACGGGCGGTCGCGACGGATCCGTCACCGTGCGGCCGCCTCAGTAGCCCCGGGTGATGAGGTAGTCCGCCAGGTCCGCGAGCAGGTCGCGGGCCGGTCCCTCGGGGAGCACCGTCAGGCGCTCCTTCGAGCGCGCGGTGAGGTCCTCGGCCATCTCGCGGGCGTAGTCGATGGAGCCGGCCTCCTCGAGCGTCGAGACGGCCGCGTCGATCTCCGCCTCGCTCACCTCGGCCGGCGTCTCCGCGCTCACGAGCGCGTCCACGTCGACGCCCTGCTGGCGCGCGTGGAGCGTGATGAGCGTCTCCTTGTCCTCGACGAGGTCCGAGCCGCGCTGTTTGCCCAGCTTCTCGGAGGGGACCGTGAGATCGAGCACGTCGTCCTGGATCTGGAACGCGCGCCCGGAGTCGACGCCGTACTGGTACAGGGCCTCCACCGTCTCCTCGTCGGCGCCCATGAGGACCGCGGGGATGGCCGCCGACGCGCCGTACAGCACGGCTGTCTTCAGCTCGACCATCTCCAGGTACTCCTCGGGCGTCACGTCGTCGCGGGTCTCGAACTCCACGTCGAGCGACTGCCCCTCGCAGATCCGGGTACACGCGGACGCGAGCCGATTGACCGCCTCGACCGTGTTCGCCGGGGCGGCGCCGGTGTCCGAGAGCAGCTCGAACGCCTTCGCGTACAGCGTGTCGCCGGCGAGGATCGCCGTCTCGATGTCGTACGCGCGGTGGACCGCCGGCTCGCCGCGCCGGAGGTCGTCCTCGTCCATGATGTCGTCGTGGATGAGGGTGAACGACTGGATCACCTCGACGCTGACAGCCGTGCGCATGAGGTCGAACGGCTCGCCGTCGAGCGCCGGGAACGACCGATAGTCGGTCGTCGGGTCGGCGTCGACGCCCGCGAGCGCCTCGCCCACGAGGAGCGCGGCTGTCGGCCGAAGGCGCTTGCCGCCCGCCTCGAGGATGTACCGACTGGCCTCGTACAGCCGCTCCGGCTCGGCCATCGGGAGGTCCTCGTCGATGGCGGCGTTGACGCGGTCGCGGCGCTGTTTCACCGCCGCGAGCACCCGTTCGGCCGTCGCGTCCTGTGTCATCGTTACTCGGTCAGCTGGATCATGTTCCCGTTCTGCGTGACGTGGAGGTCACGGCCCAGCTTGTAGCCCTTCTTGCCGGCGAGGTCGACGTACGGCGAGAAGCCCTTCATGTCCTGGTGGGCGGGGATGACGTGCTGGGGTTCGAGCGCGTCGAGCATCTGGTAGTGCCCCTCCTCGCGGAGGTGGCCCGACACGTGGATGTCGTCGTAGATCCGCGCGCCCTGCATCTTCAGGAGGCGCTCGGACTGGTACCGCTGCCCCTCGTTCGTCGGCTCCGGGATGACCCGTGCCGAGAAGACGACCTTGTCGCCGTCGTCCAGTTCGTACGGGGTCTCGCCGCGGCCCATGCGGGTGAGCATCGCGCGCGGCTCGCCCTGGTGACCCGTGACGATGGGGAGGTACTTCTCCTTGCCCTCCTGCATGATCCGCTTGAACGTGCGGTCGACGGACTTCCGGTGGCCGTACATCCCGAGGTCGTCCGGGAAGTCGACGAAGTCCAGGCGCTCTGCCGTGCCGGAGTACTTCTCCATCGAGCGTCCCAGGAGCACCGGCTCGCGCCCGATGTCCTGTGCGAACTCGACGAGCGAGGAGACGCGCGAGACGTGCGAGGAGAACGTGGTGGCGACGATGCCGCCGTCGTAGTCCTCGATGCTCATCAGCGTGTCCTTGAGGTGGTTCCGTGCGTGCGACTCGGAGGGGGTGCGGCCCTTGCGGCCGGCGTTCGTACAGTCCTCGATGTAACAGAGGACGCCGTTGCCCTCGCGACCGATCTCGCGGAAGCGCTCCATGTCGATGGGGTCCTCGAGGACCGGCGAGTGGTCCATGCGCTTGTCGAGCCCGTAGACGACCGCGCCCTCGGGGGTGTGAAGGACCGGGTTGACCGCGTCGATGATGGAGTGAGTCACGTGGACGAACTCCATCTCGACGTTTCCGGAGTCGCCGATGGACATCGTCTCGCCGGCCTCCATCTTGACGAGGTCGTTGTCGACGTTGAACTTGTTCTCGCCCTTCACCTGCTGTTTGACCAGCTCGATGGTGAACGGCGCGGCGACGACCGGTGCGTCGTACCGGTGGGCCAGCTTCGAGATGGCGCCGATGTGGTCGAGGTGGCCGTGCGTCGGCACGATCGCCTGCACGTCGCCCTCCATGTCGCTCATGATCCGGTCGTCCGGGATGGCCCCCATGTCGATGAGGTCCAGGCTGTGCATCTTCTCTGTCTCGACGTTGTCGTGGATCAGGACCTGACTCAGGTTGAGGCCCATGTCGAACACGACGATGTCGTCCCCTGCGCGAACTGCCGTCATCTGGCGGCCGACTTCCTCGTAGCCGCCGATTGTTGCGATTTCGACTTCCATTGTGTTTCGTTGTCTGCGTTGCGAGCGTGAATCCCGCGCGTCGCGCGCGGCCGATGCTCGTACGGAAAGCCCCGGTACGGGTCGCTGTGGACCCCGGCGTCTTACAGCGCGTCGGTCCGCAATCCCGCAATACGGGGTCGATCCCCGTACTTACCCGCGGGCTATGGTGGATGTACCGTATCGGTCATCTGTTAAAACTGCTCGGGTTCGAGCGTCGCGACCCCGGACGGCTCCGTCGCTCATCGAACCCTCGAAACGAACGGACCCCCGGGGCGGGACTGTCCCGCCTCGTCACCGTCCGGTACGCTTAAACCCGAATCCGCCGACGACCCGAACATGACTGGCCGCCCGCTCGACGTGCTCGAGGAGGCCCTTGACACCCCGGTAACGGTCCACCTCAAAGACGAAACGGCTCACTTCGGCGTTCTCGCCGGCTACGATCAGCACATGAACGTCGTGCTCGATCCCACCGAACTGGAGGGCTCGGCGGACGACGAAGTCGAAGACACAACGATTATCCGTGGCGACAACGTCGTTTCCATCAACGTATGACCGGAGCCGGAACGCCGTCTCAGGGGAAGAAGAACAAGACGACGCACGTCAAGTGTCGACGCTGCGGCGAGAAGTCCTACCACGTGAAGAAGAAGAAGTGCTCCTCGTGCGGCTTCGGGAAGTCCGCCAAGCGCCGCGACTACGAGTGGCAGTCGAAGGCCGGCGACAACTGAGCGCCGTTTCTCTCTTCTCGTCTCGACCGAGCCGACCAGCGGCAGCGTCGTCACCTTCCTGGCCGGTCCTCGCCGATAGTTGACGGTTCCGTGATGGATCCTCACCGGCAACTGACGACTCCGAGCGTACAGCCCTTCGCGACCGATCGGAACCGGAGGACACGAGAACGGTCGGCCGGCGGAACCGAATCGATCCACATTCCTGCACACCAATTCGAATTCTCTCGGTGACCTACGCACGATAACGAGGGTTTTTGTGGAATCGGCGTCCAGTAGCGACTATGTCACACGGCGACTCCGGTGACGACGGGGCGGCACCGGTCACATCGCTCACCGAGCCGCTCGGCGACGGTTCGCGCGATCCGACCCCCGTCGACGGACCCACCGAGAAGTGCGGCGTCGTCGGGGTCTCGCTGGCCGACCGAGACGCCGCCCGGCCGCTGTACTACTCGCTGTACGCGCTCCAGCACCGGGGGCAGGACTCCGCCGGGATCGCCACCCACGACGGATTTCAGCAGCACAGCCACGTCGAGATGGGGCTCGTCGGCGACGCCTTCTCGCAGTCGGACCTCGACAGCCTCGCGGGGTCGGCGGGGATCGGCCACGTCCGCTACCCGACCGCCGGCGGGGTCAACGCCTGCTGTGCCCAGCCGTTCTCGGTGTCGTTCAAGTCCGGCGCGCTCGGGCTCGCGCACAACGGGAACCTCGTCAACGCCGACGAGATACGCGACGAACTCGCCGAATCGGGCCACGCGTTCACCTCGCAGGGGGACACGGAGGTCATCGCCCACGACCTCGCGCGCAACCTCCTGGAGTCGGACCTGATCCGGGCGGTCAAGCGGACGATGAGCCGGATTCACGGCTCGTACTCGCTCACCGTGATGCACGACGACACCGTCATCGGGGTTCGCGATCCGCGGGGGAACCGTCCGCTGTGCATCGGCGAACTCGAGGACGGCTACGTCATCGCCAGCGAATCGGCGGCGATCGACACGCTGGACGGTGAGCTCGTTCGCGACGTGAAGCCAGGCGAGCTGGTCGTGCTCGACGGCGACGGGAGCGGCTTCGACTCCTACCAACTGTTCGAGGAGGAGAACTCCGCCCACTGCTTCTTCGAGCACGTCTACTTCGCGCGCCCCGACTCGGTCATCGACGACACGCTCGTGTACGAGGCCCGACGCGACCTCGGTCGGGCGCTGTGGGACGAGGCCGGCGTGGACTCGGACGTGGTGATGCCCGTGCCCGACTCCGGGCGCGCGTTCGCCTCGGGGTACGCCGACGCGGCCGCCGAGGACGGCGCAGACGTGGAGTTCGCCGAGGGGCTGATGAAGAACCGCTACGTCGGCCGGACGTTCATCATGCCGACGCAGGACGAGCGCGAGCGGGCGGTGCGACTCAAGCTGAACCCGATCCGGTCGACCGTCGAGGGGAAGACGGTCACGCTCATCGACGACTCGATCGTTCGCGGGACGACCTCGACGCAGCTCGTGCAGCTGCTCCGGGACGCCGGCGCGGAGGCGGTCCACGTCCGGATCGGGGCGCCCGCGATCGTCGCGCCGTGTTACATGGGCATCGACATGGCGACGCGCGAGGAGCTCATCGCCGCGGACCGCTCGGTCGAGGAGGTCCGGGAGGATATCGGCGCCGACTCGCTGTCGTACCTGTCGGTCGACGCCGTCGCCGGCGCGCTGTCGTCGACGACGGCGGACCTGTGTCTCGGCTGTGTCACCGGCGAGTATCCGTACGACATCGACGGCGAGGCGACCGACCGTGACGTGAGCCGGCCGACGGTTGGTGAACCCTCCCCCGCGGACGACTAACGCGAGGGCGAGCGAACGGAGTGAGCGAGCCCTCGGAAGAACGGCGGTGAGGTCTTCGTGCCGAGCCGCCCATCGAACAGCGAGCGAACGGAGTGAGCGAGCCCTCGGAAGGACGGCGATGAAGTCTTCGTGCCGAGCCTCCCCTGCCGAAGGCGCTCGCTGCGCGATCGATCGCGTGTGAGACCGCGATAGCGAACAGGCGACACCCGCACCGCCCGCGGACCGCCGTGTCGTACCCCCGCTGTCGGTCCGCGGCGACGATCACCGCATCGACGGCACTGGCCCCGTCATCGTATTTCAAGCCTCGCGAGGCACCCATCGCGAGCGACGGCCCGGGGGCCGCACGCCTCGGGGTCGGTTCAGTAGACGAGATACAGCAGCACGTACACGGCGACGCCGAGGCCGAACGAAACGACCCACAGCACGGCCGCCACGCGACCGATCCGCTTGTGGGCGGTGTCGAACAGATCGGCGATCGGACGCGTCGCCGCGAGCGTGAGCACGTACACGACGAGCGGAACGCAGACGATAGCGAGGAGGATGTGCACGGCAAGCAGCGGGAGGTAGACGAACCGCTCGACGACCGCCGGGCCCGCGAAGTCGGTCGTCCCGAGAACGGCGAGCCGGTAGAGGTACATCGCGAGGAACGCGCCGAACAGCCCGGTCGAGGCGAGCATGAACCGTCTGTGGGTCTCGAAGTCGCGAGCACGGGCCGCCCGGACCCCGAGCGAGATCGTGGCGATCGCCGCGAGCGAGACGGCGGCGTTGAGCGTCGGGATCGCGTCGAGCACCGCGGGGGCCCGCGGAAGCGCCGAACCGGGGACGAGCCCCCCGACGACCGCGAAGACGAGACCGAGCGCGACCGCCGAGAGCGCCCCGGCGACGCCGAGGGTGTGCTCGCGCGCGAATCCGGTGACTCGACTACCAGACGACGGGGCGTCCGTGCTCATTGTCGGGGGGACGGACGGGAGGAGTAAAGCCGTTGTCCGATCGGCGAGACAGGGCGTCCCACGTCGGAGACGGCTGACTCTCGACGCGTGGGATCCCCTGGCGGATACTCGTCCGAATGGAAAGCCCTTTATCTGTAACCGGGATACATCGCAATGCGTACTGACGCACGATGCGTGGGTAGCCAAGCCAGGCCAACGGCGCAGCGTTGAGGGCGCTGTCCTGTAGAGGTCCGCCGGTTCAAATCCGGTCCCACGCATCTAACGGATGCGGACACGAGCGGATTTGAAGCAGGAGGCGCGGAACGCGCGACCGAGGTTCAAATCCGGTCCCACGCATCTCACGTGGTGCGGAACGCACCACAGGATGCAGGTGCTGTGCGCCCCTCGGGGCGCCCTACAGACAGCACCCACGCACAATCCTTCCGAACGCTACACCTCCACCGACGGGTGTCTCTCCGGATGTCGATCGTCTCGGAATCCCAGAGAGTAACGGTTTTCCGGGGAGCAACCGCCCTCACCTGGTATGCACGCGATCACCGGCTCCGGGTGGATAGAGGTTATCTCGGGGTCGATGTTCTCCGGAAAGACGGAGGAACTCCTCCGACGGCTTCGTCGCGCGGAGATCGCGGGCCAGGAGATCGCCGTCTTCACGCCCGCGCTCGACGACCGCTACGGCGAGACGACCATCGGAACCCACAACGGCCGCTCGTGGGAGGCGAGCGTCGTCGACAACGAGGGCGAGGGACCGTGGGACATCGCGGACGACCTGAACGGCGAGATGGTCGTCGCGGTCGACGAGGCGAACTTCTTCTCCGACGCGCTCGTCGAGGTCTGTCAGTCGTTGGCGGAGGACGACCGGCGGGTGATCGTCTCGGGCACCGACCAGACCTACCGCGGGGAGCCCTTCGACCCGCTGCCGGACCTGATGGCCGTCGCCGAGTACGTCGACAAGCTCCAGGCGATCTGCGCGGAGTGCGGGGAGCCCGCGACGCGCAACCAGCGGCTGATCGAGGGGGAGCCCGCTCACGTCGACGACCCCACGATCCTCGTCGGCGCCGAAGAGAGCTACGAGGCGCGCTGTCGGAACTGCCACGTGCTCCGGGACGACTGAGCAGGGTCTGGATCGACCGCCTTCGTGGTTATCCCGTGCTCGCCGAAGAGACCGCAACCGTCATGGCCGCGCCGTCGCTACGTCTGGTGTGACGACGTGGGTCGAGAATCCCGAGGGGGGACGGGCACGCGGACCGGTCGCGGTCGCGCGGGCGTGGGCCGAGGTGCTCGTTCGCCCGACCAGGTTCTTCCGGACCGGCGTCGCCCCCGGCGATCAGGCGCCGGGACTCGTGTTCGCCGTCTGCGTCGCCGTCGCGTTCGCCGGCGGCCGGTTCCTGCTCGACCCGTCAACGATCCCGACGGCGTTCGGCGGCCCGGTGATGTCGGCGGTCGTCTCGCTGTTGTTCGTGGCCGTGTTCATCGCGCCCGCGACCCTCCATCTGACGGCGGCGCTCCAGACGGTGTTGCTGATCGCGTTCGTGCGCGACCGCGCGGGGATCAGCGAGACCGTACAGGTGATCGCGTACGCGAGCGCCCCCTGTGCGCTCGCCGGCGCGCCGGTTCCGGCGCTTCGGGCCGCGTGTGCGCTGTACGGTGCCGGCTTGCTCGCGGTGGGGATCCGCGAGGTCCACGGGACGACGACGCGGCGGGCGGTCGCCGCGACAGTCGTGCCCGCGACGCTGGTGTTCGGCTACGGCTTCCGCGGCCTCGACGCGATCGCGACGCTGCTGACCCGGTGGTACATCATCTGACGGCGTCGCCGCAACCGAGTCGGAATCCGCGGCGAACGGATCGGAGCGAGCGAACCGATCGGGGCTATCCGGGAACGACGTGGCGGTCGTCCGCCGAGCGCGCGCGTCGGCGTTTCGACAACCGTTTTAGGCAGGGGCCACTCGCTTCACACAAATGGGTAAGTGTATCATCTGTGGTGCGTCCGTGGACGGACGCATCTGCTCCTCCCACGAGGAAGACGTCGTCTTCGAGTTCCGCGGCAACGACCCGAACCAGCTGAAGCCGAACCGATTCTACAGCGGCGTCGTCGACGGCTACGCCGACTTCGGCGTGTTCATCGACCTGTCGTCGAACGTCACCGGCCTCCTCCACCGCTCGGAACTGGACCGCCGGATCGAATCCCTCGACTGGGAGCCCGGCGACGAGGTGTTCGTCCAGGTAAAGAACGTCCGCGAGAACGGCAACGTCGACCTCGCGTGGTCCATCCGACAGGCCGAGCGCGAGTTCCGCGGCGTGCTCGTTCAGGAGGGAACACAGGAGGTCGAACCCGGGCCCGACGAGGACGACGACGACGACGGTGGCACCAACGGCGGCGTCACCCACAAGCCAACTCCGGACAAGCCGGGCGACGAGTCCGACGGCGAGTCCGATGCCGACGAATCCGAGGACGACGCGGGCACGACCGACGAGCAGCCCGCCGATGACGCCGGCGAGGCCGGCGCGGGCGCGGACGACGCCGGCCGCGCGACGACCCCCGAAAGCGACTCCGACGCCGGCGAATCCGACGGCGACGACATCGAGGCCGTTCGCGAACGGAAGCAGTCGACGCCCGACGGCGACGTCGAGCGCGTCGAGATCGGCACGCTCTCGGACCGCGTCGGCGAGACGGTCCGGATCGAGGGCGAGGTCGTCGGGGCCCGCCAGACGGGCGGCCCGACGGTGTTCGAGATGCGCGACGAGACGGGCGTCGTCGACTGTGCGGCGTTCGTGAAGGCGGGCGTCCGTGCGTACCCCGAGATCGAGGTCGGCGACATCGTCCGCCTCGAGGGCGACATCGAGGTCCGGCGCAACGAGATCCAGGTGGAGACGGAGGCGCTGGCGGCGCTGGAGGGAAATGAAGCCGCGGCGGTCGAACAGCGGCTCGCCGACGCGCTGAGCGACGAGGCACGCCCCGACGGCGTCGCGGCGCTGGGCGATCACCCGGCGGTCGACGCCGTCGGCGACGACCTGCTCGAGGCGGCCGAGTCGATCCGCCGCGCGGTCATCGAGTCGCGTCCGATCGTCGTTCGACACGCCGCCACCGCCGACGGCTACGTCGCCGGCGCGGCCGTCGAGCGCGCCGTGCTCCCGCTGATCCGCGAGGAACACGCCAAGAGCGACGCCGAGTACCACTACTTCACGCGCCGGCCGCTCGACGACCCCGTGTACGACATGGACGCGGCGACGAAGGACACCACCCGGATGCTGCAGGACCGGGACCGCCACGGCGAGCAGCTCCCGCTCGTGTTGCTCGTGGGGACGGGCTCGACCGTCGAGTCCGAGGACGGCCTCGACCTGCTTGGCGTGTACGACGCCGAGCGCGTCGTCGTCGACGCCGCGACCGCGGACCCGGAGATCGCCGACGCCGTCGCGACGCTGGTCAACCCGGGCCTCGCGGGCGCCGAGACGGCCGACCTGACCACGGGCGCGCTCGCGTCGGTGCTGGCGGCGACCGTGAACGGGGACGTGGCCGACGACCTCGCGCACCTCCCGGCCGTGAGCTACTGGGAGGGGACGCCCGAGGCGTACGCCGACCTCGCCGAGGACGCCGGCGTCGACGCCGGCCGCGTCACCGACCTCCGCGAGGCGATCGCGCTGGAGGCGTACTACCAGAGCTACCAGGACAAGCGCGAGCTCATCACCGACATCCTCTTCGACAGCGAGGGCGGCGACCTCGCGGGCCACATCGCGGGCCAGTTCCGCGAGAAGCTGGAGACGGAGCTGGACACCGCCGAGGCGAACATCGAGGAGCGCGAGGTCGACGGGCTCACGTTCGCGACGCTGGACGCCGACGCGTACAGCCACCGCTTCGACTTCCCGTCGACGACCCTGCTGGCGGACGAACTCCAGCGTCGCGGCGACCGCGACGCGACGGTCCTGTACGGCACCGACGAGCTGTACGTGCGCGCCGACGACGAGGTCGACGTGCGGGAGGCCGCCGGCGACGCCGCGATGGCGGTTCCGGACGCGAGCGTCACCGCCGTCGGCGTCCGCCAGGGCCGCATCGAGTACCTCGCGGGTCGCCGCGACGAGGTGACCGACGCCGTCGTCGACGCCGTCGCCGGGCAGCTGAACTGAGCGCGACTCGACCGCCTTCTGCGATAACCGTTCTCGAGGGGGAGCGACGCGTTTCTTCCTGTCCGTTGTGGCGCGTGCCGGCGAGCCTCCGTGCTCGCCGGACGCGCGCGAGGGATGAGCGACCGAGCAGCAGCGAGGGAGCGAATCGGTTGGGGAGGGCGTGGTTGCGGTCGGTCCTGTCGGGTGGGACTGAAAGGGGCTGCTGCTCTCGATAGGCGAGCCGACGCACGCACCACAGCGAACGAAGTGAGCGAGGAGCACAGCGAGGCGCAGCCATCGAGAGCAGCAGGGGCTTTCCCGGAAGATCACGTGGTTGTAGCAGTGACAATAGTTCCGGCAACAGAGAACGTCGATCCCCACGAACGAAACCCTTACCCACCGAACGCGACCACTCACACCCAATGAGCGGCACCGCGGAGCCGGACCCGGAGCTGTCCGAGTACGCCGAGGAGTCCGACGAGCCCGAGGCGTTCGAGCGCGCGTGCGCACACCTCGTCGAGCGGATCCTCGAGGGCGAGATCGACCGCGACGACCTCGAGTCCGCCAAGCTCGACGCCTGCTCGGCGTTCTCCTCCCCGAAGGTTCCGCAGAACACCGACCTGCTCCAGCGCGCCCCCGAGGGCCGCCGCGAGGAAGTGCGGGAGGTCGTCCGGCGCAAGCCCGTGCGCACCGCCTCGGGCGTGTCGCCGGTCGCGATCATGACCTCGCCGCACACGTGCCCGCACGGGAAGTGCCTCTACTGCCCCGGCGGGCCCGCCTCGGAGTTCGACTCCTCCCAGAGCTACACCGGGCACGAGCCAGCCGCGGCGCGCGGCCAGCAGAACGACTACGACCCCTACGGGCAGGTCACCCTCCGGCTGGAACAGCTCCGCCACATCGGTCACCCCGTCGACAAGGCGGAGCTGATCCTGATGGGCGGGACGATGACCGCCCGCTCGCACGACTACCAGGAGTGGTTCGTCAAGCGCGCGCTCCAGGCGATGAACGAGTACGACACCGACGCGCGGCCGAACCCCGCCGAGGGACGCAGCTTCGCGCAGGACCCGGGCGAGTACGACTTCGAGTACCTGGAGGACGTGAAATCGCGCAACGAGGAGGCCGACGTGCGCTGCATCGGGATCACCTTCGAGACCAAGCCCGATTGGTGCGACCCCGAACAGATCGACCGGATGCTGACGCTCGGCGGCACCAAGGTCGAGGTCGGCGTCCAGACCACCTACGAACGGGTCAACCGCGAGATGCACCGCGGCCACGGCAACCAGGCGTCGGTCGACGCGAACCGCAGGCTGCGCGATGCGGCGTTCAAGGTCGGATTCCACATGATGCCGGGCCAGCCCGGAATGAGCAGGGAGATGTGCCGGGAGGACTTCCGCCAGCTGTTCGAGAACCCCGACTGGCGCCCGGACTACCTGAAGATCTATCCGACGCTCGTCGTCCGCGGGACGCGGGTGTACGACTCGTGGCGCCGCGACGAGTTCGAGCCGCTGGACAACGAGGAGGCGGCGGATCTGGTCGCCGAGGCGATGAACGAGATCCCGAAGTACTGCCGCCTCCAGCGCGTCCAGCGCGACATCCCCGCCGACTTCATCGACGCCGGCGTCTGGAAGTCGAACCTCCGGCAGCTCGCCGAGCAGCGCGCCGCCGAGAAGGGGTACCAGCTCCGGGACATTCGCGCCCGGGAGGTCGGGCACAACGACGCCGACCCGCGCCCCGAGGACGTCGAGCTGGACGTGGTGACCTACGAGTCCGGCGGCGGGCTGGAGCACTTCATCTCATTCGAGGACACCGAGCAGGACCTCCTGGTCGGCTTCTGTCGCCTGCGGTTCCCCTCCTACTCCCACGCCGCGCCGGGTGCCGGGCCGGCCGCCGGCGGCGACGCGGTTCGCCGGGAGCTGACGGACGCCGCGCTCGTCAGGGAACTGCACGTGTACGGGTCGCCGGCGACGTTCGACGGCCCGGACGGAGCCGGACAGGGCGACGGGAACGGCCGCGACGGCGACTGGCAACACCGCGGGTACGGCCGGCGGCTGCTCCGGGAGGCCGAGGACATCGCCGCCGACGCCGGCTTCCCGAAGCTGTCGGTCATCTCGGGGATCGGCGTCCGCGGCTACTACCGCGACAAGCTCGGCTACCACCAGGACGGGCCGTACGTGAGCAGGCGGCTGTAACCGGAGTCGGGCCGTCGTGGGCGACCGCGCGCGACCGGGGAATCGCGTTCGATAGTCGCACCGCCGCGCTTTTCGGGCTCGTATCGTTTCTGCGCGTATGCAACTCGCCTTCCTCGCGACCCTCCGGGAGACCCTCGAGGGCTTCGTGACGGTCGAGGCCCGCCTCGCCGCGACCGCCGTGCTCCTCGCGGCCGCGGGGGTGACGGCACTCCTGCTCACACCGCGTGCGGTGCGGGCCCTCCACCGGCTCGTCCGCGACCGGGTGCTCGGCAGCGAGCGCGTTCCCGTGGAGGTGACGGAGTTCGACTGGCACCTTCCGGTGACGGGGATCGTCCGCACGCTCCAGTTCGCGGTGGTCCTGGCTACCGGCCTCGCGGCCCTGATCCTGTGGGGGTACGTGAACGTGGCGCTGGCGGCGGTGACGACGATGGCCGCGGCGCTGCCGACGCTCGGGAGGACGGTGACGAGCGTCGCGCTCGTCGCCGGCGCGCTGATCGCCATCGACGTGCTGGAGACCCGGCTCGACGACTACGCAGCCGAGTCGGACGCGATCAACCAACACCAGAAGGGGATCGTCTTCCGCGTGCTCCAGTTGACCGTGCTGGTCGCCGCCATCGTCGGCGGGCTCACGGTGTGGGGGGTCAATCTCGGCGGCCTGCTCGTCGGCGCGGGCTTCCTCGGCATCGTCGTCGGCACGGCCGCCCGCAGCACCATCGGCTCGCTCATCGCCGGCTTCGTGCTCATGTTCTCGCGGCCGTTCGAGTTGGGCGACTGGGTCGAGATCGACGGCGAGGAGGGGATCGTCGCCGACATCACCGTCATCAACACCCGGATCCGCACCGCCGGCGGCGAGGTGGTCGTCATCCCCAACGACCGCGTCGCGAACGCGACCGTCTCGAACCGGACGCGGCTGGGCCAGCTTCGCCTCTCGGTGGACGTGGGAGTCGACTACGAGGCTGACTTGGAGACCGCCGAGTCCGTCGTCGCGGACGCGCTCGCGGCCGTGAGCCACGTCGAGAACAACCCGCCACCGCAGGTGGTTCCGAAGTCGTTCGGCGACTCGGCTGTCGTGCTGGAGTGTCGCTACTGGATCGACACGCCCAGCGCGCCTAAACGCGCGCTGGCGACGGCGGCGGTCGTTCGCGAGGTGAAGGCGGCGCTCGACGAGGCGGGGGTCAAGATCCCGTATCCGCAGCGCGAACTGTCGGGCCGCGCGGAGACCGGGGGTTTCCGCGTCGCCGACGGCGAGGAGATTGGCTCCGCGGCCGTCGCCTCGCCGAACCCGTCGGGCGGCGACTGAGGTCCACGGTCGACCGGTGTCGGCAAGGTCGCCCCGGTGGAGACGCCCCCCTCGGCGGTTCGACATCGGACGATCGCCACGGCCGGTAGCTTTTGATGGACGCCGGTCGGTGTCGGGGACGTGTTCGAGGAACAGTTCGTCCGGCTCGTCGGCGCCGACCCCGTGATCCAGGCGCTCGTCGGCGGCGTCGTCATCGCCGGGATGAACATGGTCGGCGCGCTGCTGGTGTTGGTCGTCCGCGACCCGAGCAAGCGCGCGCTCGACGGCGCGCTCGGGTTCGCAGCCGGCGTCATGCTCGCGGCGTCGTTCACCTCCCTCATCGTCCCCGGGATCGACCTGACGGAGATCGTCGTGCCCGGCGTCCCCGCGACGGGGCTGCTCTCGCCTGTTCCGGTGCTCGCGGGCATCGGCCTCGGCGTGCTCGTGCTCGATCAGGCCGACCACTGGGTGCCGCACGTCCACGTGCTCGTCACGGGACGGGCCCGCCCAGACCAGACCGTCGTCGACGCGAAGGTCGCCTCGGTGATCCTGTTCATCGTCGCCATCACGATCCACAACATGCCCGAGGGGTTGGCCGTCGGCGTCGGCTTCGGCTCCGGGAACGTGGCGAACGGCCTCTCGCTCATGCTCGCGATCGGCCTCCAGAACGTCCCCGAGGGGCTCGCGGTGTCCATCGCCGCGGTCAACGCCGGCTTCGACCGCCGGACGTACGCCGTGCTCACCGGGATCCGGTCGGGGCTCGTCGAGATCCCGCTCACGGTGCTGGGCGCCGTCGCCGTCGCGCTCGCGGCGCCGGTGCTTCCCTACGCGATGGGCTTCGCCGCCGGCGGCATGCTGTTCGTCATCTCCGACGAGATCCTCCCCGAGACGCACTCGCGGGGCCACGAGCGTGTTGCGACGCTCGGAACGATGCTTGGTGTGGTGGTGATGCTGTATCTCGACGTGGCGCTAGCCGCTTGAGTTCGAACGAACGCGACGCAAGTCGTCCTCGTTCGCGACGCCGACTGGAAGGTGACCAGAACCGTGAACGAGACGACGCTGACCGCGAAAGCCCCACCCGGTTGCTGTCCGACGATCGTCGCCGCGGCGGTTCTCCTGCGGTCGTTGCCTCGGGCTCCCCTCGGACCGCGGCGGGGAGTCGGTAATCGTCGCACCGGGGGTCGACGGACGTTATTCCGCGCCGGCGACGTCGGCGATCGCGCCCGCCAGCACCCGGGTGGCCGCGGCGCAGTCTTCCCAGTCGGTCCACTCGCGAGGGTTGTGGCTGATTCCCTCCCGGGAGGGGGCGAACAGGAGGCTCGCGTCGGTCACGTTCGCGACGTGCATCGTGTCGTGGGCGGCGCCCGAGTGGAGATCGAGGGTGTCGATCCCGACGGCGTCGCCGGCGCGGTGGGCCGCCTCGCGGAGGCGTTCGGCCATCGGCGTCGGCCGGAGGTCGAACGGGCGTGCGAGCTCGGTCTCGACGCCGCGCTCGTCCTCGATACGCGCGAGGGTGTCGCGAACCGCGACGACGACCGCCTGCATCGAGTCGTACTCCACGTCGCGGATGTCGACGCCCGCCTCGACGCGGCCGGGCACGACGTTCGTCGCGTTCGGCGACACGTCGAGCGAGCCCACCGTGCCGACCGCCGAGTCGCTGCTCGCCTCGACCACGTCGTTCGCCGCCGCCTCCACGTCGAGAACGAGTTCGGCCGCGGCCGCGAGCGCGTCCGTCCGGTCGCGCATGTGGGTGGCGCCAGCGTGGTTCGCCTCGCCCAGGATCTCCACGTCGAGGTGGGTGATCCCCGTGATCGTCGTCACGACGCCGACGGGGACGCCGGCCTCCTCCAGGGTCGTGTCCTGCTCGATGTGCAGCTCGTAGAAGGCGTCCCACTCGCTCGCGTCGAGGCGACCCTCGCCGCGGAAGCCGATGTCCTCCAGTGCGTCCTCCAGGGTGACGCCGTCGTCGTCTGTGAGCGCGAGCGCCTCCTCGACGGTGCGCTCGCCGACGGCGACCGAGGAGCCGAGCAGGCCGTCGGCGAAGCGCTGGCCCTCCTCCTCGGTGAAACAGACGACGACCACCGGGCGGTCCGGGGTCGCGTCCGCCTCCCGCATCGCCCGAACCGATTCGAGGGCGGCGTACACGCCGAGCGGGCCGTCGAAGATGCCGCCCTCCGGCACCGAGTCGAGGTGGCTGCCGGCGGCGACGGGGGCGGCGTCGGGGTCCGCCCCGTCGGGGATCCAGGTGCCCGCGACGTTGCCGACGGCGTCGACGGTCACGTCGAGCCCGACGGCCTCCATGCGGTCGACGAGGTACTCGCGGGCGCGGCGGTTCGCCTCGGTGCCGACGAGGACGGTCCGCCCGCGGCCCTCGCCGGCGTCGATGTTCCCGAACGCGGCGGTCGCTTCGATGTCGTCGCGGAGGCGGTCGCCGTCGACGGTGAGGTTCATGGCTCCCGATTCTCCGCCGTCGGTGTTGGGTCTTTCCGAAGCGGGGATGTGGGCCGGGCGGGCGGAGATCGAGCGACCGGATCTAGCGCCCGCGATCGGTGGCGTCCGTGGCGCTCTCGCACGGTTCGACAAGACTTATTCGCGCCCCCCGGCACCGAACGCGTATGAGCGACATCGTCGTCACCCTGCCGGACGGCTCGGAGCTGTCCGTGCCGGAGGGTGCTTCCGTCGAGGACGTGGCGTACGAGATCGGGCCGGGACTCGGGAGCGACACCGTCGCCGGCGTCGTCGACGGCGAGCTCGTCGACAAGGCCGCGCCCGTCCACGACGGCGCACGGATCGAGATCGTCACCGACCAGTCCGAGGAGTACCGACAGGTGCTTCGCCACTCGGCGGCCCACGTGTTCGCGCAGGCGCTTCAGCGGGTGTACCCGGATGCGAAGCTCGCGATCGGCCCGCCGACGGAGGAGGGGTTCTACTACGACGTCGCCGGCGTCGACATCGACGAGGACGACTTCGCGGCCATCGAGGCCGAAATGGCCGACATCGTCGCGGCCGACTACGAGATCAGACGCCTGGAGGTGCCCCGCGAGGAGGCGCTGGCCGAGTACGACGATAACGAGTACAAGACGGAGATCCTGAACGAGGAGGCCGCCGGCGAGGACCCCGTCTCGGTGTACGAGCAGGACGACTGGCGCGACCTCTGTAAGGGCCCGCACGTCGAGTCGACGGGCGAGGTCGGCGCCTTCGAGCTGCTGTCCATCTCGTCGGTGTACTGGCGCGGCGACGAGGAGAACGACCAGCTGACGCGCGTGTACGGGACGGCCTTCGAGTCGGAGTCGGAGCTGGAGGAGTTCCTGAACATGCGCGAGGAGGCCAAGGAGCGCGACCACCGCAAGATCGCCCGCGAGATGGATCTGTTCTCCATCCCGACGGTCACCGGCCCCGGGCTGCCGCTGTACCACCCGGCGGGCAAGACGATCCTCTCGGAGCTGGAGGGGTACGTCAACGACCTCAACGACGAGGCCGGCTACGGCGAGGTCGAGACGCCGCACGTGTTCCGGACGGAGCTGTGGGAGCGGTCGGGCCACTACGACAACTACCAGGACGACATGTTCCTGTTCGACGTGAACGACGAGGAGTACGGCCTCAAGCCCATGAACTGCCCGGGGCACGCGACCATCTTCGACCAAGGATCGTGGTCGTACCGCGACCTCCCGGTGCGCTACGCCGAACACGGGAAGGTGTACCGCAAGGAGCAGCGAGGGGAGCTGTCCGGGCTGTCGCGCACCTGGGCGTTCACCATCGACGACGGCCACCTGTTCGTGCGCCCCGACCAGATCGAAGCCGAGGTGCGCAACGTGATGGACGGCATCGAGCAGGTGCTCGACACCTTCGATCTGGACGTGTCCGTCGACCTGGCGACGCGCCCCGAGAAGTCCGTCGGCGGCGACGAGGTGTGGGAGCAGGCGGAGTCCCAACTGGAGTCGGTGCTGGAGTCCTCCTCGCTGGAGTGGGGGATCGAGCCCGGCGACGGCGCGTTCTACGGCCCGAAGATCGACTTCTCGTTCGAGGACGCGCTCGGTCGCTCGTGGGACGGCCCGACGGTCCAGCTCGACTTCAACATGCCCGAGCGGTTCGACCTGACGTACACGGGCGAGGACAACGCCGAACACCGCCCGGTGATGATCCACCGCGCGCTGTACGGGAGCTACGAGCGCTTCTTCATGGTGCTCATCGAGCACTTCGGCGGCGACTTCCCGTTCTGGCTGGCGCCCGAGCAGGTCCGGATCCTCCCCATCTCCGACGACAACCTCGGGTACGCCCACCGCGTGAAGAACGAGCTCTCGGAGTTCCGCGTCGAGGTCGAGGACCGCGACATGACCGTCGGGCGGAAGATCCGCGCGGCCCACGACGACCGCGTGCCGTACATGGTCGTCGTCGGCGGCGACGAGGAGGAGGCCGGCACCATCTCGGTTCGGGACCGCTTCGAGAACGAGCGCAACGGCGTCGACCCGAGCGCGTTCGTCGAACACCTCCGCGGCGAGGTCGACGAGCGGACGGTCAAGCCCGACTTCGTCACCGACCACGAGGAGTAACGGCCGCGCCACAGCCGCGGCGGCAACAGGTTTTCTTCAGAGGCGACCGCCGACACTACAGCCACAGGTCAGTTCTCGGATCGACGCCGACAGCGACGGCGACGCCCTCGCGTCGGAT
Source organism: Halobaculum roseum (assembly GCF_019880245.1). NCBI lineage: Archaea > Methanobacteriati > Methanobacteriota > Halobacteria > Halobacteriales > Haloferacaceae > Halobaculum > Halobaculum roseum. Next base: position 358,483 of record NZ_CP082286.1, read on the forward strand.
CGGCTCCGGATCGGATGCAAGTATCACGGCCACCACACCGTGGTAACATTTAACACCACATCTCTCATACGCTCGGTCGATGGTCGGACGGTCCTTCGTCTGTCGCGAGTGCGAAACGAGCGTCAGCTCCCTCTCCTACCGGGCGACGTGTCCGGACTGCTCGGGGCCGCTCGAACAGCGAACGTTCACGGGGACGTAGGTCCGCGTGCCGCAGTCCGACGACTCCGATCCCGCAGTCATCCGCCAGCTCGCGGTGACCGCCGACGACGTGCTCGCCGCGCTCGAGGCCCGCGACCGCGGGCGACGCGAGGCGGTGCTCCGGATCACGCCGCCGTTCTCGGGACGGATGCGCGCACGGCTCCACGTCGCCGGCGCGGAGGGGGAGTAAGGGTACGACGGCGACGCCGAGCCGATCCACGTCGAGCCGCGGGCGTTCCTCCCCGACGACTTCCCTCGGTTCCCTGGAACCGGCGCCGACAGCTGGCGCTCGGCGGCGCGTGACTCCCTGCAAGAACGGGTCGAACTGAGTAGCTCCGACGGACCGATCGCGGTCCGGGTTCGATACCTCGGATAGCGCCCTACAGGCGCTGGAGGTTCGTGGCCCGTGGGCCCTTCTCGGCCTCCTCGATGTCGAACTCGACTTCCTGTCCTTCCTCGAGATCGGGACCGCCGACGTCCTCCATGTGGAAGAAGACGTCGTCGTCCGCGTCCTCGGTTTCGATGAATCCGTAACCGCCGGTGTCGTTGAAGAATGCGACCGTGCCTTTCGCCATTCGCGTGTACCTCGTCCCACAGTGAGGCGACTTCGGTATTTATATCTGTGGGTCGAGGTGGCACGACACCACCCCCGGCCGACCCGATACCACGGCTCCGGAGGGTTGCGATTCGGCCGCGGTCAGCCGTAACGCTGATTACACACAACGGTTTTAGTCAACATTGCCTGCGGACGGCCGTCCCGTCGTGTGCCTCTCTCATCCCCCCCAGGTACGACGTGGCCCCCGCGGGCACTTTTCACACCGAGTTCGGATCGAGCGTCGAACCGTCGCCGTAGCGTGAGGCGATTTCGGGACGTGTTCGTGCCGACGGTCGACAGCTTCGAGCTCGGAACGTTCGCTACCCGTCGCCGACCGCCGGGAGCGCCTTCCGTCCGTACCGGATCACGCCCTCCCGTTCGTAGATCCGCCTGAACACGGCGCGAACGGGGTCGCCCGCCGCGACCGACTCGGGGTCGGCGTCCGCGACCTGCATGGGCACGCTCGCGGCCGCCCCCTCGCGCTCGAACCGGACGATCGCGACCGCGTAGTCGCCGCCCCGCTCGGCCTGGCGGGCGAACTCGGGGGGCGCCCCGTCGGGGGAGACGCCGGTCACGGTCTCGACGGTACCCTCCGAGGGAAGCCCCACCGACTCGTAGTCGACCAGATCATGACAGTCCGGACACGCGCCCTCCGGCGGGAACGCGAGCCCGCCGCAGTCGGGACAGCGACCCGCCCGGAGGCGATAGCGCGCGGGGATCGACCGTCGCCACGTCGGCACCGACACCGCCGCGCCGCCGCCCGCCGGCGGCTCGTCGCTCGCGATCTCGCCGCGGCGTCGCAGCGCCGCCGCGTACGACAGCTCACGGTCGGCGTCGAGGTCGCCCTCGACGGGCGCGAGCCCGTCGACGAGGAGCGCGTCTGCGCCGGCGCCGCTGCCCCAGCCGACGACGAGCGTCCGGGTCGCGCCCGCGCGAAGCGCCGCAGTCAGGCCGAGGAGCGGCCCGGCCGCGCCCGTGTCGCCGAGCGTGTCCACGGGCGTCGAGACCGCGTCGGCGTCCAGTCCGACGGACCGGGCCGCCCGCGCGGGGAGGTCGCCGTCGGGTGCGGTCACCGCGAACGCAGCGGCCTCCTCGGGGGCGAACGCGTCCGCGTCGTCCCCCAGCAGGTCGACGGCCGCGCGGATCGGGCGGGTGAACGCCTTGCGGTCGTAGGTGGTGACACCCAGTCCCTCGACGCCGTCGTCGGCGTCGTCGGCGTCCCCCGCGCGCCGGAAGCGGGTTCCGGGGTAGTCGGCCGCGACCTCCGCGTCGCCGACGAGGCCCGCGCCGGACCCCGAGTCGGGACCCAACACGACCGCCGCCGCGCCCGCGCCGGCGGCGTGGCCCTCGGGGGCGTTCGGCGCCGCACGCGGCGCGTCGGCGGCGACGACGAGCGCCGGGAGCGCGCCGGCGTCGCGGGCGGCCCGCAACGCCCGCGTTCCCGCGCGCGTGCTCCGGCCGACGTAGTGGGTTCGCGCGTCGCCGGGGGCGCCGAGGGCGGCACCGAGGCGGGGGAGGAGGTCCTCCTCCTCCAGGGGCGGCGTGGTCGTCGCGAACGCGAGCCCCGCGAGGTCGCCGGCGTCGACCCCGGCGGCAGCGAGCGCGCGCTCGCCGGCCGCAACGCTCATCGTGAGCGCGTCCTCGTCGGGTCCCGGGACGGCGACGGCGTCGATTCCGCGGGCCCGCGAGCGACCCCACGCCTCGGCGACCGCCTCGCGGGGGAGCCGGGCGGACGGCGCGTAGACGCCCGCGCCGAGGATCCGGGCGTCGGCGTCGAGTCGATCGGCGGGTTCCCCCGGACCCGGTTCGGGCGCGCTCACGCGCCGGTCACCCCCTCGGCCTCGAACACGTGAACGACGGCCGCGCCGCCGGAGCCGCCGACGTTGTGCGTCAGTCCCCGCTCAGGGTCGTCGAGTTGGCGCTCGCCCGCACGACCGGTCAACTGGTCGAACGCCTCGACTGCCTGGCCGGCGCCGGTCGCGCCGATCGGGTGGCCCTTCGCCTTCAGCCCGCCGGAGGTGTTGACCGGGAGGTCGCCGTCGGCGGCCGTGACGCCCTCCAGCGCGAGGTCGGCGGCCTCGCCCCGGTCACAGAAGCCGAGGTCCTCGTAGGCGAGCAGCTCGGCGATCGCGAAGCAGTCGTGCACCTCGGCGAAGTCGAGGTCGACCCGCGGGTCGGCGAGGCTCGCGCGGTCGTAGGCCGTCTCGGCGGCCGACTCGGTGGCGGGGATCGCGGTGTAGGTGTCGCGCTGAAACAGGCCGACGCGGTCGGAGACGGCGCCGACGCCGGCGACCCGGACGCGGTCGTCGAACGACCGGGCCGCCTCCTCGCCGGCGACCAGCACCGCCGCGGCGCCGTCGCTCGTCGGACAGCAGTGATACAGGGTGAGCGGGTCGGCGACGACGGCGGCCGTCTCGGCGTCCTCGATCGAACACTCGAAGCCGAGGTGCGCCTTCGGGTTGCGCGCGCCGTTGGCGTGGCTCTTGGCGGCGACCGCCGAGAGCGCCCGGCGGGGGGCGTCGTACTCGCGGAGGTACGCGTCGGCCATCTGAGCGTACACCCCCGAGAACGTCGTCCCGGCCATGCGCTCCCACTCGGTCTCCCCGGAGACGCCCAGCCAGTACTTCGTCGCCTCGGCGGAGGCGTCCGTCATCACCTCGACCCCGCCGGCGAGCACGAGGTCCGCCATCCCGGACTCGACGGCCATCACGGCCTGGCGAAGGGCCGAGCCCGACGCGGCGCAGGCGTTCTCTACGCGCGTGCAGGGAACCCCGTGGAGCCCGACGTGCTCGGTGACGGCGGGGCCGGCGAGGCCGATCTGTCGGCCGCCGACCCCGAGCGTCCCGACGAACGCCTCGTCCACGTCCGTCGGCGTCAGATCCGTAGGCGTCGCGGCCTCGTACGCCTCGCGAAAGAGGGTCCGGTACGTCTCCTCGGGGAACGAGCCGAACGGCGACTGGCCCGCCCCGACGATGTAGGCGTCGGTCATGGCGGAGACCGGCCCCGCGTCGTGGTAAGTGTTGCCGGTCGCCGACCGACGCCGAGCCGTGGGCGGCAGACCCGGAGCCGGCGGCAGGACGAACCGGACGGGAACGGACAGTGTGAACGAGTACCGAACGATTTTTAACTATGATCTCCCCCTGGTATGACCGATACGAAACACCCTGTTTCCGGCGTTTTCGGGCTCATGGCGGCGTGAGAACCCCATGCACATCAGCGAAACGTTTATATACTTTTCGTTCGTAACGAGTAGTAAGGACGACACGGTCGGAGGTCGATTTTTTCGCCTTCGGTCCGCCGTCGATCCGGGAGCACACCATGAGCGAGTCAGAAACCACCATCAGTAGTTACACGCGAGACGAAAGGGAGTCAGACGAACGAACCGAGGAGAGCGAATCCGTCCGCGTCTGCCCCGAGTGCGGCGGCAGCGTCGTCGCCGACGAGGAGCACGGGGAGACCGTCTGTACCGACTGCGGGCTCGTCCTCGAGGAGGACGCCATCGACCGCGGTCCCGAGTGGCGGTCGTTCGACCGCGAGGGAGAGAGCAAATCGCGCGTCGGCGCCCCGACGACGAAGATGATGCACGACAACGGCCTGTCGACCAACATCGGCTGGCAGAACAAGGACGCCTACGGGAACACGCTCTCTGCCGAGCGACGCCAGCAGATGCAGCGCCTGCGCACCTGGCACGAGCGCTTCCGCACGCGCGACTCGAAGGAGCGCAACCTCAAGCAGGCGCTCGGCGAGATCGACCGCATGGCGAGCGCCCTCGGGCTGCCCGAGAACGTCCGCGAGACCGCCTCGGTCATCTACCGCCGCGCGCTCTCGGAGGACCTCCTCCCGGGCCGGTCCATCGAGGGGGTCGCCTCGGCGAGCCTGTACGCGGCCGCCCGCCAGGCGAACACCCCGCGCTCGCTCGACGAGCTGACGGCCGTGTCGCGGGTCGACCGGATGGAGCTCACCCGGACGTACCGCTACATCGTCCGCGAGCTGAAGCTGGAGGTCGCGCCCGCGGACCCCGCCCAGTACCTCGCGCGGTTCGCCTCCGAGCTCGGGCTCTCCGACGAGGGCGAGTGGCGCGCTCGCGGGCTGTTGAAGACGGCCGAGGAAGCCGGCGTCACCAGCGGGAAGTCCCCGGTCGGGCTCGCCGCCGCGGCCGTCTACGCCGCCTCGCTGCTCACCAACGAGGCGCTCACCCAGAGCCAGGTGAGCGATGTCGCGGGCGTCAGCGAGGTGACCATCCGGAACCGCTACAAGGAGCTGCTCGATGCGGCCGAGACCGCCGAGGGAACCCCCGGCGCGGGCGACCGTAGCCCCGCCGGCGCCTGATCCCGCCGCTCCCGTCGACGGTCGACACCCCGATCTCTGCGATTCCGTTCTGTTGTCCTGTTCGGCTTCACGAACCTGAGCCACGGCCGACGCGTGAAACCGCCCGCAAGGATTTATTGGGCCGCCGGGCGAGGGGACCGCGTATGGTGGAGGCCTTCGTCCGACTGCTGTGTCCCGAGTGCTCGAAAGACTGGGAAGAGGCGCCCACCGACCTCCCGAACCACAGGGAGAACTTCTCGTGTCCCTCGTGTCACGCGACGCGGCGGCTCGCGGAGTTCATGCGGACCGAACGGGACCTCGACGCTGTTAAACAGTTCGAGTGAGCGTCGCAGACGCCCCGGGCGTCGCAGCGGCGTGACTACCGTCCCAGGCTGGAGATCGCGCCACAGGCGTCGCACTTGAGCACGTCCGTGCCGCCCTGCTCGACGATACGCGTGTCCGGGAGTCCGCACTCCGAGCAGATGACGTACCCCTCGGTGTACGCCTCCACGGCGTCGGCGACACGGCCCTGCTTGAAATCGCCCGTGAGGCGCGCACGCCCGGACTCGTCGATGCGCGCGGCCGTCCCGAGTTCGTCCTGAAGGAACTTCAACAGCGCCGACTCCTCGCGGTTCAGCGTGTCGACCAGTTCCTGAAAGTTCTCGACGACGGTGACGTTCCCCTCCGGCCGGACGACCGGGTCCGGAACCTCGAACCGCGAGCCGCGCTCGTCAATGTCGGGCGTCTCCTCGATCGCGCGGTCTAACATGTCGTCGTACTCCATACACGCCCGTAGGCGCGCGCCGGCCCAAAAAACGTTCGTGGCCCGCCGAGCGTCCGCTCGCCGCGAGGACGGCGTCCGCGCGAGACCGAAATCGGCCGGGAATCGGGCCCGTTTCCCGCCGAGACGGCCGAAACGAACCTTCCGAATTCTCAATTTCTAGACTCGTCCGCTCGACCCACCTAAATCCGTCGAGGACCGTGCTAACGAGCCTCAAGATAAGTCTTTAACCCTTGGGTCGCAACCCGGATTCGTCCATGAAGAAGCAGGAGCTCATTCACCTGCACGGCCTTCTCAGCGAGGTACGCAGCGAGTACGAGCAGTGGGGCACAGATCTCGACCTGACCGAGTACCAGGAACTCGGCGTCAAACCGACATCGATCCACCGATCGAAGACGGACCACAAGGCGGCCGTGTTCAAGCTGGCGTCCGGAATCACGTCCTCCGCCGAGGAGACGACCGAGGCCGAGGCCGAGACCGTCGCGCCTCGCGCCGACTGAAGTCGGGCACTTACTCCCCCGCAACGACCGACCGTCCGACAGCGGCGGCGCCGGGTCGGTTCCATCCGGTACCACACGCGATGACCGCGAGCGACGCCCGAGACGTGGCGTCGAGGGTCGCCTCAGCGTTCGTCCTCGACCATCTCCTCGAACTCCGGGAGCAAGTCGTCCTCCCCGTCGCCCTCGGCGTCCGGGTCACCGTTGTCGGACCCGCCCGACCCGTCGCCGTCGCGTCCGCCGTCTCGGTCGTCCCCCCGATCGTGGTTACTGCCGCCGTCGCCGCCGTCCCCGCCCTCGCCCCCGTTGCCGTGGTTGCCGTGGTCCTCGCCGTCCTCCAGCGGCTCGACGCGCAGGACCTTGAGCGGGATGTCGTGGAGTCGTTGGCCGATCTCCTTGCGGGCGATCCGCGCCGCGTGTTCCTCCCGTTCCACGTTGAACACGGACATCTCCAGCTCCAGCGCCACCAGCGCCTCGTCGGCGGCGACGAACGCCGGCGGCAACTGTTCGCCGTCGGGCGACGTGCGCGTGCCCATCGAGATCTCGACGTAGTTGAGGTCGGGGTTGAGCATCTCCCCCGTCTTCGAGATCGCGATGCGGACCGCCTCGTCGGTCGTCTCGACGTCGTACACCGGCACCGCGGCCTCGACGACGACCCTACAGTCCATGTCAGATAGTACCACTGGCTCGGGCATGAATGTTCGGCCGGCCCGGAGTGAGAAACGACTAATAGCCAGTAATATTACTAGGTAGTCGCATGCAGTTCGACGGCTTCACCGACGCGAGCGAGGCACAGGTCACCCGAGCCATCGGCGACTCATGGCACGGGGAGTTCATGGACGGCACGGAGACGGAGGTCATCGTGATCGGCGGCGGTCCCTCGGGGCTCACCGCCGCGAAGGAGCTGGCCGAGCGCGGGGTCGACGTGACCGTCGTCGAGAAGAACAACTACCTCGGTGGCGGCTTCTGGCTCGGCGGCTTCCTGATGAACAAGCTCACCGTGCGCGAGCCGGCCGACCGGATCCTCGACGAGCTCGGCGTCCCGTACGAGGAGAGCGACGAGGCGTCCGGCCTCCACGTCGCGGACGCCCCGCACTGTTCGTCGGCGCTGATCGAGGCCGCGTGTGCCGCCGGCGCGCGGATCCAGAACATGACCGAGTTCACCGACGTGGTGGTTCGGGAGGACCACCGCGTCGCCGGCGCCGTGGTGAACTGGACGCCGGTCCACTCGCTTCCGCGCGAGTTGACCTGCGTTGACCCGATCGCCGTCGAGTCCGACCTCGTCATCGACGCGACGGGCCACGAGGCGGTCGTCGTCTCGAAGCTCCACGAGCGCGGCGTCATCGACGCCCCGGGGATCGGGCACGCAGGCGAGCACAACACCGGGATGGACGGGACCGCCGACGGGGAGTACGGCGCCCCCGGCCACGACTCGCCGGGTCACGACTCGATGTGGGTCTCCGACAGCGAGGACAAGGTCGTCGAGGAGACCGGCGTCGTCCACGACGGCCTGATCGCCGCCGGCCTCGCGACCGCGACGACCCACGGGCTCACCCGGATGGGGCCGACCTTCGGCGCGATGCTCGTCTCGGGCAAGCGTGCGGCCGAGGTCGCGCTCGAGGAACTCGGCGTGGACGCCTCCCCGGTCGAACTCGGCGGGTCGACCCCGGCCCCGGCGGACGACTAAGCCGTGGCCGACCCCACGGCCCCGAACCGCGCCGGCGACCCGCCGGCGACCCCGCCGGTCGCGCTGACGGTCGCCGGCACCGACAGCGGCGGCGGCGCCGGCGTCGCCGCCGACCTCAAGGCGATGGCCGCCCGCGGCGCGTTCGGCGCGGCCGCCGTCACCGCCGTCACGGCACAGAACACCGGCGGCGTCGACTCGGCGCATCCGGTACCGCCCGGGGAGGTCGCCGCCCAGATCCGCGCGGTCGTCTCGGATCTCCCGGTCGCGGCCGCCAAGACGGGGATGCTCGGCGACGCCGAGTGCGTCGAGGCGGTCGCCGAGGCACTCCCCGAATCGCTTCCGCTGGTGGTGGATCCCGTGGTCGTCGCCGCCTCGGGTGCCCGGCTGCTCGACGAGTCTGGCGTCGAGGCCCTCCGCGAGCGCCTGCTCGACCGCGCGACCGTCGTCACCCCGAACGCACCCGAGGCGGAGCTGCTGACCGGGCGGGAGGTGGCGACGCCCCCGGACGCGCTGGCGGCCGCCCGTGACCTTCGGTCGGCCGGTGCCGAGGCGGCCCTCGTGACGGGCGGCCACCTCGACCCGGGGCCGGGTGACGGCGTCGTCGACGCGTTCGCGGGTCCCGAAGGGACCGCGCGCTTCGAGCGCGACCGCGTGGACACGGAGGCGACCCACGGCACCGGCTGCACGCTTTCGGCGGCGATCGCGGCCGAGCTCGCCGACAGCGCGTCGCCGCGGGCGGCGGTCGCCGCCGCGGAGTCGTACCTCGACCGAACCCTCCCGCGGGGGCTCCCCTACGGGGACGGTCGGGGCCCGGTGAACCACCTCGGCGCGACGCGGACCGACGCCGCGACGCCCGCCGCCGCCGCCCGACTCCGGGAGGCGGTCGGCCGGCTCGAACGCGCCGGGCCGGCGGTCGCCGACGCGGTCCCCGAGGTGGGGACGAACGTCGCGGCGTCGCCCGCCGGAGCGCGCCAGCCCGACGAGGTTGTCGCCGTCGAGGGACGCCTCCGAGCGACGGGTGAGGGGGTACGCGCCGCCGGCGGCGTCGCCCGCGGCGCCTCGGACCACCTCGCGCGCCTGTTGTGTGGCGTCCGCGAGGTCGACCCCGGGGCGCGCGCGGTCGCGAACGTCCGGCCGACCGAGGCGGCCGTCGACCGGCTCGCGGAACTCGGCGACGTGGTCCGCGTCGACCGACGCGAGGAGCCGGCGGACGCCCCCGGGACGATGGACTGGACGGCCGTGACGGCGATGGCCGACAGGGCGCGCGCGCCGGTCGCGATCGTCGACGACGGCGCCCACGGCAAGGAACCGATGGCGCGGGTGTTCGGGGACTCGGCCGCGACGGTGGTCGATCGAGTGCTCGTCGCCGCCGGCGTCGACGGCGACTGAGTTCGAATCGTCGGCCGCCGGCAGCTACTCCCCGCCGGCGCGCAGGTAGTAGAAGACGTAGGTCTGCGCGTAGCCGGCGTACTCGCCGCCGAAGCGCTCCCGGATCGCGCGGCTCGTCTCCGTGTAGCCGCCGGCGTCGCATTCGGGGTAGTAGTCCGCGATCGCGGTCCGGATCCAGGTGTCCAGGGGAACCGCCTCCAAGAAGTCCAGCGAGAACAGCAAGACGCAGTCTGCCACCTTCTCGCCGACGCCGACGAATTGCGTCAGGTACTCTCGGGCGTCCTCGTATGCCATGTCGCGGGCGGCGGCCGGGTCGGCCTCGCCGTGTTCACGGCTCTCGTCGCCGGCGACCATCTCGGCGGTGCGCTGGACGTACGGCGCGCGATAGCCCAACGAGAGGTCGCGCAGTTCGTCCTCGGTGCGCGCGGCGAGCTGCTCGGGCGTCGGGAACGCGTGGAGCGTTCGGCCGTCGAACTCGACCGGGTCGCCGAACTGTTCGGCCATGTCCATCTGCATCCCGTGGATCCGGCCGACGCGCATCTGCGCCGAGCAGATGAACGAGATCAGACAGGCGAACGGCGGGTCGCGGACGAGTCGCATCCCGCGGTACCGCTCGTACGCCCGGTTCAACAGGGGCAGATCCGGCGTCGAATCGAGGATCCCGTCGAGGTCGTCGTCCAGGCGAAGGAGGTGCGTGAGGATCGGGACCGCGTCGGTCGTCGACTCCCACTCCAGCCGCCCGTCGGTCTGGCGGACGCGGACGACGGCGCGCTCGTCGCTGACGCCCGCTATCGGGGGGACGACCGTCTCGTACCAGTGGTCGCCGCCGTGGGCGGACATCGTCCCGTACATGTTCCCGTCCGCGCGGTCCCACAGGTACGTCTGACCGCTCTCGACGGTCGCCTGCAGGTCGAACGGGCCGACCGATTCGAGGGGAATGGCCCCGGTCTCCATTGGGGATCACCAGCACCGCCAGCGGGTTCCGGGTTACGGTTCCGGCGGGCCGCGGGCGAGTCGGCGGGCCGAGCGTCCGGGGTCACCCCTCGTCTCCGGGGTCACTCCCCCTCCTCGGCGGCGGCATCCAGCGGGGGGAGGTCCGCCCCGGTCGACGCCCGGTAGTCGCCGAGCACGACGTACAGGCCGGCGCCGGCGAGTTCGACGGCGAGCAGCGCGAGGACGTGCCCGCCCAGCGGGTCGGCCACGAGCTCGAACTCGAACACCGCGAGCGCGACGCGATGGAGCGTCAACGACAGGGTCGTCGCCGGATCGCTCGCGAGCGCGACCCCTAGCACCGTGGTCGCGACGGCGACGCCCCCGAGGATCGTTCCCCGGCCGAGCGACCCCGAGGGCCGGACCGGACACGCGGCCCACAGGTCGGGGCGTCGGGAGGGCATCGCCGCGACCGTCACGGCGACCGCGAGATACGACAGGGCCAGTCCGGGGACGGCGACGTACAACGCCGGCGCCACGAGATCCCCGACGGCCAGCGCCGCCGCGACGGCGTAGACGACCGCGAACGCGAGGCCGGGCCGGTCGTCGGTTCGTCGTCGAAGCGGCGGGAACAGCTCGGCCACCCCGGCGAGGGTGCGCGCCGCGGGGACGGCGAGCGCCACCAGGGCGGCGACCCCCGCGACGAGCGAGACCGCGACCGTGAGCCCGTTGGTGTCGATGGGGAGGTACGCAGCGATCGCGTCGGCCGCGGGAACGTCCGCGAGGTTGAGCCTGACCCAGTTGACGACGCCGAGCGCCACCAGCGCTGCAAGCGAGACCAGCACCGCGAGCACGGCGGCGGCCACGACCGGGGTGTACGCTTCGTACCCATTGTCGGACGCCCCTATCCCCGCGTCGCTCGTGGGACGATCCGTCTTGGAAGCCTCGCGCTCCGAACGCCCGCTCGTGCCGACTCCGTATGCCGCCGCCTCGACGCCGAGGAAGGCGAACAGCGCCGCGCCGACGCCGCCGACGAGGCTCGCGAGCGGGGCGCTCCGGAGCCCCTCGGTCGGGTACAGCGGGTCGAAGTTCCCGGGGACGAACTCCCCGATCCCTGGGACGAACGCCGCGATCAGCATGGCAGCGAGCCCGGCGACAACCGACCAGGCGAACAGCGCCGCCGCCCCCGCGGCGCGGCGTCTCCCAAGCAGGTGCACGCCGAGCGCGAGGGCGCAGGCGGCGACTGCGACCGCGTCGCCGACGGGCGGCGCGACCGACTCGACCCCGAGGACGGCCGCGAGCCCGGTGGGCGCGTCGAGCGTGCCGGCGACGTACGCACCGGTGCTGCGCGGCAGCGGGGCGAGCCGGCCGAGCCACTCGGCCAGCAGCGCGACGAGCGCGACGTAGCCGACGAGCGCGGGCCAGGCCGCCAACGCGCCGACGAACCGGGACCCCCAGACCCGCGAGACCGACCCGTACACCGGCCCCCGGTCGGCGAACGGGCCCGACGCGACGACCGCGAAGGCGACCGCCAGACAGACGACCCCGCAGCCGGCGAGGAAATACGCTGCCGGCGCGGGCGGACCGGTTCCCTGAGCGACTCCGTCGGGGACGTACAACAGCCCGCCGCCGAGCGCGGCGGCGATCCCGAGGCCTGCCGGCCGGGCCGTCCCGCGGACGACGCCGAGGAGTCGCCCCGTATCCATATCCGGAGTGTGGGACGGAGTAGCAAAAGTCCGCGGGCGGGTGGGCGGCGCCGTCGGACACGCGCGAGCGTCGTCAGCGGTTCCGGCTGACCGGGAACGCCACGCGGTCGGGCGCCTCGTTGAACTCGGCGAGCACGCGCTCGTAGAGGTCGTTGCGGACGCGGGTCGCGCGGCGGTGGTGGACAAGGTAGCGCAGGCGGAGCTCGACCCACGACTCCCGCTGGACGACGTTCACCGAGGGGCCGTCCGCGACATCCAGGTCGACGGCGGTCTCGTCGAGTCGATCCCGGTAGCGGTCGACGGCGTCGCCCATTTCCTCGCCGAGGTAGTCGGCGGCCACGCCGGTCATTCGCTCGCGGGCGAACTCGAGATCCGTCTCGTAGGCAACCTGCACCGAGAGCTCGTTGTAGACGTACGGGGAGCCGGCCCCGGCGAAGTTCACCGCCTCCGAGGAGAGCACCAGGCTGTTCGGGACGGTGACCACCCGGCCGGAGGGCTGGTTCGTGGAGACGAGCGGGCCGTTCACCTCCCACAGCGTCGTCACGAGGAAGTCCACCTCGACCACGTCGCCGGTGACCTCGCCCAGCTGGACGCGGTCGCCGACGGCGTAGGGACGCTTCACAACGAGGTAGAACCAGCCGACCAGCGACAGCAGCGGCTGCTGGAGCGCGAAGGTGATTGCGAAGCCGACCACGCCGAGGGAGACGAGCAGGCCGACCCACTGGTCGGTGAGCACGCCGAGCACGCCCGCGAGCGCGAGTCCGCCGAACACCAGCCGGAGGACGTTGCGTACGTCGTGGGCGCGACGTTTGCTCGCCCGTCGAGCGGCCACCCCGTAGACGACGAAGTACGCCCCGTTCGCCGACAGCACCACCGAGGCGGCCAACAGCGCCGTCGCCGCCGCCGCGTCCGGGGGCGTGTCGCCGAGCCCGGGCACGGCCAGGTCCGAAAGCGGCGTGGTCGCTCGGACGACGCCGGCGGCGACCGCCGCGACGAGGGCGGCCGCCACGGACACGTAGCCGATCGGTCGTCGCACGGGCGGACCTGTCCCGGCGGGAGCAAAACCGTTGGCATCGATCGGGACGCAACGGCCCGTTTCATAAGTTATCCCGTGGTTCGCTGTCGCCACGTGAAGACCGACTGAACAGCTATGGGAAACACCTATATTACACCTATCCATAGTATGTGTTGTCTATGACTGGCTACTACGACTACGTCCTCGGCCTCATCCCCGCCGCGTTGCTCGGAACCACGTTCGCGCTGGAGGGGCTGGGCTGGTCGATGCAGGTAGCCGTTCCCGTCGGGGGCGCCGTCGCGGCCGGGCTCGTGGCCCACGCGATGTTCGTTCGCGGCCCCGCCCCCGGTACGACGGTTCCGGACGCGCCGGCGCGTCCGGCCGGCCCCGGCGCCGACGGGTCCCCCGGCTCGCCGCAGAACGCCGACTGATCCGGTTGGGTTCGGCCGGAGTCATTTCGGACACTCCGGGTCGCACGATGCCGGCCACGCTTTTCACCACCGCGGCCCAACCGCCGCACATGACGGAGACGCTGTTCCTGACGAGCGAGGAGGTCGCCGGACTGGCCGACCCCGCGGAGTACGTGGACGCTGTTCGCGACGCCTACCGCCAGATCGGCGAAGGAGCGCCCGCGGAGCCGCGGACGAAGCTCGTGAACGCCGACCCGCCCGGGTTCCTCACCACCTACGCCGCGGTGCTCCCGGAGACGGGAGCGATGGGCGGGTACACCTACTCCGCCGGGTTCGGCGGGCGCGACGCGTGGTTCATGACGCCGCTGTTCGACGCGGAGTCGGGCGAGCCGCTCGCGCTGCTCGACGGCGCCTCGATGAATCCCCACAAGACCGGCGCGGCCGGCGCCGTCGGCGTCGACGCGCTCGCCCGCGAGGACGCGACCTCGGTCGCGGTGATCGGCTCGGGCGCGCAGGCGCGGGGGCAGCTGCGCGCGACGGCGACCGTCCGCGACCTGGAGACGGTGTGGGTGTACTCCCCGACGAAGGAGCACCGCGAGGAGTTCGCGGGCGACATGAACAAGCGCCTCGACGCGTCGGTCGCCGCCGTCGCGAGCGCCGCGGCCGCCGTCGAGGACGCCGACGTGGTGATCACCGCGACGAACGCCGCCGAGCCCGTGTTCGACGGCGCCGACCTCGACCCCGGTACCCACGTCACCGCGATGGGGCAGTACAACGCGGACAAGCGCGAACTCGACCACGAGACGATCGAGCGCGCGACGTACGTTCCCGACCTGCGCGCCCGGGCGCTGCACGACGCCGGGTCGTTCCTCTCGGCGCTGGAGGCCGGCGTCGTCGACGAGGACCATATCCACGCCGAGTTGGGGGAGGTCGTCGCCGGCGTCGAGCCCGGCCGGACGAGCGACGACGAGATCACCGTCTTCGACTCCGGCGGCACCGGGATCGAGACGGCCGCGTCGGCGTACCTGCTGTACGAGAAGGCCGTCGACGCCGGCCTCGGGGAGACCATCGACTTCGCGCCCGCGAGCGAGGCGCTCACCGGGGAGTAGAACGACACTGATAGCGACGACGACCACCCCCGATACGTGTCCGAACCCCCGGCCCCGTCTACCCTCCGAACCCGCGTTCGCGAGTCGCCGCTGATCGCGGTCAGCGGCGGGCTCGCGCTCGTCGTTCTGGTCGGCGCGGTCGCCGTGCTCGTGACGCTCGTCGGGCCCGGCCGGATCCCGGACCCCGGCGGGCGCAGACTCGGGGCCGCGATCCTCGCGGCGATGGTCGTCGTCGCCCTCCTGTGGCTGTCTGTCGTCGCGCGGGCGGTCGCGGGCGTCGTCGCCTACGCCGACGCCGGGGCCCGGCCGACGGGGATCCCGCTGGCCCTCGCGGTCGTCGAGGGGGCGATCGCCGTGGCGATGCTGGCCGTCGCGAGCGTCGTCGTCGCGCTCGGCGGGCCGGGACCGGAACCGGAGGTGTACGCCATCGCCGCGTACGCCGTCACCGCGATCGGGGTCGGTCTCGCGCCCGTGTCGCTGGCGCGTGCGGGCGTCGCGCTGTCGGGCGACTTCTGATCCCCCTCAGTCGCCGCCGGAGGTCGACGCGGTCCCCGGCGCGTCCGGCGACCGCCTCTCGCGACGGCGCACGCGAACGTGGAGCGCGATCGCACACAGCGTCGCGATCACGCCGCCGAGCACGACGATCCCGAACGCGACGCGGTAGCCGGCCACGGAATACGCCCGCGCGCCGTCGACGACGCGGCCGGTCCAGTAGGCGTCGAGGGCCGCGCCGAGCACCGCGGGGAAGACGGCCGCCCCGAAGTACGCCATCCCGTTGACCGTGCCCGTGGCCGCGCCGCTGTCGGCGGCGTGGCGCTCCTTCGCGACCGTGTAGGCCACGGACGCGCCGCCGGTGATGCCCATCCCCACGAACAGCGCCAGCGCGACGACGAACAGCGGCGGCGTCACGGTGACGAACACGACGCCGTAGGCGATCACGAACGCGAGACACGAGCCGACGATCACCTCCGTTCGGCGGCCGGTTCGGTCCGACAGCGCGCCGAAGGCGGGGGAGCCGACCGCGAAGCCGATGTTCGCCGCGAGCACCGCCAAGGCGGCCGTCGCCACCGGCACGTCGTACAGATGGACGATGTAGGGGACGCCCCACAGGCCGACGACGGTGAAGTTGAGCCCGAAGATCAGGAACAGCGTCGTCCCCATCAGCCACGTGTCGAGGTCGCCGAGCACGCGGCGTGCGCCCGCGAGCACCTCCCGAAGCGAGTCGGTGTCGGTTCCCGAGTCCGCCCCCTCCGGGCGGTCCTCGGGGTCGGCCGGTCGGTCGCGGACGAAGCCGCCGACCGCCAGGCCCGCGAGCAGCACCCCCGCGGCGGCGGCGTACAACACCGAGCGCCAGCCGGCGGCCTCGGCCGCCAGCGCCAGCGGCGTCGTCGCCAGCACGCCGCCGATCCCGGCGGCGGCGATGGTGAAGCCCGTCATCGTCGCGAACTCCTCGGGCGCGTACCAGTTGGCGCAGAATCGGAGGACCGCGACGTAGATCGCCGCGCCGCTCAGGCCGGCGAGAAAGCGCGCGGTGAAGCCGACCGCGAAGGAGTCGGCCGCGGCGAAGCCCGCGACCCCGGCGGCCATGCCGACGAGCCCGATCGACACGACGCGGCGGGGCCCGTACCGATCGACGACCAGCCCGGCGGGGAGCTGCGCCGCGGCGTACACGTAGAAGAACGACGAGTGGAGCAGCCCCAACTCCGAGGCGGTCGCGTCGAAGACGGCGGCGAGATCGCCGGAGAGCACGGCCGTCGAGTTGCGGAAGAAGTTGACGAACAGGAAGCCGAACGCGAGCGTCGCCCACATCAAGTGGCGTCGATACCGGCGGGGAATGGCCATTTGTGTGCCCTGTGTTGCACACCGGGGCTTGTACCTTCGGGCCACGGCGATCCGATCGACGGCGGGACCCAACCGGCTGGGGCGGCTCGGAGTTCGCGGCGCCCCAGTGATCGCGCCGCCTCAGAGCTCGCGGCGCATCCGAACGTGCTCGATGCCGTCCTCGTCGAACGTGCCGACCGCGTCGTCGACGGCGTACCCCAGCCGCTCGTAGAAGCCGGCCGCCCGCGTCTGCGCGTGGAGCACCGCCTCCGAGAGCCCGCGCTCGCGGGCACGGGTCTCGACGGCGGTCATCACGCGCGCGCCCCACCCCTCGCCGCGGCGGTCGCCGGCGACCGCGATCCGCTCGACCTTCGCGACGCGCTCCGCGCCCTCCGCCAGCGCGCCGTACTCGTGGGCCCCGACCGCGCGGAGGCGGGCGACCGCGACCGCGTCGCCGGCGGCGTCGCGGACGAGCAGGTGGTCCACGTCCGACTCCAGCGGGTTCTCGTCGTGCTCGTCGAGTTCGAGGTGCTCCGGAACGCCCTGCTCGTCGACGAAGACGGCCATTCGAAGGTCGACCACGGCGTCCCAGTCGGCCTCGGCGGCGACGACGGTGGCCGTCCAGTCGGCGTCCGCGGGAGCGAGGTCGGCCTCCGCCGACGTCTCGTCCTCGGGCATCGTCACTGGAGGCGGTACCGCAGGAGCGCGGCGACGCCGCCGAGGTTCTTCAGTTGCTGCCCGGGCGCGAACTCCTCCGAGAAGACGACCACGTCCCCGCCCTTCTGCTCGGCGGTCTCGACGAGGTCGTTCACGTCGATCTCCCAGTCGCCCTCGCCCTGGCGCTCGGCGCGGAGTCGCTCGTCGACGATGAGAAGCGTCTCGATGGCGCCGAACTCGGCGGCCTCCATCGTCTCGTTGACGCCGTAGGTCGCCTTGGCGCCCTCGGCGATGCGCTCGGTGAGCTCGTCGATCAGCTCGGCCTCGCGGGCGATGCGCGTCTCGCGTTGCACCTCGTCGACGGCGCCGCGCTTGAGCACCTCGTGGACGCCGCGGTCGCCGGCGGCGGAGGTATTCACGACGGAGATCCGGTCGCTGAGGTCCCGGTAGTGCTCGTCGATGTACTCGTTGGCGTCGTTCTTCGTGAACCCCGGACCCGCGAGGATGATCGCCTCGGGGTCGAGGTGCGACAGCGCGGAGCCGAGCTCGTCGAACAGTTCGTCGCGGGGGCGGGCGTACTCACCCTTCCCCGTGGGCTTGGTGAAGCTCGCGTACTCCTCGGTGCCGTACTGCTGGACGGTGTGGATGTACGCGGCGCCCTCCTCGACGGTCGCGATGGCGACGTCGGGCGCCCCGGTGGCCTCCTCTGCCTCCTCGATGCGTTCGATCTGGTCGGCCTTGAAGCGCTTCTCCACGGTGATCTCCGAGCGCTCCTCGACGTTGATCGTGTGGTGGTGGCCGATCTCGTCCTCGCGCGAGCAGCCGACGATGACGCCCCCGACGCGCAGCCGGTTGGCGAAGCGGGCGAACTCCACGTCCTCGACCTCGAGGGTGACGCGCATGTGCTCGCGCTCGCCGCCCGTGTCGCGGAGCTGGTCGTCGTCGCGGGTGACCCGGCGGGTCGTGTCGGCCTCGACCAGATCGCCGGGTTCGAGGACGTGCGAGAGGTGCCACAGGTCGTCGGTCGTCTCGGGCGTGACCGTCAGGCGCTCGCGCCCCTCCTCGCCGCGGCCGCGCGAGTCGATTCGCATATCCGCGAGTGCGTCGGGCGCGTACAAAGGCCCTCCGAGACGTGGACCCACGCCGGGGGCACAGCTCCCGGACGGGTCCCGGAGACTACCTCACCGACCCGCTCTCGGGTTCCTCGGTTCGGACGCGCCGCCCGCGTCCGGGGATTCCTCCGCGGGCTCGTTCGCGTCCGCGGCGACGGCGTCGGTCGCCTCGGCGAACCCGCGGCCGAAGCAGTAGTAGGTGACGACCTGCCCGTAGAACAGCGCGGGGATCCCGATCAGGATCAGCGCGAAGGGACCGGCGACACTGTTGATCACGGCTCCGAGCACGACCCCGAAGAGGACGCCCACGAGATACCGCCCCGAGAGGGCCGCCTCGCGAAGCGCCTCGACGTCGAAGGCGGCGCCCAACTCGCCCGCGAGCGCGAAGTTAGTCATCGCCGCCGGCATGACGTACGCGACGAGGATAGACAGCAGCGTCGCGGCCAACACGAGGAGGAGGCCGACGGCGCCGAACGCCGCGACCCCCGCGTCGCTGCCCGTGACGCTGCCCGTAACGCCGCCGATGAAGAGCGCGACGACCGCGGCGACGATCGGGATCGAGACGACGAGGCCGTAGGCCGCCTGCACGACGACGAGCTTCAGCCCGTCGACGAACAGCTCCCCCCAGTCGGTGAACGACGGGGCCGCGCGCTCGTCGGTCGCCGCCGAACGCAGCACCCGGAGGAGATACCCCTGCAACACGAACGCCGGCAGCACGAACACGCTCGCGACGATCAGCGCGCCGCCGATGACGAGCGTGGCGACGCGGTCGTCCGTTCGCAGGGGGTACCCGAGCGCGTCCTCCAACATACCCGACCGTCACCAGGGGCGTGGTTAACGGTTTCCACCGATCCCGCGGCTCCACGCCGCGGCGGCCGCGACCTCCAGGTAGAACAGCCCGAAGAAGCCGACGAGCCGGGCGGTCCGGCTCCCGGCGCCGGCCAGCGCCGCCCCGAACGCGAGCAGCACCGCGCCGACGGTCCACGCGTAGAAGTACCGCCCGGAGGTGACCGTCCGACGAAGCGATCGGGACGAGATCCCCGCGGCGACGCGTGCGCGAACGGTCCCGGCCGGGTCCGCACGAGCGTACCCCGCGAGGATCGCCGGCAGCGGATACGCGATGCCGACCGCGAGCAGCAGGCTCACCGTCCCGCCGACGAGCGTCACGCCGTACCCCAGCGGTGTCGTCGGGTCGACGGGGCCGCCGCCGGCCGCCCCCGACACCGCCCCGCCGACGGTGACGAGCAGGACGACGACCGGAACGAGCAGAACCGCGATGGAGACCGCGCTCGCGACGAGTCCGTCCCGTAGCAGCGACAGCGGACGCCGAAACGTCGGGAGCGTGACGGGGTCGTCCGCGTCGCCGGCGGCGCCGAGCACGCGGACGAGGTAGCCGACGACCGCCACGATCGCGACCGGCGAGAGCAGCGTGAGCGGCCACAGCGGCGCGACGATCGCGGCGAGGAGGTGGAGCCCGCCGCCGGTCGCGAGCGCCTCCGCCGCCGCGCCGCGGTCGTTCGCGGGCCCCAGCGGGTAGCGAAGCGCCTCGCTGAGCACGGTTACGCCTCGTGTATGTCGCTCTCGCCGGGCGGGAGGAACTCCTGGATCCGGTCGGCGGAGGCGACCTTGCGGACGAACCCCTGGTCGGCGAACCGCGATTTGAGTTCGCGGTAGCACTTCATCGCCGCGTCGTTCTGGGCGAAGCGTCCGGGCGTGAGGCGGATCGTCGTCTCCGCGCGCTCCTCGATCGCGCTCGGCGGCCCGCCTATCACCCGCGTCTCGGGATCGACCTGGACGCCGACGGCGACCTCGGCGGGCATGTCGCGGTAGTAGTCGCGCTCGCCGCGGATGACGAACCCGCCCTTCTCGATGTACTCGCCCGACTCGGGCGTCTTCGACACCTGATCGGGGGTGACGACGTACGCGTCGCCGGCGCCGCGGCCGTCCTTCCACACCGAGGAGTACGAGACGGCGAACTGTGCGGCCTCCTCGCGCGACTGCTCGGGGATGGTCACGTCGCGGGCGGCCTCCGAGGGGTCGGTCGCCTTGACGATCGTCACCGGGCCGCCGTGGGCCTGTGCGTGACAGAACAGGTCCCGCCCCTCCATGTAGTTCTTCACGAGCTCCTCGTTCTGGTCGGCGTTGCGCCCGCCGATGACGAGGAAGCCGTCGCTCGTCTCGAACCAGCGGAAGCGGTCGTACCAGTGGTCCTGCTGCCTGACGGGGATCGACGGCCGCGAGAGCCAGTCGACGTCCGCGTGCTCGTCGGCCTCGTCGCCGTCGGCGTCGTCCTCCTCGTCGCCGCCTTCGGCGTCGGGGTCGCCGTCGGCCGCCTCCCACTCCTCCTTGCGCCGTTTCACTGCTTCCAGCTCCTCGCGGGTGTTCTCGATGGCCGCGAGCGCGCCCTCCTTCTTCTCCTCGATGCGCTTGGCCTCCGTGTACAGCCGGTCGGCGTTCTTCTCGGGCCCGGTGGCGGCGTCGAGGGTGACGACCGTCCCGTCGAGGTCCACGTCGACGGTCCCCTCGGAGCCGTCGACGCCCCGGACGGCCTCGGCCTCGGGGATGCCGCGGTCGGCGCCCTCGAGGAACGTCTCGTCGATCTCCTCCCAGCCTCGCCCCTCCTCGCGGGCGGCCTGGATCGTCGAGAGCACGTCGGCGACGAGGTCGTAGTGGGCGTACACGGCCTCCGCCTTCTCGCGCTCGGCCTCCGCGCGCTCCTCGAAGTCGCCGATCGCGCCCTCCTGCTGGTCGATGATCCGTTGCTTCTTGGCGATCTCGGCCTCGAAGTCGGGCGAGTCGTCGACCTCCTCGTCCTCCGTGAGGTCGAGCCGGTGGAAGTACGCGTCCAGCGCGGCGTTGAAGTCGTCGTACGCCTCCGACTCCATTCCCTCGCGCTCCTCCAGCGGGAACGGCGTCACGTCGACGACCGCTCCGTCCTCCAGGTAGACGCGAGGGTCCAGATCCCCGGACCGGAGGCGCTCGCCCATCCGCCGGATCGCGTCGTAGATCGCGCGGTACTGCGCCTCGCCGGCGTCGGCGATGTCGAGCGCCTTCTCGACGCCGGCGCGGGTGCAGAACTCCTCGGCGTAGAGGCCGCCCATGTTGAGTTGGGTCGCGAGCGTGCGCACCACGTCGGTGTCGGACTCCTCCATCCTCGCTTCGAGCACCTCGTAGCGCACGTCGAAGGGGTTGATCCGCGACTGCGGGTACTCGTACCGGCTCCCGGGAGCGACCGTCCGGGACTTGAGCCGGACGGTTTCGAGGCTGCGCTGAACCTCGCCGGTCTCGTCGAGCACGGCGACGTTGCCCTCGCCGAACAGCTCGGCGATGACCGTCGTGTTCGCGTCGGGGCGCTCGAAGTCGAACGTGAGGATGCGGTCGAACTCGTATTGAGCAACGTCGGCGAGCTCCCCGCCGGCGAGCCGCGAACGTAACGTCTTGGCGAACTCCGGTGGCCGGCCGGGCGCGTCCGGCACGTGCGCGGGGTCGGCGACGTGACACCGCTTCACGTCGCCCGTCTCGACGAGGAGTTCGACCCGCCCGCGGTCGTAATCGCGGAGTTTGAAGCGGACGAGGTCGTCGCCGTAGAGGTAGACCTTGTCCACCTTCGCGCCCTCGTACCGGGAGAGCTCCCCGGCGAGGGCGGCGAGGTCGACGCTCGTCATCTCGGTTTTCGGGTCCATCTGATTGTGTGTGGGTACTTGGGGCGGGTGTTTGGGCGTTGCGGGATTGATGTGGATTCGCTCGTATCGTTGTTCGCCATCGCGACACGTGGAGATCGGTGTCCGATATTCGGTGTCCATGAAAGCCCCCACGGCTCTGCAGTGGGGGGGGACTCGCTGCGCGTGGTTCGAGACGGCTCCGCCGTCTCGTCATTACCGGACGCCTCCGGCGTCCGGTCAGCAGCCAGAACGCTCCGCGTTCTGGCAGCATCACGAGAGACGCTTCGCGTCTCTCGAACGACTTCGCTCGGGCTTCGCCCTCGCTCCAGTGCTTGCTTCGTCCGCCTTCCCGCAGAGCCGTGGCCCCTTTCAGTCGCACCCACCGCTGCCGCGACCGCACCACGACCTCCCCAACCGATTCGCTCGTCGTCGCTCACGGGTCGCTTCGCTCCCCGTTCGCGTCGAGCCCTCGCTTCGCTCGGGCTCGCACTCCTCACTCATCCTACGTCAGAGCAAGCTCTGACGAGGTCACACTCGCTCCGCTCACGGCTCACTACGTTCGCCGTTCGCAATCGCGGTCTCATTCCATTCGACCGCGCACCGCTCGCGTGACCCTCGCGCGCGTCCGGCTGACACGGAGGTCAGCCGGCGCGCGCCACCGCAATAGATCGGATTCGGAACTCGACCGACGACCGAGCCTACCTGCGCGCCAGCACCACACCCGTCGCCGAGGCGACGAACCCGATGGCCGCGAGCACGCCGAACAGTGTCGGCGGGTTCGCGTACGTCAACACGGTGCCGGCGACAGCGCCCCCGAGGGCGCCGACGCCGAAGACGCCGAGGTAGGTGTAGCCGTACGACAGCCCGCGGGTGCCCGCGGGGGTGTACTCGGCGACGGTCGCCTGGTAGAACGGCTGGACGACGAACAGCGCGGCGCCGAGCACCGCGCCGAAGACGAGGAACGGCCCGAACCCGAGGTTCGCGACCGGGAGGAACAACAGCGCAAGCACGCCGAGCACCCCGAAACTGAGCGCGATCCCGCGCTCGACGGGGATCCGGTCGGTGAGCTTCCCGCCGACGTACTGGCCGACGACGCCGACCATCAGGAGGCCGGAGTAGACGTAGTTCGCGGGCGAGACCTCCCGACCGCCGAGCCCGCCGAGCAGGTCGGCGACCCCGCCGGGCAGCAGCGACCCGACGGCGACCGGGGCGAAGCCGGGGAGGTCGTCGAGCAGTTCGGGCATGAACGTGAGCACGCCCCGGTAGTACAGCCCCGACAGCATCACGACGAGGAACACGAGCGCGAAGCTGCCCGTGAACAGCACGCGCGACTCGGCGACGAACTCCGAGAACGAGTCGACCCCGGCGTCGGCCTTCGAGTCGCCCGCGTCCGTGCCGCCGTCGGCGGCGGCCTCCACGGCCGCCGTCTCGTCGAAGCTCGCTCGGACGGCGTACAGCGCCGCAAGCAGCGCCGGCGCCGCGAGGATCGCTGCGGCCGTCCGCCAGTCGAGGGCCAACAGCATGAGCGTCGTGAGCAGCGGCCCGAGCCCGATGCCGAGGTTGCCCGCCATGCCGTGGTACGCGAAGCCGGTGCCGCGCTCCTCGACGCCCTTCGAGAGCAGCGCGAGCCCGGCCGGGTGGTACACCGACGCGGAGACGCCCCACACCACCATCGCGAGGGTGATCGACACGAGCCCGGGCGCGACCCCGAGCAGGACGAAGGACGCGGCCATGCCGACGAGGCAGGCGGTGATGAGCCGTCTCGATCCCACGCGGTCGACGAGCACCCCGCCCGGGAGCGCGCCCAGGCCGAACAGCCCGTAGCCGACCGTCACCAACAGCCCGAGCGTCGCGGAGGTGACCGCGACCTCGACGGGGCCCAGCGCCACCACGTCGAACTCCGCCAGCCAGATGGGGATGAAGATCGGAATGGACAGCTCGTAGGTGTGGACCATCCCGTGGGCCAGCATGGTGAGCCCGACGATGGACCTGTCGTTCCGGTTCACACGCGAACGAGGCCACTCCGGCGGCATGTACGCGTCGGTGTCGGCACGACCGGCCGGGGAGTCCCGACGGCCGGCGAGCTCCAGGAAATATCAACGATACGACGTGGCTCGAAGAACTTAATATGCCGAACACGAATCGCTCCGCCCAGGCTCTCTCGAAGGACCGATGTACTGTATCCACTGCCGCGCTCCCGTCCGCTACAACCGGGCGCTCGTGCGCGAACACGACGGCCGAACGCTCGCCGGACTGTGCTCGGAGTGCGAGCGCGAGCAGTTCGGCCGGGTCCTCCGGGGCGGCTACGCGGACCCGAGCGGGGCGTGTCTGTTCTGCTCGCGGCCGGGCGCCCTCGCGCTCCCGGTCCATCGCATCGATCTAGACGACGGCCCCGACGACCACTCCGAGACCAGGGGCTACCCGGTCGAGGCGACGACCCCTCGCCTGTGTGACGGGCACGCCGGCGAGGCGTTCGGGCTGAAGGCCGAGCGCCTCCGGTCGGAGGCGACGCTCGCGACGTACGCCGTCGACGACGACTGACCGTCGGAAACGAAACGACTAATCGCCCCCCGCGACTACCGCGGGGTAATGAGCGCGCACGACTGGCCCCACGACCCCGACGGCGAGGAGGGCAGCGAGGGACGCCGAAAGTACGGGCACGCGGTGCTGGTGAAGAAGGTCGACGAGGAGGAGGACTTCCCGCTTCGCGCCGGCGACTACCGCGAGGAGTTCGGCGACCACCCGGTCCGACTGGACGCGGACACCGTCGTCTCCGTCGACGACATCTTCGAACACATCGACGACGACGCCGAGTTCGAGGACATCGTCGCCTTCCACAAGGCCGTCGGCGAGACGATGCGCGCCAACGACTACTGGACGTACGAGGGCGCCGACGCGTTCACCCGCACGCGCGGATAGCGCCGTCGGGTTCGCCGCGTCGGATCGCGCGACCCTCGACCGTCTCCGATGAACGTCGGATCGAGTAGTCGCATCCGGTCGCGTACAACCGTGTTCGGGGTCTAGCCGACCCGGCGTCGGTGCGGGGCCCCGTTCACCGCGTCCGTCCGCCGATCTCGCGCTCGAAGTCCTCGCGCTCCCACGTGCGCGTCCCCTCGCCCTCGACCTCGTTTTGGAGCTTCTCCTCGAGCAGATTGATCGCCATGCGGTTGGCCCCCTCGGGGATGATCAGGTCCGCGTGCTTCTTGCTCGGCTCGATGAACTGCTCGTGCATCGGCTTCACCGTCGAGAGGTACTGGTCGATCACGCCCTCCAGGTCGCGCCCGCGGTCGACCACGTCGCGCTCGATGCGCCGGAGGATACGCACGTCGGCGTCCGTCTCGACGTACAGGCGGAGGTCCAGCATGTCGTTGATCTCCTCGTCGTACAGCGCGAGGATCCCCTCGACGACGATCACGTCGGTCGGCTCGACGGTCTCCGTCTCCTCCTTGCGGTTGTGGATCTCGAAGTCGTACTGCGGCATCTCGACGCTGTTGCCCGACAGCAGCGTCTCCAGGTGTTCCCGGAGGAGTTCCCACTCGAACGCGTCGGGGTGGTCGTAGTTCACCTCCGCGCGCTCCTCGAGGTCGAGATGCGAGAGGTCCCGGTAGTAGTTGTCGAGCGGGATGCGGGTCACCGAGTCGGCGACGCGCTCGGTGATCATCCGGGAGACGGTCGTCTTTCCGGCGCCGGTCCCCCCGGCGATGCCGACGACGAACGAGGGGTACGTCATTCGCTGAGTTATCCCCAGCGCGTCGGCTTGGGCGTGTCGGTCCGCCGGTCCCGTGCTCGACGCTCCCGTGTGTACCGTTCACATTCGGTCAACTTTATAAACGGCTACGGCATTGGCTCTCACATGGCACGCAAGATCGATCGCCGTGACGTCCTGAAGGGCGCCGGCACGGCAGGCGTTGTCGGACTCGCAGGATGTATCACCCAGAACGAATCGGGCGGCGGAAACGGTGGCGGCGGCGGTGGCGGTGACGGCGGCGGCGACGACGAGGAGACCGAAGCCGACGGGGAGACCACCGAGGCACCCGACGACTCCGAGTCGATGCGGACCGTGATGCACTCGGTGCTGATGCCGCTCACCGGCGACCTCGCGTCGCTCGGCGGTCCGATCCGCGACGGCGGGACGCTCCCGGTGAAGCAGCTCCGCGCCGCCGGCGACATGCCCGTCGAGTTCGACCAGACGGTCGAGGACACCCAGACCGACCCGCAGGCGGGGATCCAGGCGGCCAACGGGCTCGCGAACGCCGGCTACCCGACCGTCTGCGGGCCGGCTTCCTCCGGTGTGAACCTTCAGGTCACCCGCGAGGTGTTCATCCCCAACGGGATGATCGGCTGCTCGCCGTCCTCGACCTCGCCCAACGTGACGACGCTCGACGACGACGACCTGATCTTCCGGACGGCGCCCTCGGACGCGCTGCAGGGACAGGTCATGGCGCAGGTGGCCAACGAGGAGCTCGACAACTCCAGCGCCTCGATCCTGTACGTCAACAACGACTACGGGCAGGCGCTGGCCGACTCGTTCTCCCAGTCGTTCGCGGACAACTACTCCGGGTCGGTCCAGGAGTCGGTCGCGTTCGAGCAGGAGCAGTCCAGCTACACCTCGCCGCTGTCGACGGCGATGGGCGACTCGCCGGACATGCTCGTCGTCATCGGCTACCCGGCCTCCGGGATCCAGATCTTCCGCGACTTCTACGCGAACTACGACAACGAGACGGAGGTGCTGGTGACCGACGGGCTCGTCGACCCGACGCTCCCGGACGAGGTCGGCAACGACATGGCGAACGTGTACGCCACGACGCCGCAGGCGACCGGCCCCGGCCAGGAGGAGTTCGTCTCGCTGTACGAGGACGAGTACGACCGCTCGCCCGGCGTGTTCAACGCCCACGCGTACGACGCCTCCGCCGTCTGCCTGCTCGCGAACGTCAAGGCGGGCGAGAACGACGGCGACGTGATCAAAGAGGAGATGCGCGCGGTGGCCAACCCCAACGACGGGATGGAGGTCACGCCCGGGAACCTCGCCGAGGGGCTGCGGGCCGTCGCGAACGGCGATGACGTGTACTACCAGGGGGCCTCCTCGTCGGTCGACTTCGACGAGAACGGCGACATGACGGCCGTCACGTACGCGTTCCTCCAGTACAACACGGACGTGGAGGGCAACGTCGAGACGGTCAGCACCATCGACTTCGAGGCCTGATCGGCCGACAGCGGTCGACCGCGTTCGGATTTTTTCGCGTCCACACGTCAACAGCCGCCGGCTCGCTCCCACCCGTCGGTTCGCCCGTCCGTTCATCCGTCGACCGGCCCCCGCTCCGTCTCACCGCCCTCGACCGCCGCGACCCTCGGATTTAGGCCCTCCCCGGCCGCAGCCAGGGTATGCACGTACTCAAGAACGGAACCGTCGTCGACGCCGACGGCGCCCGCGAGGCGGACGTGGCGATCGCGGACGGCGAGATCGTCGCCGTCGGCGAGGTGGGACGCGGCGACACCGAGACCGACGTGAGCGGACAGTTCGTCGCCCCCGGCCTGATCGACTCGCACGTTCACCTGATGATGGACGGCCGCCCGGACGTGGCGACCGCACAGGACGAGAGCGACTTCGACCACGCGTACATCGCCGCCGCGAACCTCCGAACGGCCGTGGAGGCGGGTGTGACGACGGTTCGCGACCTCGGCGCGAACGGGACGCTCGCGCTCGATGCCGGCCGCGCGGTCGCCGAGGGGCGGCTCGTCGGCCCGCGCGTGCTCGCGTGTGGGGAGAACGTCGTGATGACCGGCGGCCACGGCCACTGGTTCGGCCGCGAGGCCGACGGTCCCGACGAGGTCCGCAGGGCCGCCCGCGAGCAGCTCAAACGCGGCGCCGACGTGATCAAGTGCATGGCGACCGGGGGCGTGCTCACCGAGGGCGCACAGACCGGCGCGCCGGAGCTCACCTACGAGGAGCTGGAGGCGCTCGTCGACGCCGCGAGCGCGAAGGGCGTCCCGACCGCGGCACACGCCCACGGGAAGGAGGGACTGCTCAACGCCGTCGACGCCGGCATCACCAGCATCGAGCACGGCACGTTCATGGACCGCGAGGCGGCGGAGGCGATGGCCGCCGAGGGGACGTACTGGGTGCCCACCGCCGCGGCGCTGAAGAACATCGTCGAGAACCCCGGCTCCGGGATCCCGCAGTCGGCGATGGCGAAGGCCACCGAGGCCGCCGAGGCGTTCGCCTCCTCGTTCGACCACGCCGAGGCCGCGGGCGTCGACATCGCGATGGGCACCGACGCTGGCACGCCGTTCAACCGGTTCGACAACATCGCCGACGAGCTGTCGTACATGGTCGAGTTCGGGATGAGCCCCGAGGCGGCGCTGGAGGCCGCCACCGTCACCGCCGCACGGCTGTGCGGGCTCGACGACGCCGGCAGGGTCGCCGAGGACTACCGCGCGGACCTGGTCGTCCTCGACGGGAACCCCGCCGAGGACGCCGACGCCTGGCAGGACCCGAGCGCGGTGTTCGTCGCGGGCGACCGCGTCGTCTGATCGGTCGACCCCACGGGGTCGCTCGCTCGGTACAGCCGAGCGAGATCCGGGGCGTGGCTTTTTAGCGATCAAACGAATTGGTCCGCTCGATGCCCGAGTGTACAAACTGTGGCGGGTTCGTAACCGAAGGGTACGTACGGGTGTTCGCGCCCGACGGGCTGGAGACCGTTCGGGTGTGCCCGAACTGCGAGGACAAGCTGCGCGACGGGGCCGACGTTCGCGACGCGCGGTCGAAACGGAGCTGATCGGATCTGATCGCCGTGACCCCTCGGTCGCTCCGTCCGTCATACGGAGCGGATCGCCGACGCCCCTCCGACGACGAATAACCGAAGTCCCTCCGAAGAACTACTACCCGACCGAGGGAAGTGGTGGGCATGCGCACAGATCTCACCGGCGAGGCGCTCGCCGACCTCGCACGCGCGCTCCGAACCGGCGAACGAACCCCGGGGGCGTACGCGAACGACGTTCGGGACCGCATCGACGACCGCGACGGCGACGTTCGCGCGTGGGTCGAGGGCGGGAAGCCCCGCGCGTGGCTGACCGCCGAAGCCGAAGCCCTCGAGGCGCGACACGGCGGGGCGGACCCCTCGACGAACAGCGCGGCCGGCGGCGACCGTCCGCCGCTGTTCGGCGTCCCCGTGGGCGTCAAGGACATCTTCCACGTCGACGGGCTGGCGACCCGAGCCGGGTCGGAGCTTCCCGCGGCCGCCCTCGCGGGCCCCGAGTCGACGGCGGTCCGACGGCTCCGCGCGGCCGGCGCATACGTCGCCGGGAAGACGCACACGACCGAGTTCGCGTACTTCGCGCCGGGACCGACGCGCAACCCGCACGACCTCGACCGGACGCCCGGCGGGTCCTCGAGCGGGTCGGCGGCCGCCGTCGCCGCCGGCACCGCGCCGCTCGCGCTCGGGACCCAGACGGTGGGCTCGGTCATCCGGCCCGCGGCCTTCTGCGGCGTCGTCGGCTTCAAGCCCACCCGCGGCCGGATCCCGACCGACGGGGTGATCCCACTGGCGGCGTCCGTCGATCACGTCGGAACCTTCACGCGCGACGTCGCCGGCGCGTCGCTCGCGGCCTCGGTCCTCCTCGACGGGTGGGACGGCGAGCGAGCGAGCGAGCCGGACGGGCCGCCGACGCTCGGCGTCCCGGACGGTCCGTACCTCGATCAGGTGTCCGACGCCGGGCGGGAGGTGTTCGAGCGGGCGCTCGATGCGCTCGCGACCGCCGGGTACGACCTCGTCCGCGTCACGGCGATCCCCGACATCGACGACGTGAACGACCGACACGACACCCTCGTCGCCGCCGAGGCCGCGCTCGCCCACGGCGAGTGGTACGACGAGCACGCCGATCGCTACGCCGAGGCGACCCGCGACCTGATCGAGGACGGGCGGTCCGCGCCGGTTTCGGCGCTGATCCGGGGTCGACGCGGGCGGGACGCGCTGCGCGGCTCGCTGGCGGCGACCGCGGCGGAGCACGGTATCGACGCGTGGGTCGCGCCGGCGGCTCCCGGGCCGGCGCCCGAGGGGATCGACGACACTGGGGACCCGGTGATGAACCTCCCGTGGACGCACGCCGGGGTTCCGACGGTCGGCCTCCCCGCCGGCGACGTGGACGGCCTCCCCGTCGGCGTGCAAGTCGCCGCCGGCTTCGGCGAGGACGAACGGCTCCTGTCGTGGGCCGACGGGATCGCGGAGGCCGTCGACGACGCCGCATAGCCCGCCAGCTGGCACGCCAAACCCACACACGGCGGGGGCGAACCGACACCGTTTTACAGGTCACAGGCGTACGCTGAGATGCACACACGCAGTGCATCACCGCGCTCCGGTGGTGTAGTCCGGCCAATCATATTGCCCTCTCACGGCAATGACCAGGGTTCAAATCCCTGCCGGAGCACTTCTCTTCCGTTCCGCCCGTCGAGTAACCTCTCCTTTCCGACGGGCTCCGTCCGTGTCATCGCGAGGAGCTCCCGCTCGGTGCGTATCGCGTTCGGGATCCATCGTTCGACCGGACGGGAGCGTACGTACGTCGTAACAATCCGACTGTGTACCGAGAACGAGGACACCCATGCCACACACAGCCGCGGTTGCCGGACTCGGATCGCTGTCGGCTTCCATCCCGCTGCAGTTCTTCAGCGGGGAGTTCCTCCAGTACGCGGTCGTCTTCTTCGTGCTGGCGCTCGTCGCGGCCGTCCTCGGTGCCCGGGGCGTCGCCGGGGTGAGCATGACGATCGCGAAGTGGCTCGTGATCGTCTTCCTCGTTCTCACGGTCGTCACGCTGGTGCTTTGAACTGAGGACCCGAACGGGAACCCCCGGTCGGGAGCCTCCGAACGACCTGCGTTGCCACTGTTGGATAGGTTCGACGACGGCGATCGACGAAGCCGTCGCTGGCGGCGTGTACGTGCGTCTGTCTATAAATGCAGAACGGCCCACCAGCATGGTGCTGGTGGGCCGTTGTGTGTTGCGTATGAGTGGTGGGCGGCGAACCGGTGTTTCCAGAGGCTCTCGCACTCCAGGACTTGCCGGAACGCTGGCGGGCTTAACTTCCGTGTTCGGGATGGGTACGGGTGGTGCCCCGCCGCTGTGGCCGCCCGAAGGCCGACCATCGGGAACGATCCGATGAGGTGCCAACGTCGGTCTTCGACCGATATGTACGTGCAATCCAGGTAACGCCTGGACCCGTTCACGAACGGGTCCCAGTGCATATGAGTGTGGCTTGACCTGTTAGTGCTCGTGGACTGAACGCCTCGTTGCCTCGGCGCGTACATCCCGAGTCTATCGAACTCGTCTTCTACGAGTGGTCTCGGTGGTACTTCTTTTTCAGGTGGGTTTCGAGCTTAGATGCGTTCAGCTCTTACCCCGTGTTGCGTAGCTTCTCGGCAGCTGCCCTTTCGGACAACCGATACACCAGTGGCAACCAGTCGTAGTTCCTCTCGTACTATACGACCGTTCCCGTCAAGTACCGTAACACCCCCAATAGATAGCAGCCGACCTGTCTCACGACGGTCTAAACCCAGCTCACGACCTCCTTTAATAGGCGAACAACCTCACCCTTGCCCGCTTCTGCACGGGCAGGATGGAGGGAACCGACATCGAGGTAGCAAGCCACGCGGTCGATATGTGCTCTTGCGCGTGACGACTCTGTTATCCCTAAGGTAGCTTTTCTGTCGTAAATCCGGGCCATTGAGGCCCGTGATCCGTTCGCTAGACCACGCTTTCGCGTCAGCGTCACTCGCTTGGAATGACACTGTCAGACTTCCTTGTGCTCTTGCGCTCTTCCGCGGGTTCCTGTCCCGCGTGAGGAAATCTTGGGGCGCGCTCGATATCTTTTCGAGCGCGTACCGCCCCAGTCAAACTGCCCGGCTACCGGTGTTCTCCTCCCGGAGTGAGAGTCGCAGCCACTGACGGGTAGTATTTCAGTGATGTCTCGGTGGCCCGCTGGCGCGGGTACCTGTGTAATGACTCCTACCTATCCTGCACGTCAGCGGCCACGTCTCAGCGACAGCCTGCAGTAAAGCTCTATAGGGTCTTCGCTTCCCCTTGGGGGTCTCCAGACTCCGCACTGGAACGTACAGTTCACCGGGCCCAACGTTGGGACAGTGTGGCTCTCGTTGATCCATTCATGCGAGTCGCTACTGAAGCGACAAGGTACTACGCTACCTTAAGAGGGTCATAGTTACCCCCGCCGTTGACAGGTCCTTCGTCCTCTTGTACGAGGTGTTCAGATACCTGCACTGGGCAGGATTCAGTGACCGTACGAGTCCTTGCGGATTTGCGGTCACCTGTGTTGTTACTAGACAGTCGGAGCCACCGAGTCACTGCGACCTGCCTCGCGAAAGGCAGGCATCCCTTATTGCGAACGTACGGGACTAACTTGCCGAATTCCCTAACGTCGGTTGTTCCCGTCGGTCTTGGCTTGCTCTGCCAGGGTACCTGTGTCGGATCTCGATACGAACACCACGCTCGTCTTTTCACGGGCTCTAGGTAGTGGTGACTTGCGCTGTCTCAGGCTTCTCTCGCTTCGTGCCGTTACGGCTTCCACGGGATTCCCTGATTCGACCGGGCGAATGCCCGGCTCACCAGTTCCCAAAGCGTCGACTTTCAGTGCGTGGTGGCACTGGAATATTAACCAGTTACCCGGTTGTCCGATTCGAATTACGGTCGGACTTAGGATCGGCTAACCCTCGGCTGATTGGCAGTGCCGAGGAACTCTTACCCTTCAGACCTTCGGGGTTCGCACCCGAATATCGCTGCTACTGTGACCAGGATTGTCGTTACTGTGCGGTCCACGCGAGTTCTCACCCGAGCTTCCATCCGGACAGTACGCCGACCTACACGGTTCCCTTCTTACAGGGACGGTTAGGTATCAGAAGTGGATTTGAGTCCCGATCATTTTGGGCGCCTTGAACCTCGGCCGGTAAGCTGTTACGCTTTTCTTAGCGGGTAGCTGCTTCTAAGCTCACCTCCCGGCTGTTTAGGGCTCAAGACTACCTTCAGAGGATTACACTTAATCCACATTTTGGGTCATTAACCTAACTCTGGGTTGTTCCCCTCACGGTGCCCAAGCTTACCCCGGGACACCGGACTCCCTCCGTCGACAGCGTTCGTACGTTCGGAGTTCGACAGAGAGGCCGACTCCTCTCGGAGGCGGGTCTCTCAATCGGTGGCTCTACCGCACGAACTACCTCGGGAGAGGTCATGCTTCGACATGTTTCGGTCGGAACCAGCTGTTGCCGAGTTCGATGGGCCTTTCACCCCTACTCCAAGATCACGCGAGGGTATTGTAGGACACCAACGCTAACGGACCTCCACGTGCCTTTCGGCACGCTTCATCCTGCCTCGGAGTAGATCACTCGGTTTCGGGTCGTACCTCTTCGACTCCCCGCGCTTGAACACGGTGGCCCTCGTCGTAAGACTGCGGCCATATCGGTTTCCCTGCGCCTTCCACGATGCGCGTGTTAGACTCGCCGGAGAAGTACACTCCCTGGTTCGTTTTTCAAAACGCACGACGCGACTTCGGCTCCCCACTCGTCTTACTGGAGGCTCGCGCCTCGGTCATTCTGAGTGGGGCCTTTCAAGCCCCGTCGCTCAATCGCCAGCTGATTTCAGGCCCTATTGCACCGCCCTTCTCGGGGTGCTTTTCAGCGTTCGCTCACGCTACTTGTTCGCTATCGGTCTCGAGGAGTGTTTAGCTTTCTCAGTCGATGCCTGAGATATTCACGAGGGATATCCAACCCCCGCTACTCTGGGAACTGATCCTCGGAACACACTCACGATACGGGACTGTCGCCCTGTATCGTGCTCCGTTCCAGGAGACTTCTCGTGAGAGTGTTCCGATTGTTATCAGCCCGAACACCACATTGCCCGTGAGGGCTTCGGTTTGAGCTGTGTCGCGTTCACTCGCCGTTAGTAACGACATCTCGGTTTGATTTTTCTTCCTGCTCCTACTGAGATGTTTCAATTCGGAGCGTTCCCCATTGCGCGAAGCAATTGTAGAGGGATTCCCATTCGGAGATCCGTAGTTCTTCGCCTCCATGCGGCTCCCTACGGCTTATCGCAGCTTGGCACGTCCGTCGTCGGCTCTCGAGCCGAGCCATTCACCAGCTGGCACAGTAGCCAGTTGACTGATGGTACACTGTGACCCGGTGAACGGGTCCAGTGGACGTCTGGATTGCACGTACATACGGTCGTCATCGCACGTCGCGTGGGTGGCACGCGAGCGTACATCGACCCTTCCCATTCCCGTTCTCACGGAATGGTGCATCGATCGTGTGTACCAGTTCATCTCCCCGTGCCACACTTAAGGGGCACGGTTCGAATCGCGGTACGAGAGTGACCTACAGGGAATCGAACCCTGTCGAGGTACCAACGAGGTCTGAAGGCGAGCCCCGATAGTTCGAAGGTGTCTGGTCGCATCCACGAGCGCCACGAAGACCTCTAAGGTGGGCCAGGCGCGTCGGCCTGGTCCCGTTCTGTGGAGGTGATCCAGCCGCAGATTCCCCTACGGCTACCTTGTTACGACTTAAGCCCCCTTGCGAAGCCCAGATTCGACCTGGCAACCCAGGCCTCATCCGGACCTCACTCGGGTGCTTTGACGGGCGGTGTGTGCAAGGAGCAGGGACGTATTCACCGCGCGCTTGTGACACGCGATTACTACCGAATCCAGCTTCATGTGGGCGAGTTTCAGCCCACAATCCGAACTACGACCGGGTTTCTGAGATTACCGTCCCCTCTCGGGGTAGGAACCCATTGTCCCGACCATTGTAGCCCGCGTGTAGCCCAGCTCATTCGGGGCATACTGACCTACCGTTGCCCGTTCCTTCCTCCGCCTTGGCGGCGGCAGTCCTCCTAATGTACCCATCAGCCACAAGGGCCATGCTGGCAATTAGGAGCGCGGGTCTCGCTCGTTGCCTGACTTAACAGGACGCCTCACGGTACGAGCTGACGGCGGCCATGCACCTCCTCTCTGTAGGTCTTCCAAGCTCATCACACTGAGATTCATTCCTACAGTCGGAGCTGGTGAGATGTCCGGCGTTGAGTCCAATTAAACCGCAGGCTCCTCCGGTTGTAGTGCTCCCCCGCCAATTCCTTTAAGTTTCATCCTTGCGGACGTACTTCCCAGGCGGTTCGCTTCTCGGCTTCCCTACGGCACAACACAGACTCGTAGTCTGCGTCGCACCTAGCGAACATCGTTTACAGCTGGGACTACCCGGGTATCTAATCCGGTTCGAGACCCCAGCTTTCGTTCCTGACCGTCGGATCAGTTCTCTCAAGGTGCTTTCGCCATCGGTGGTCCGTCCAGGATTACGGGATTTCACTCCTACCCCGGACGTACCCCTTGAGTCTCCCTGTCCCAAGCCGAGCAGTTTTCGCCGGACGCCTACCAGTTGAGCTGGTAGATTTCCCGACGAACTTGCCCGGCCGGCTACGAACGCTTTAGGCCCAATAAGATCGGTCATCACTCGAGCTGCCGGTGTTACCGCGGCGGCTGGCACCGGTCTTGCCCAGCTCTTATTCGTGCACCGCCTTAGGGTGCACAAAAGCGAAGGCACTATGCCTCCGCACTCGGAGTCCCCCTATCGCACTGTCGTGCAGTGTAAAGGTTTCGCGCCTGCTGCGCCCCGTAGGGCCCGGAATCTTGTCTCAGATTCCGTCTCCGGGTTCTTGCTCTCACAACCCGTACCGATTATCGGCACGGTGGGCCGTTACCCCACCGTCTACCTAATCGGCCGCAGCCTCATCCTACAGCGCCGGAGCGTTTCCGGTCCCGGCTGTTCAAAGCATGGGACCGTATTCGCTATTGACCTCAGTTTCCCGAGGATATCGCGATCTGTAGGGCAGATTGGCCACGTGTTACTGAGCTTTCCGCCACGGGTCTAACCCCGTGCGACTAGCATGGCTAAATCGGACTCCGATAGCAATGACCTCCGGCAGGATCAACCGGAATGTTCCTCCCCGCGAGGGGAGGGGGTGGCGGGTCATATCGTGGCGACATCGTGGAACCGACCAGATGTCACCGAACTATCGGGGCTCACATCAGATACCGTCTTGCGGCGGACCGCAGGGGCGGAATCCTCATAGCGTGACGCCGCGCCGACCGCGGCGCGCTTCACATCACATCGAATGGCAGTGGTACGTATAAGCCCGTCGTCTCGCGGTCGGCGAGGTACTGCACCACGTGGGTACGGATATCACGCTATCGCCCCGACGGTGTGCGGTTTCGACGGGGCGCTCGTCACAAACTATTCAACTCGATGAACGAATCACGGACTCGTGGCCCTCCGAACGTATCTCGCGTCTCTCCGTCGCGACCTCCAGGCTGCACTCGCACGCAGGCTCTTCGTCGACCGGCGAGCGCTTGTCGCCCTCCGGGTCGCGTTGGGGACGCTGTTGCTCACGGACCTCCTGTTGCGCGCGCGGTCGCTGGCGTTCTTCTACGCGGATTCGGGCGCGCTCCCGCGGTCGGCGCTGTTCGCCCGATACCCGATCACGGCGAACTTCTCGGTGTACACCCTGTTTGGGGGCGAATGGTGGGTCGGACTCCTGTTCGTCGCCGCCGGGATCGCCGCGCTGGCGCTCGCGCTCGGCTACCGGACCAAGGCGGCCGCGATCTGTTCGCTGATCCTCCTCGTCTCGCTTCACGCGCGGAACCCGCTCGTGTTGAACGGCGGCGACTCGCTGCTTCGACGGACGCTTCTATGGTGTCTCTTCCTCCCGCTGGGGTCCGGGCTGCTACTCGAGGATCGAACGCGATGCCGACACCCGGCGGCTATCGGCCTGTTGGTGCAGCCCGTGGTCCTGTACGTGATCAACGCGGTGATCAAGCTCAGGGGTGATGCGTGGCCGAGCGGGCGGGCCGTACCGATGGTGTTCAGCATCGACTCGCTGACCGTCCTCCTCGGGGACCGGCTCGCGGCGTACCCGGAGCTGCTTTCGGGGCTGGGACTCACGTGGATCGTACTGTTGTGCTGTTCCCCGCTGCTCGTCGTCACCACCGGCCGAAGGCGAACGGCCCTCGTCGGCGCGTTCGCTGCCGCGCACGCTGGGATGGCGCTCACGCTCGGTGTCGGACTGTTCCCGTTCGTCAGCCTCGCGGCGTTGCTCCCGTATCTCCCTCCGGGGGTGTGGGACTCGGTCGAGAAGCGGTGGAACCGAACCGTTCGGACCATCTCGGCGACACGGGCGGGCCGAACGCCTCTGATAGCACGCCGATTCGGTGCAAGTGTTCGAACGGCTCTCGTGGATCTCGGGTCCGCTCCGGCTGCGTTGCGCAGGGTTCTCCAGAGCCGGAACCCGGCCGAGGGTGAGCGCTGTGGAGCCATCACGTCCCGGCTCGTCGATCGCGAGCCGCTCACGGCGGCCCTCCGAAGGACGGGCCGCGGCGTCGCGGCGGTGCTGTTGCTCGTCGTTGTGATCTGGAACGCCGCCGCGTTGGGGTACGTCGACGTACCCGAGACGGACGCGGTCGAGGTGACCCCCAGGGAGACGAGGTGGGACATGTTCGCGCCGTCGCCACCGATCGAGGACGTGTGGTACGTCGCCGTCGGCACGACGGGATCCGGCGAGACGGTGGACGCGATCCACGGGGGCGATCCGAACCTGCGGCCGTCGGAACGACCGAAGGGCGCCTATCCCAGCGCGCGCTGGCGGAAGTACCTGGAGGTCGTCCGCTGGAGCGACGACGACGCGCTTCGGGAACGGTTCGCGTCGGCGCTGTGTACGCGGTGGAACGCAAACCACCGGACACACGTCGAGGCGATCACCGTCCACGTGATGTCCCAGCCGACCCGATCGAACGGGACGGAGCCGATCCGTGAGTCGCGCGTTCGAACGCACGCGTGTTGATTCGAACCGGAGATCACAGTTGACGGGCGTAGATGCGGGATACAGGGGTCAGAGCCGTCAAGCCGGAAGGTTTGAGGTCGGCTCGACCGGGATGACGGTCCAGGGGAGCACTCGAAAACCGGTGTCGCCGGCGGCGGGGAACCGGATCGGCTCGCGGAATATCTCAGGTGTCGACGAGGCCGGCGTCGCGGAGGATCCGTTCGATGTCGAGCGAGACCCCGTCGAGGGGGAGTTCCGACTCGGCGATCGCGTCCCGGACCTGTTCGACGGTGAGCGCCTCCGAGAGCTCGTAGGTGTTGTACTGGCCGCCGCGGAGGCCCTCGTTGTTCTGATACGAGTGGAGGAACCCGAGCATGTCGAGTCGGGTGAGGTGGTTGTACATCCCCCGTTGGCTCAGCGGGTCGTCGCCCGCGGCCTGCGCGAGGCGGCGGTAGGCGGCGTGGATCGCCTTCGTCCGCACCGGCGTGCGACCGTCGGCGTCGAGGCGCGCGACCGCCGAGAGGATGAGCTGCTTGTGTTGGTCCTGGTCGGCGACGGACTCGACCATGTCGCCGTAGTCGAGTTCCTCCTTGGCCGCGTAGACATCGTCCGGCTCGATTGGGACGTGCCCCTCGTTTTCCGCCTGTTCGGCGGCCTGTTTGAGCAGGTCCATCGCGCGGCGGGCGCTGCCCGAGGAGTTCCGGACCGCGAGGGCGGCACACAGCGAGAGCACCTCCTTCCCGTAGGTGTCGGGGTGAAGCGCCCGCTCGGCGCGCGCCTCGATGATCTCCTCCAGCTCGGCGGCGGTGTAGGCGGGGAACTTGATCTCCGTCTCACACAGCGTATCGCGGACCTTCGGCGAGAGGTTCGAGCGGAACGTGTAGTCGTTGGAGATCCCGATGAGCCCGATCCGTGTGTTCTCTACGTACCCGATGTCACGCGCACGCGGGAGGTCGTACAGGAGCGTGTCGGACTCGCCGACGCGGTCGACCTCGTCGAGGACGATGAGGACGGTGCCGCCGATCGCGTCGAGCTCGTCGTACAACATCTCGTACACCTCACGCGCGGCGTACCCGGTCGACGAGACGGTCTCGCCGTCGCGCAGCTCGTTCACCAGCGCGATGGCGACCTGATACGAGGAGGCGGTCCCGTCGGCCGGCGCGAGGTTCTGGCAGTTGACGCGAACGTAGGTGAACCCCCGCTCGTCGCCGGGCGCGTCGGCGTTGCGCGAGTCGATGTCGGCGTCGAGTTCCTGGAGGAGGTACTTCGTCGCCGCCGTCTTCCCGACGCCGGTGTCGCCGTAGAGGAAGGCGTTTCTCGGAGGTCTCCCCTTGTAGACGGGTTTCAGGGCGTTCACGTAGTCCTGCATCACGTCGTCACGGCAGAGGATCTCCGCCGGGGTGTGCTCCTCTGTGAAGAGATCCGCGTTACGGATGATCTCCACGTCGTCCTCGAATATCGAACTCGACCCCATGTCGCACCAGCCTCTGCGGCCACCCGAGTGATAAGGGTGTGGAAGTTCGAGTGCTTTCGCGTGCTTTCGAGTGTTACACCGGGGGGTTGCGAGTGCTCTGCGAGTGACTGCGGGTGACTGCGAGTGTTGCGCCCGGGGACACCGGAATCAGCACCGGTTTTCGAGTGCTCCGGCGGTTAGAGAACACCGGCGGTTCGAGTGCTCCGGCGACGCGCAGCCCGGCCCGGTGACGAGCGATCCGCGTCAGTTCGTGCGATCCGATGAGGTGTGAACGCACGAGGACATCGGTCGAGGGTATCAGCCGGGCAGTCGGAGGCATTCACCGGGCGGTCGGAGGGATTCGCCGAGCAGTCGGAGGTTCGCCGAGGACAAACGACGAGAACACACACCGGTTTTCGAGTGCTTTCGGGTCGGTGCCGCGGGGGCGTGACGGATCCCTCGCCACCCGGCCGGCGCGACACCGGATTTCATGTGCTTCTCCCACTCGAACGCCCCGACGGCGCAGTGGAACCCTCCAGGATCGTGGACTCAGGCGGCAACCGTGGGAGTACGAGCATCGAACGCGCCGTGAGACGACGGCGGATCCGCGACAGTCGCCCGTCCGTCCCGTCGACCTCCCTCACACCGGATTTCGAGTGCTTGGGTGAACGGACGTCGGCTTGACCCCGACAGGGTCGCTCCGTTTGAACTACTGTATATAAATGGCCGGATCCTGTTGCTTCGAGATCATAAGTCGGTGCCGGAGTACACCGAATTTCCGGCGTACGCTCGGTACCGTCTTCTTCTTCTAGCTAGGATCGATACCGATATATTATACGCGAGAGCGTCCCGCCTCGACCCCACCCCGCTCCCTCGTCGGAAAAGCACACGAAAACTGGTGTCAGAGGGTAGCCGACTCGACCACACCACTTTGCAAGTGCTTCACAGGCGGGGGCCGAGCGACCGAGTCGTCGGCGTACCGACCGTCCGCATCGACGACGGTCCGTCCACGGTCACACACACCGTCTCGTCCAACCCCTTCACACCGGGTTTCGAGTGCTTCCGGCGGAGTCATCGGCCGCGAGAACTGACCGACCGCGATACCGTCGAGTCACGACGGAGTTCGGCCGATCAGGACCGTCCGAACGGATCCCGAGGGTCCTCCCTCTCGGAGAAGCGTACCGAAGCGACTGACGCGACCGGTCCGATCACCCGTCGTCGAACGGCGAACGGGCCCCGTCGGGGGTGTGCTCGGGTAGGGATATGACGTTCCCGCGGCCGATCGTCGTCTTCTCGATGGTCCCGGCCTCGTCCATCCGCGACAGCGTGCGACTCACCTTCGATTTCGACCATCCGGTTCGTTCGACGATCTCAGACTGCTTGAGGCGGCCGCCGTTGGCCGCCAGCACCGACTCCACCTCCTCCTCCGGTGTGAGCGCCGGAGGGTCGTGTACGTCGGCGGGCCGATCCGCACCGCCGGCGTCGTTCGAGCCCGTCCCCGCCACGGATGGGGTGCCGTCGCCGGCGACAGCATCCGGGTCGTCGGGCTCCCCGTCGTCGCCGTGGGCGCCGTCGTGTCCGTCGGCGACCGCGTGTCCCCCGTCGACCTCCGTCGCGCTCGAGGGCGACGAATCGGGGTCGGCCGCGGCCGCACGCGCGGCCACGGCCGCCGAGCGCAGCCGACGGCCGGCGTCCCGGATCGCTCGAACCGCGGCGTCGACGCGGGCCGCCGGAACAGCCGATCCGACGCGGTCGAGCGCCCCCGACGTTCGAACGGACTCGCGAACGCGGGCCGGGACGAGGGGCAGCCAGCGATCACGCGCTGTCCACGCGAGCACGAGCGCGCCGAGGGCCGCCACGAGGACCGCGAACGACGTTCCGACCCCGACGACCCACGGCGACATCGGTCCCTCGTCGACCTCCCGGGCGTCCGGAACGCCGTCGCCGTCGGAGTCGGCCGCGAGCGGGTCGGTTCCGAATCGGTTCACCTCCTCGCCGTCGGAGAGGCCGTCGCCGTCGGTGTCGACCACGAGCGGGTCGGTCCCGTGCTCGGACACCTCCGCGCCGTCGTGCAGTCCGTCGCCGTCGGTGTCGACCTCGGTCGGGTCCGTTCGGAGGTCGTGCACCTCGCGGCCGTCGTCGAGGCCGTCGCCGTCCGTGTCGGCGGAGTTGGGGTCCGTCCCGGTTCCGTGGACCTCGTGGGCGTCCGAGAGGCCGTCGTCGTCGGTGTCGGGGTCCGTCGGGTTCGTGTCGTGCTCGTTCACCTCCGCGCCGTCGACGAGCCCGTCGCCGTCCGTGTCGACCTCCGTCGGATCCGTCTCGTGAACGCGCACCTCGCGGCCATCGGAAAGGCCGTCGCCGTCGGTGTCGACCTTCGTCGGGTTCGTCCCCGTCTCCTCGACCTCGCGGGCGTCGGAGAGGCCGTCGCCGTCCGTGTCGGTCGCCGTCGGATCGGTCCGCGTCTCGTGGATCTCCGTCCCGTCGTCGAGGCCGTCGCCGTCGGTGTCCGCGACGAGCGGGTCGGTGTCGTAGGTGTCGAGCTCTAAGCCGTCGACGAGGCCGTCGTCGTCGGTGTCGGGGTCGTCGAAGTCGGTTCCCGCGGCGATCTCGCGACGGGTCGTCGCCCCGTCGCCGTCCGGGTCGGCTCCCTTCCGGATCACCGAGACGTCGTGGGTCGCGTTCGCGGCCACTTCGGCATCGAGCGTGTCGGGGGTGACCACTGCCTCGATCGTTCGGCCGCCGGTCCCGCCGGCCGCCCACGAATCGACGCGGAAGGTGACCTCCGTGGTGGAGCCGCCCGAGAGGACGAGCGACTCGCAGGCGATCTCGCGGACGCCACCGTCGTCGCCGCGGGACCGGAGGCACGCCTCGTAGTAGCCCTCGTCGTCTCCCT
This sequence comes from Halobaculum roseum, assembly GCF_019880245.1. Classification (NCBI taxonomy): domain Archaea; kingdom Methanobacteriati; phylum Methanobacteriota; class Halobacteria; order Halobacteriales; family Haloferacaceae; genus Halobaculum; species Halobaculum roseum. The sequence goes on from NZ_CP082286.1 coordinate 400,558, forward strand.
GACCGGTTTCGAGCAACAGCGTGAACCGGGCGGGCTCGTCGTACCACAGGTATGCAGTTCCGTCGCGTTCGAGGACCACGTCGCCGTCGGCGAAGCCGCTCTCGGCGATCGCGACCTCCCCCGCCGGACGCGCGTCCGCCGCTCCGGCGCCGGTGACCGCGGCCGCTCCCCCGCCGGCGAACGCGGTGGCGCCGACGAGTGTGCCGCCCAGAACCGCGACCACGACGACAACCGCAGCCAGCGCCGGGGTCACGGGGCCGTCAGTTTGTCTCGCGCACATCCCCCTCGTTGCGGGCTTCTCCGGGAGGGGCTTAACGCTTTCTCGCCGCGTCTCACGGAATGAAACTGTCCGAAACGATCCGAAACAGTCCGAAACGGTCCGCTATCGTATCGTTTCGATCACGTCCTCATACGTCGGTTATCGTAGAAACTACCAGTATCCGATCATCAGACCTTCGATTCCTTACCGTCGCCGGCTCCTGACGACATCCAGGCCGTCTCCGGCCGACGACGGCTCGGCGACGACATCGAACAGCGACGCCATCGTGTCGATGGTTCGCCGGTCGTGTGCCGCCGGTTCGATGTGTGCGTGCGTCGTTCCCCCGAGCGACGCCACGCGGGCCGTAACGGCGTTCACGAACCGGTACGCTTCCCGATCGTCGACGTACTGCAACAGCGCCGTCAACGATCCGAGACAACACACCGGTCCGCCCGATCCCCCGCCGGTGTCGCCGGCGGTCGCGTCCATGTCGTCGAGCGCGTCGGTGACCCGCACGCCCACGTCGGTGAGGTTCGCGGGCCCGGACGCGGTGACGGTGACCACCCCCTCCTCACCCTCACGTTCGCCCGATTCGCCGGAGCCGACAGAGCACGGAGTCGAATCGACCACGCGCACGCCGGCGCCGTCGCCAGCCGCGCGAACCCACTCCCCCGGCGGCGACAGCCCGCCCCGGGTGAACGCCACGCGAAGGAACCCGCTCGTCCCCGTCGCCGCGGCCGTCCCGTCGTGTGCCTCTCTCGAGCACGGGCAGTGGCCCCCGATGGCGGACGGTGCGGCGAGGACGAGCGCGTCTGCGTCCGACGGGCCCTCGACCGGGCGCGTCGGACCGTGCCCCGCTCGCGACGGCGTTCCTGACATGGCAACCGCTCCGATGGGAGGGAACAATAAAACCCCCAACGGTCGTTTCGGGGTGTTTCACCGTACTTACGCGTCCGTTTCACTTCGTTGCACGCTGACGCTCGGACCGGTCGAGCGCCGGGCCTGATCGAACCATGCAACGGAGCGAAACGGTTCGCTCCGGACTGTTGCAACACGGTAGCCGGAACCTGGTAGCACGGTAGCCGGACGTTGTCGTACGGTATTCGGCGCCTCACAACGCGACGCTCCGAGCGCACGACGCGTACGTTCAAGCACCCGGCGACCCATTCGGCACCCATGCCGGAGGTGACCCTCGTCGACCGCGGGCGGGTCCGCGCGGACCGGGCGTACGTGGTCGACGGCGCGTCGATGGCCAGCGCGGCGGAACCGGAGCCGGAACACACCCGCGTCGAGTTCGTCGTCTGGAACGCCGTCGTCGAGGCCGGCGGCCGGACGTACCTGTGGGACACGGGCGTGCCGACCGACGCCGCGGAGTACTGGCCCGACCCGCTGTACGGCGCCTTCGAGGCACACGACGCGAGCGAGCACTCCCTGGAGGGAGATCTCGCCGACTCGGGGTACGACCTCGCCGACATCGACGCGGTGGTGATGAGCCACCTCCACCTCGATCACGCGGGCGAACTCGACGCGTTCGCGGGCACCGGCACCCCGGTGTACGTCCATCGCGACGAACTCGGGTTCGCCTTCTACTCGGCCCACACCGACGAAGGGTCGATCGCGTACCTCGCCGCCGACTTCGACGGCGACCTGAACTGGCGCGTGGTCCACCGCCACCGCCACACGCTCGCCGAGGGGTTCGAGCTGCTCCACCTTCCGGGACACACCCCGGGGCTCCTCGGGGCCCGGATCGAGACCCCTGAGGGGACCCTCCTCGTCGCCGGCGACGAGTGTTACGTCGACGCCAACTACGCAGAGGGCGCGCCGCTGGGGCCGGGCCTGCTGTGGAGCGAGCGGGACTGGCGCGAGAGCTTGGAGACGCTCCGCGAGTTGGAGCGGCGAACCGACGCGGACGTGCTGTACGGCCACGACCTCGAGAGGTTCGAGACGCTCGCGGCGCGCTACTGACCGACCACGGCCGCGGTGTAAGACCGCCGCGCCGTCGGCGTTCGTCCCGTTCCGCTACCGGAGGATCCGGATGTCGCCGTCCACGACCACCCGAACCCGCCCGGCGGCAAGGTCGTACTCGACGGCCGGCTCGTCGCCGTCGACGACGCGCATGGGCCACCCAGCCGAGAGGGCGAAGGCGTCGTATCCGAGGTCGTCGATACCGGCCCCCGCCAGCGCCTCGCGGAACGGCGCGCGATGGGTGACCATGCACGCAGGGGGAGAGATTCCCCCCTCCGAGCACACCTCGCAGGTCACTCTGACGGTCGCGGGCATGCTCGTGCCGCACTCGGCGCACGGACCCTCGCTCGGGTCGTGATCGGGGCACTCGCGGAGGCCTGACTCGGCCGGGCCGCCACAGCGCGGACAGCTCCCGTCGCCGAACGTCCGAGCGCGGTGGCAAAACCGGCCGTGAACGCGGTCCAGGAGCGCCTCCGGCGCCGCGTCGATGTCGTCGCCGACGGCGCCGCCGGGAACGGGTATCGAGCTCAGCGTCCCCTCCGGCATGTGATCGAACCCGAGCGCGCCCGGACACTCGGTGCACTGTGCCGAGACGTACCCGTTCGTGTACGCCACGCTCACCGGCGCTCCACACAGGTAACACGACGCGGTGGTCGGTTCGGAAACGGCGGACTCGGTCGGGGCGACGGCGCCGCTTTTCACCGTTCGGACGAGTTCCGTGCCGGGATACCGGATGGCGTATCCCTCGGGTCGCTTCTCGACGAACTCCCCGAGCAGTTGGTTGAGGTGGTAGCTGAACTTCCCGCTGTCGGCCTCGCCGACCGCCTCTCGAAGCTCGGTGAACGGGACGGTGTACTCGGTGCGATCGGCGACAGCGACTCGTTCGTGGAGCACGCGAAGGATCGCCAGTCGCGTCTCGTTGCCGACGACCGCGAACGAGTCCTCGGGCGACTGCCGGTCCTCCCGGACGACATCGTACGTCTCTCCCTCGGCGGCGGAGTCGGGAACGTCGCCGAGGGTGGCGTCGTCCGACATGCCCGGAGGTCGGCGGTCCGCGGCCATAAGCGTGCCCCCGGCGTGAGGCTTCGAGGTACCTGCGACGGCCGGACGACGGGACCGAGAACCGCCGTTCGACGCTCGACGAGTCAGACGAGCACCGAGGGTCACCCGACCCATCCCGTAAAGTCTAACAGCCCCCTTGGTTTACGAGCTGCCACATGAGTACCGCAACGGAGGACGTCGATCTCGTCGGCGAGGAGGTCGCCGCCAACGTGGCACGCGCCGCGTTGTTCGCGGCGCTGACCGGCGTGTTCGCGTACGTGTCGTTTCAGCTTCCGGTGACCTCGGTGCCGTTCACCCTGCAGGTGTTGGGCGTGTTCCTCGCCGGGGTGTTCCTCGGACCGGTCTGGGGCGCCGCGTCGATGGTCATCTACGTCGTCGCGGGGGCGGTGGGCGCACCGGTGTTCGCGTACGGGTCCGCCGGCCTCGGGTCGCTGTTCGGGCAGTGGGGCGGCTACCTGTGGTCGTACCCGTTCGCCGCCGCCGTCGTCGGCGCGGGCGTCCACGGCGCGGGCGACCTGGTCGACCCGGGGTCGGTCAGCCTCGGTCGCCTCGTCGGGTCGATGACGGTCGGAACGCTCGTGATCTACGCGTTCGGAACCCTCGGCTACGCGCTCGTCGGCGACGTGACCCTCGTGACCGCGGTGCTGGCGGCGGCGGTTCCGTTCGTCCCCGCGGAGGCGATCAAGGCGGCGGCGACGGTGGCGATCGTCCGCAGCGACGCCGTCGTCGCGCGGTAACGCCGAGCCGTGATCGAGGTTCGCGACCTCACGCACCGGTACGGGAACGGCGACCCGGACGAGGACCCGGACGGGGGCCCGGTTGGCGAGCGCGACGGCGACGATGACGACGGCCGCGCCGGAGCGACCGCCGTCCGCGACGTGTCGCTGCAGATTCCGGACGGCGAGTTCCTCGTGCTCGCGGGCGCCAACGGCTCCGGCAAGTCGACGCTCGTACGGCACTTCAACGGCCTGCTCGACCCCGACGAGGGCGAGGTGCTCGTCGACGGCGAGCCCGTCGGCGACGACCTCGTCGCCGCCCGGACGCGCGTCGGGATGGTGTTCCAGGAGCCGCGCGACTGCTTCGTCGCCGCGACGGTCGCCCGCGACGTGGCGTTCGGCCCTGAGAACCTCGGCCTCCCCCGCGAGGAGATCGACCGGCGGGTCGAGCGCGCGCTGGCGGCGGTGAACATGGCCGGCCGCGGCGGCGAACGGATCGACCGGCTCTCGGGGGGCGAACAGGAGCGTGCCGCCGTCGCCGGCGCGCTCGCGATGGAGCCGAGCCATCTCGTCCTCGACGAGCCGTTCACCGGGTTCGACGAGCCGGCCCGCGAGTCCGTCCTCGCGCACCTCGTCGAACTCAACCGCGACGGCACCGGGATCGTCCTCGTGACCCACGACCTGCGCGACGTGCTCGACCCGGCCGACCGGCTCGTCGTGCTCGACGACGGCGCGGTCGCGGTGGACGCGCCCCCGGCGACGGCCGTCGAGGCGCTCGACGACCTCCCGGTCCGTCGACCCGACCGCCCCGCCCGTCTGCTCGAGCGATGCTGACGTACGAGCCGGGCGACTCGGTCGGCCACCGGCTCGACGCGCGCAGCAAGCTGCTCCTGCAGGCGACGTTCGCGGGGGCGGCGTTCGCCTACACCGATCCGGTCGGGCTGGCGGCGCTCACCGCGCTCGCGCTCGGGTTGCTGGCGCTTTCGGCGACGCCGCCCGGCGTCGTGTTCACGGAATACCGCGGCGTGCTCCCGTTTCTGGCGGCCGCCCCCGCGATCGAATCGCTACAGCTCACGGCGCCATGGATCGATCCTGCCGCTGCGGTCGGCCCGACGCTCGCGGCCTACCGGACGCTGCTGCTGCTCGCGCTGGTCGCGGCGTACGTCCGGACGACGCCCGTCCGCGAGTCGGAGGCCGCCGTCGCGCGCCTCGTGCCCGGCAAGCCGGGACGGCTCCTCGGGCTGGGTGTCGGACTCGTGTTCCGCTTCCTCCCGGTGTTGCAGGCGGACCTCGCCCGGACGCGCGAGGCGATGGCCGCCCGTCTCGGCAACGAGCGGCCGCTCCGGGAGCGGATCCGGATCGTCGCGACCGCGGGGCTGAACCGGGCCCTCTCACGCACCGACCGGCTGGCCGTCGCGCTCCGCGCGCGGTGTCTCTCGTGGAACCCGACCCCGCCGGCGTCGACGTTCGGCCGCGACGACGCGGCGGCGCTGACGCTCGCGCTCGCGCTCGCGGCGTGGGCCGCGTGGCCGGCGGTCGCGGCGGCGGCGTGGTAGCGCGCCGTGGTCTCGGAGCCGATGCGTCCCCGCGGCCGCGGCGGCGCGGTCACAGCTGGAGGCCGCGCCCCGCCCGACCGACGCGAGCATGCCGACGCGCTTTTACCGGATCGAGAAGCAATCTCCGTACAACAATGAGTGAGCGCGAGGCTGAGGACTGGCTGATCCGCTACCTGGTCGTGATGGTCGTCGCCGCGACGGCGCTGTTGATGCTCATCTACGGGCTCGTGTTCGCGCCGAGCGTGGCGGTGACCGCCGGCGCGCTCGTCGCGCTCGCGGTCGTCTCCGCCGTCGTCGTCATGGATCTGCGGTCGTGGCGCACGGCCTGAGTCGGGACGCACCGGCCACGGAGACGCCGTTCGACCGCGACCGCCACGTCACTCGCCGGCCTCGGCGAGTCGGGCTACCTCCTCGTCCGACAGCGACCGCGACCCCGCGGCGACGGTCTCCTCGAGCGCGTCGCCCGACACTCACGCCGGCCCGAGGTACCCCCACGCCTGGAGTCGGTCGCCGTCGCCGTCGACCCACCGCTCGCCGATGTCGTCGCGGTAGTACAGGTTCGGGATCACGATGTCGTCGATGCGCCCGTACGCCTGCTCGCGAGCGGCCCCCATCGTCTCGCCCTTGCCCGTCACGACGAGGGGCATCCCGCTGTCGCCCGCGACGCGCCACTGTCCGTCCACCCGCTTCGTGTCCTCCAGGTGGATGCCGTCGCGACTCTCCGTGTCGAACACGACGGCCGCGTTCCGGGAGTTCTCGTCGTAGGTCGTCTCGTCGTCGAACGGGAACGGCGGCAGGACGATGCGGACGCCGATCTGGTAGCCGTTGTGGACGTCCAGTCCGGGATCGTTTCCGTGGGCGAGATCGAAGAAGAACTGCCCAGTCGGGGACTCGAACGACTCCTCCTGCAACGCGATCGTCGGGTAGCCGAACCGGGGCGTGAACTCCAGCGGGTAGATGCCGTTCTCGTTCACGATGCAGTTGATGTCGATACTTCCGACGTACCCCTCCTCGGCGAGCCAGTCCTCCAGCTTGCCGAGCGTCTCCTCGAACAGCCTGTTCTGGCCGGCCCAGAACATCGACGTTCCCATCTCGCCGGTCGAGGGACCGATGTTCCCCGGGAACAGCTTCTTGTGCTCGAAATTGAAGTTGACGCGGTCGACGAACCCGTTGCCGTCGAAGAACCCGCAGATCGCGACCTCGACTCCCTCGACCTTCCGCTGGAGCTGAAATCCCTTCATCCGGTGGCCCCAGGCCTTCTTGTAGGCGCGGAGCACGTCGACGACGTCGCTGCCGTCGTCCTCGTTGCCGACGTAGAGGAGCCGTTTGACGTTCTGAACCTCCCCGAGCGGTTTGATCACGTACGGCGCCGGGTTCGACTGGACGTGCCGGATGGCCTCGTCGAAGTCGTGGAACACGTGGTGTTCGATGGTGTCCACGCCGTGCTCCTCCAGGACCTCCATCGCGTACCCGCGGTCCTCCTCGAGACGGTCGGTCGCGGACGTCCCCCCGACGACGGCCTTCCCTCGCTCACGGAGTTCCTGCGCCAGTTCGCCGGTTCCGATATCGGACCCGACCCAGATGTCGTCGAAGACGATCACGTCGGCCCACTCGACCTCCGCGCGCCAGTCGTCGGTCTTGGGAACGAACCCGTCGCCGATCTCCCCGTCGCGCTCCGCCTCGATGTAGTACCGCACGTCGTGACCTTCCTCGTGGACTTGCCACGCGAGGTCGGTGATCAGCGCGGCGTCGGCGGAGACGAACAGGAAGTTGTGCCGATCCATGAGGGGACGACGGCACGGACGGAATTATACCCGGCGACGATCCGGGCGGCGGCGACACGCTGTCGACGGTCCCAACCGAGGTGCGCTACCGGCGAGGAGACTGCCCAGCGCGAACGCCGCCGACGAGGAACGGAGCCGACCGATCCACTCCCCTGTGACGGCACCGCATCCCGGACCGTTCCGAAGCCGAACACTTTTTGACTGACTGGCCAGTTAGTTGGGATAGACGCGGCGATCGGTCCTCGCGGACCGCCACGGCACACCCGTGCGCCGCACCCCGAACCACCGATGAGTCAGGAGCGAGACACGCAGACGGTGTTCATGGAGGCGACGTACCGCGCGCTGTGTACGCACGGGTACGCCGACCTCACCATGCAGGACATCGCCGACGAGACGGACAAGAGCAAGGCCGCCCTCCACTACCACTTCGACGGCAAGGACGACCTGTTCCGGGAGTTCCTCGCGTACCTCCACGAGGGGTTCGCGGAGAAGATCGCGGACCATCCGGACGGGTCTCCGGTGACGAAGTTGGTGGCGCTGGTTCGCCGCGTGCTGGACCCGGTGGACGACGAATCCGACCAACAGTTCAACACGGCGTTCATGGAGATCAAGGCGCAGGCGCCGTATCGCGACGGCTATCGGGAGATACTCCGTCGCTTCGACGCCGATCTGCGCACAGAGATCGCCGACCTCGTCCGGGAGGCGATCGACGCCGGACAGTACGACGAGGAGACCGCCCCCGAGGAGGTCGCGGAGCACGTCCTCACCTACATCCACGGGACGTGGACCCGCGCGGCCGCCATCGGCGCGGACGTGGTGACGATGCGCGAGCACCTGATCGACGACCTCCTCGACATGCTCGTCGAGGACGCGACCGTTCCCGTCAGCGCGGAGCCGCCCGATGCACCCGCGCTGGCCGCCTCCGGCGGTGACATCTCCGACGAGGACGCGGACGACGGGACCGTCGCCGGCGACGCGGGCATCGAGGGCGCCGAGGACGACGCCGACAGTGGCTACGATGGCGACGACGGCGACGAGGTGACGCTCGAATGAGCGCCCGCGATCGGCTCTCGTCCGTGTTCAAGGGTCGAGACGAGTTCGATCTCACCGACGGCAGCATCGGGAAGCCGCTGTTTTACCTCTCGTTGCCCATCGTCGTCACCAACCTCCTCCAGACGGCGTACAACCTCGCGGACACGCTGTGGCTCGGCCGATACAGCACCGAAGCGCTGGCGGCGATCTCGTTCGCGTTCCCGATGGTGTTCCTCCTGTTCTCGCTCGGGATGGGGGTCACCGTCGCGGGCTCGGTGCTCGTGGCCCAACACATCGGGGCTGGCGAGGAGGCGGAGGCGAAGTACGCCGCCTCACAGACCGTCTCGTTCGCGATCATCGTCTCGCTGATCCTCGGCGGCCTCGGCTACTTCGTCGTCGGCGATCTGCTCGGGCTGCTCGGCGCGTCCCCCGACGTGCTCCCGCTCGCGACGGAGTACATGCGGGTCATCTCCTCGGGGCTGGTGTTCATGTTCGGCTTCTTCGTGTTCACCGCGCTCATGCGCGGCTACGGAGACACGATCACGCCGATGCTGGTGATGCTGCTCACGGTGGTCGTGAACATCGTCATCGACCCGTTCCTCATCTTCGGGTGGTGGATCTTCCCGGAACTCGGCGTCGAAGGCGCCGCCTACGCGACGATCTTCTCGCGGGCGCTGGCGTTCGTCGTCGGCATGGCGATCATGCTCCGTGGCACGCGCGGCGTGCAGATCACCCCCCGCGAGATGGTCCCCAACCTCTCGTACGCGCGGAAGATCGTCCGGATCGGCGTTCCCGCCTCGATCGAGGGGACCGGCCGGTCGCTGTCGGTGAACCTGATGCTCGTCATCGTCGGGCTGTTCCCGACGACCGTCGTCGCCGGGTACGGGATCGGCGTGCGGGTGTTCTCGGTCATCTTCCTCCCCGCGATCGCCGTCGCTCGCGGCGTGGAGACGATGACGGGGCAGAACATCGGCGCCGACAAGCCCGACCGCGCCGCGACGGCCGCCGGGATCGCCGCCAAGACGATGTTCGCGATCCTCGGTACGCTCGGGATCGTGGTGATCCTCGGCGCGCGTCCCATCGCCGCGGTGTTCACCGACGACCCGGCCGTCGTCGCGGTGACCGCCGACTTCCTGCGGTGGGTCGCGCCGACGTTCGGGTTCATCGGCGTGATGCGCGCCTACACCGGGAGCTTCCGGGGCGCCGGCAAGACGATGACCGCCGCCGCCATCTCGATCCTCATGCTCGGGTTCATCCGTCTCCCGGTGGCGCTGGGGCTCGCACGCCCGGACATCCTCGGGCTGCCCCTGCCCGCGTTCGACTCGACGGGGATCTGGATGTCCTTCGCCGTCTCGAACGCCGCCGGCGCCGTCATCGCGTACCTCTGGTACCGACGCGGCACCTGGCGCGACGCCGACCCACGCGGGGAGGTCCCCGTCGGCGACGAGGACGACGAACCCTCCGACGCCGCCCTCTCGCCGACCGACGACTGATCGAGCACAACTGACGGCGCCTCCGCTCCCGTTCGGTCCGTGGGTGTACCTACTCGACTTCACGTAGTGCTGACAGGCGACGCCGTCGCGATCCGCGGGACGAGGCGTCGCGCACCCGCGTGCGCCCCGCGGCCGGATTCAGGTGATGTCGGGCCTGGTCCCGGTATCGGATATGAACGTTCGCGTCGTCCCCCCGATCGGACACCGACCCCGTTCCGTTCGACGGAGTCGAACCGGAGTCGAACGGACGGCCGGATCCCCGGCTCCGGGAGTCGACGGGCCGTTTTTGTCCGGCCGCGACGACGTTTCGGACGTGAGCACCGACCTCGACGACGGAGCCGTCGACGGAGACGATACCGTCCGCGTCTGGCTCGTGGAACGAACCTACGGCGACGACGAGTTGAACATCGTCATCCTCGTGTACGCCGACGAGACCGGCGAACACTACTTCCGGAAGGAGCGCGCGTTGACGAGCTTCGACGACGAGCGCGAGACGCCCGTCTCGCTGCTCGTTCCCGCGGACGAACTCGGAACGACCGACGAGGGGGAGCGCGAGCGCTACGCAGCGGAGGCGACGAGAATGGCCGCCGATCACGACCCGGACGAACACGTCTGAGTGCCGAACGACTCGTGGGGCGAGAGGCGGCCATCCAGGGCCCGACGGACTCTTGCGCGCTCGACGAGTATCGGGGCGCAATGAGCGACGACGGGCCCGACGCGACGGCGGCCGACGCCGAGACCGCGTCCGACGGCGAGGGAAGTGAGGGTTCCGACGGGGGGAGCGCCGACGGCGACACGTTCGGCGTCGGCATCCACGTGACGAGCGAGGAGTTTCAGTTCGTCGTCCACGTCCCGTCGGCCATCGACTCGGGGTGGAGCGATCCGGACGAGTTCCAGCGGCTGATCGAGCGGGTGACGTGGGACACCCTCGACCAGCGGGCGACGCTGCGTGCGGTCGCGCGGACGACAGCCGAGGGGGAGACGGCGACGCTCGGAACGGTGACGATGCGACCCGGCGGCGACGTGGTCGATCGCTCGCTCGCACCGCCGGACGAATAGTTCCGGGTGCGCGAGGCCGAGCCAGCCGGGGGGCGCGCTCAGCCGTCGTCCAGCGCGTCCAGGGACGAGCCGATCGCGTCGACACGGGCGGGGTCGTACCGGGTGAGGTCGTAGCGGTTCGCCGCGACGGTGTCGCCCCAGACGTCGAGCGCGCCGAGGGTGACGAGTCCCTGCAGCGCCGCGCCCAGCGTTCGGGGGGTCGTCTCCGGGTCGGGGATGCTCGCGTGGATCTGCTTCGACTGCGGATAGCTCATCTCCACCGCGGTCAGCCCCCGGCGCGCCTCGCGCCAGTGCTGCCGCAGGTACCCGAAGTTGGTCGGGTCGCTGCGGCGGAGGTGGGCGATCAGGCGCTCGGTGATCGCACGCTCCGCGTCGCCTGCTGCGGCCGGGAGCCGCCGCGAGAGCGCCGAGAGGACGGCATCGGATCGGTCGTCGGCGTCGACACCGCGGTCGTGGGCGGCCGCCGTCGTGTGGAACTGTACGCCGGTGGACGCGGCCACGTCGACGAGCTCCGAGACGGTCGCGTTGACATCCGCGCCCTCCGGAACGAGTGCGCCGATGTCGTCGACGACGACCGTTCCGCCGGCGTCCAGATCGTCGTCGAGGTCGGTCAACGCGGTGTGAAGGTACTCGACCGGATCGGGAAGCGGGGCCTCGACGGTATCGACGACGACACCGCCGCCGATCGGCCGACCGCCGGACGCCGGAGAGGTGGCGACCGCGTCGCCGCGGACCGTCTCGTCGACGCCGACGAGGTACGAACGGGAGGGCGAGGACGGTCCAGCCGCCTCGACGGCGTGGTGCCACTCGTCGACCGACCGGTCGGCGAGCAAGGCGAGATGGACCCCGCCGGCGGCGGCGGCTGCCCTCGCGAGCGACGCCCCGTCGGCGTGGATCGCGCCGACCGATCGCTCGAGTACCTCCCCGGACATAACAGTATCAACGGCACACGCACCAGACATAAATTTACTGGGACAGATATCGGAAGTGATGTCGTACACCGTCGAACTCGTCCACGTACACGGGCAATGAGCGAGGAGCATACCGCGGGCGAACGCGACCCGAACCGGCCGTTCGAGGCCGTGCAGAACGCCGCCGTCGAGCACGCGCTGACGGTCGGCGAGTCGCGTGACGCGCTGGCGCTCGTCGGCGCGCTTGAAACCGGTCCGAGGGCGACGCTCCGACCGCGATTCGGGACTCGGTCGGCTTGGGGACGCCTCCGGCCGCGATAGCGAACCCGCCCCGGCGTCGCGAACCCGGGCTGGGACATCCTCGGACGCGCCGTCGATGACGCTCTCGGTGGTGCTCGGCGCGTGGATCGGACTCCGTTCGGGACCGGAGAATGGCCCCTCGGCCGCGTCGTCATTCGAGGCGGCGACCGAGCCACGTCCGTTCGACGGCGGCGACGCGGACGCTCCGCCGGCGGTGGTCGGCGCCGTCGTCGCCTGCGAGCGGTTCGACGTGTCGCCCTCGTCCGCCGCGTCGCTCGCCGAATGCGGGACGGCATCGGTCCGGCGGCTGCTCGCCGAACGTGGGGGATCGGACGGGTCGGCGAACGACCCCCCGAGCGAGCGGTGACCGGGGGGCGGCGACCGCGGAGACACCCGGCTTTATAACCCCGCGGTTTATAAAGGAACGCAGAGGAACGACGACGCATGACGGACCCGGCAGAATCCATCGAGATTCAGAACGTTGTAGCATCGACGGGGATCGGGCAGGAGCTCGACCTCGAAGCCCTGGCCGAGGACCTCCCGGGCGCGGACTTCAACCCGGACAACTTCCCCGGGCTGGTGTACCGAACGCAGGAGCCGAAGGCGGCCGCCCTCATCTTCCGCTCCGGGAAGATCGTCTGCACGGGCGCCAAGAGCATCGACGACGTGCACGACGCCCTCGGGATCATCTTCGAGAAGCTCCGCGGGCTGAAGATCCCGGTCGAGGACGACCCGGACATCACTGTCCAGAACATCGTCTCGTCGGCCGACCTGGGCCACCAGCTCAACCTCAACGCCCTCGCGATCGGGCTCGGGCTGGAGGACGTGGAGTACGAGCCGGAGCAGTTCCCGGGCCTCGTCTACCGGATGGACGAGCCCGACGTGGTGATCCTCCTGTTCGGCTCGGGGAAGATCGTCATCACTGGCGGCAAACGCACCGACGACGCCGAGGAGGCGGTCGAGGAGATCGTCGACCGCATCGAGGCGCTCGGCCTCCTCGGGTAGGCCCTCCCCTCCACAGGTAGGCCCTCCCTCCCACGATTCCCCGTGGCCACGGTAGCGACCGCCTACCGTTCGGTCCGCGACCCGATCGCCGTCCGAACGCCGTGTTGTCGGGGAAATAAGTATATACTCGGAGGGCACATTGCCCGACATAGTGGCTTCCCGACAGGGCGCCGCCGACGCTCCCACGGCGTCGGCGCACACCGGTCGCGGCGGCTCGTCCACGAACACCCGGGCACGCACCCGCTCGCCCGACACACCCGAACGGGCGCGTGACGTTTCCGCGCCGCCCGAACGCGACCCCGGACGGTACGCGCAGACGGACCACTTCCGACGCCGCCTGCGCCAGCAGGGTCGCTACATCACCCTCCCAGTGGCGGGCGAGGCGATCAGGAACGGCCAGCTCCGCTGGAACACCTCCGACGGCTGGCGGTTCGCGCTCGTCCGCGACGGCGTTCGCTTCGTGATCGTCGTCGGCGACACGGAGACGCCCTCCCCGGTGCTGGTCACCGGCTGGACGGAGATCGCCGACTGGGAGGCCGCGGTCGCGTCCGACCGCTGGGACGAGGCCGACGTCAACACGATCCGGCTGCGCGCGGACCTCTCGGAACACAAGGAGCGGCAGATCCCCGGGCGGATCCGGCCGCGCGTCGTCACCCGTCCGTTCACGGTCGGGGGCCACCGCGTCCGCACCGGCGCCGGCGACGGACACGTCGACTGTGTCGACTGCGGCGCGCGCTTCCGCTCGAAGCGCGAACTGTGCGAGCTTCCCTGCGGCGCGCGCTGACCGCGGGGGACACCGCTTCTCAACGTTCGCCGGACCCGGCCGCCGAGCGCGGTTCCTTTACGCGCCGGCGACGTACCGCGAGCAATGACTGACGACGGCGACGAGCCGCCCGCGGGCGGCGGCGTCGGCGAGGACGGCGACGGCGTCAACGTGAACGACGACGACGGCGTCGACGCGAACGAAGACGTCGTCGACGACGGTGTCGCCGACGAGGCCCCCGCCGACCTCACGATCGACGGCTTCTACGACGCCGTCGAGGCGGCGGGGCGCCCGGTGCTCACAGCTTCGGGGGTCGCACGCGAGACCGACCGCACGCAGGCGGCGGCGCGCGATCACCTCGACGCGCTCGCCGAGGAAGGGTCCGTCGAGCGCGTCGACGTGGAGTCGGACCCAGTGGTGTACTACCCGAGTAGCTGGGGCGACCTGGCCGAGCGCGAGCGGGTGGTCATGTTCCCGACGCGCCGGCAGATCGTGGTGGACCAGCCCACACAGTACACCCGTGCGATGCTCGCGGACTTCGCCCACCTCGTCGACTCGACCGGGACCGAACCCGGCACCCGCGGCTACCTCTACGAGATCCGCCAGGAGGACATCTGGGCGGCACCGTTCGAGGAGTTCGCCGAGTTGCTCGCGCGGATGCGGTCGGTGCTGCCGCGGCGCTCGCCGCATCTGGAGGAGTGGGCGGAAAACCAGTGGAAGCGCGCGCGGCAGTTCCGCCTTCGCACCCACGAGGACGGTTACGTCGTGCTGGAGGCCGACCGCGAGGAACTGATGGGCAACGTCGCCCGCCAGAAGCTCGACGAGTCCGTGTTACAGGCGGAACTCTCGGACACCGAATCGTGGGTGAACGACGAAGAGATCGGCCGCGTGAAACGCGTCCTCTACGATGCTGGCTACCCCGTCATCGACGAGCGCGATCTCGAATCGGGCGACCCCCTCGACGTGACGCTAGAGGCGGACCTCCGCGCGTACCAGACGGACTGGGTCGACCGCTTCACCGAGCAGCGGGCGGGCGTGTTCGTCGCGCCGCCGGGGTCGGGCAAGACCGTCGCCGCGCTGGGCGCCCTGGAGGCGGTCGGCGGCGAGACGCTTATCCTCGTCCCGTCCCGGGAACTCGCCGGACAGTGGCGTTCCGAGATCCTCGCTCACACCGACCTCGACGACGCCGATATCGGCGAGTACCACGGCGGCGAAAAGGAGATCGCGCCGGTGACGATCGCCACCTATCAGACCGCTGGAATGGACCGCCACCGCTCGCTGTTCGACTCCCGCGAGTGGGGGCTCGTGATCACGGACGAAGCACACCACATTCCCGCCCCGGTGTTCCGGCGGGCCGCGGACCTCCAGAGCAAACATCGCCTCGGCCTGTCGGCGACGCCGATACGGGAGGACGACAACGAGGAGGAGATCTTCACGCTCATCGGCCCGCCCATCGGCACCGACTGGGGCGCGCTGTTCGACGCCGGGTTCGTCCAGGAGCCGGAAGTCGAGATCCGGTACGTCCCGTGGCGCGACGACGAGGCCGAAAACGAGTGGGCCAGCGCCGACGGCCGCCAGCGCCACATGGCCGCCGCACGCAACCCGGCGAAGGCCGACGAGGTGCGTCGCCTGCGCGAGCGTCACGGCGACGCGAGGGCGCTCGTGTTCGTCGACTACCTCGACCAGGGCGAGGCGCTCGCGGCCGAGTTGGGCGTCCCGTTCGTCTCCGGGGAGACGCGCCACCACGTCCGACAACGACTCTTCGAGGAGTTCCGGCAGGGCGAGCGCCGGACGCTCGTCGTCTCGCGGATCGCCGACGAGGGGATCGACCTCCCGAACGCGGAGCTGGCCGTCGTCGCATCCGGGCTCGGGGGGAGTCGCCGGCAGGGCGCACAGCGTGCAGGGCGGACGATGCGTCCCGCGGGATCGGCGCTCGTGTACGTGCTCGCGACCCGGGGGACCAGCGAGGAGGACTTCGCACAGCGGCAGATGAACCACCTCGCGGAGAAGGGGATCCGCGTCCACGAGCGGACCGTCGAGTAGCCGCCGCCGTCGCCGTCCTATCGTTCCAGCGGCGCGTCGTCGAACCGCGCCCCACAGTCGCCGCACTCGACGACCGGGTCGTTCGCCCCATCTGTCGTGAACCCGAGGTCGTCTCTCCCGCAGTCCGGACACGGCGCGGGCGTGTGTTCCGCCTCGCAGGCTGGACACGCGAACGTCAGGTCGCCGTCGGTGTGGAGACGGAGCGAGTCCGCCCCGCAGTCGGGGCACGTCGCCGGGACGCGCACGTCGTCGCTGTCGCGGGGCGAGCCGAGCGCGAACGCGACGAGGTCGTCGTCGCCGTCGCCGTCGTTGTGGCCGGTCTGGAACTCGCCGGGTGCGAACCGGATCGCCTCGCCGGCCTCGACCCGAACGTCCCCCTCGAGCGTCTCGAACGTCGCCACACCGGCGACGACGACGAACACCTCCTCCTGATCGGCGTGTGCGTGGAGTCCGCTCGGGAACCCGTCGCCGGGAGCGATCCGGTAGCGGTTGATCGCGACGTGTTCGGTCCCGAGCGCGTCGCCGAGCCGGACCGTTCCTCGCTCCTCGCCGTCGCCGCCGTCGCGAAACGTAGCGTGCTCCACGGCTACTCGTCCTCTCCGTCGTCGAACGCCGGTTCCCCCCACTTGTCATCGGCGTCGACGGGGTCGACCGCGTGGGCCACCTGCGCGCCCGAGAAGTCCACGTCGTGCAGAGCCATGTTGAGCCGCTGCCAGCGGGCGCTTTGCTCGTCCTCCCCCTTCGGGCCGACGCGGGCGCCGTGCGTCTTGAAGAACTCGTCGCCGCGCCCGAGTCGACTTCCCTCCCCCGTGTGCTTGTCGAACACCACGTCGTACTCGCCGCCGGGCTCGAACTCGCCGACCGGGAAGTCAACCTGCGGCTCGCCGCCCGTTTCGCGCGCCTCGGCGCGCTCGGCGGCGGCGTTGCGGAAGAACTCGTCGGCGTTCGGCGCCTCCCGGGAGGAGCTCGCGCGTGCGCACGCCAGCGCGGCGTGGATCGCACACAGTCGGCCGCGCCACTCGGCGGGGTCCCAGCGGTCGGTCGCGAGCGTCTCGTAGCGTTCGACCAGCAGCGCGACCTCCTGGCCGGCACGGAGGTCCTCGACGACGTACAGGTGGAGGCGCTCCCAGAGGTTCCACGCGAACCCCGAACGGGCCAGTTCCCAGGCGGCCCACGCGGCGACCTCCTCGTCGGAGCGGCGGACCGCCTTCTGCAGCAGGCTCGACACCGCATACCGGTTGTAGCCGCCCAACGTCTCGTCGGCATCCATCGGTTCGCCGAAGTCGTTCGTGTCGTCGGCGTCCGGGTCGCGATCGGAGAGTTCCCCGTCGGCGCCGAACGTCGTCTGTCGGCTCGCGTCGTCGCCCATGACATCCGCGCTGTCCACGTCGCGTGCGATAAACCCCCCGACGGGGCCGTGGCTCGGCGTGACGTAGTGGGGTCGAATGAGAACCCTTAAGTCCGAATCGGCGGGTATCTGTTGATGTATCCGGGTTTAGCTCAGCCTGGTAGAGCAGCCGACTGTAGATCGGCTTGCCCCCCGTTCAAATCGGGGAACCCGGACTTTCTGTCGCCGCCACGGCGAGGGAGCGGAGCGACCGAGCCGGCGGCGACGAAGCCGATCCGTGAACCGATTTGAGCACGGAAGACGCGCGCAGCGGAGCGAGCACGTCTTCAGGAGTTCAAATCGGGGAACCCGGACTTCTGTTGCTGCCGTCGCGAGCGAACGAAGTGAGAGAGCCGGCAGCAACGCAGCCGATCAGTGAGCCGATTTGAAGAGACGAGTCGCAGTCCGGAACGGCGAGCGGAGCGGCCGCATGCCCGAACCGTCTCGGCGTATTCAAATCGGGGAACCCGGACTTCTCGCGGCACGTCGCTCCCGACCGCCGACCACGATCATATATAACCGTTTCCACGAGTTGTCGAGCCGACATGGTTCGTCACCGCTTGAAGGGGTGGGCTGTCGAACGCGAGAGCGTGAGCCGAGATCTCACGCGTCGCCGCGTCCTCGCGGGCGGCGCAACGGCCCTCCTGGCATCGATCGCCGGCTGCAGCGGCGCGACGCCGTTCGTCGGCAAGCGAACCGAGCGCGACGAGACGGTCGCCGTCGACGGAGCCGAACGGCTCGTCGCCCGAACCGACCTGGGCGACGTGACGCTTCGTGCCGAAGCGCGCGACGACGTCGTCGTGCGGATCACGAAACAGGCGAGCAGCGTCACGGCCGACCTCTCGGATCTCGCCTTCCGGGTCGAACGGTCGGGGGGCGACCTCGTCCTCCGTTCGGAGTTCACCGGGGACACGGAGTTCTTCGGCGGTCGCCCGTCGATGTCGCTCGACGTGACGTTGCCCCGATCGCTCCCGGTGTCGGCCGTCCGGAGTTCCGTCGGCGACGTCTCCGTCGACGGCGTCGACGGCGACGTGGACGCCGAGACGGACACCGGTGACGTCCGCCTCCGCGGCGTCTCGGGGTCGGTTCGGGCGGCGGCGTCGACCGGCGACGTGACGGTGGCCGATCCTGACGCGATCCGTGGCGCGCGGACCCAGACCGGCGACGTGACCGCCGACGTCCCCGACCTCGACGGCGACGTCCGGGTCGAGTCGCGAACCGGCGATGTCGCGGTCGCGGTCGGCGGGAACGTCGACGCCGACCTGCGGGTCGCTACCAGCACCGGCGACGTGTCGGTCGACGGGGTGTCGCTGTCGGAGGCGACCCGGACCGACGAGCTCGTGACCGGCACGCTCGGCGAGGGCGGCCCCTCCCTCGCAGTCGAGACCCGTACCGGCGACGCGTCAGTCTCCCCGCTGAACTGACCCGCGCCGAACTGAATCCCCGCTGAACACGGTCCCCCGATTCGGCCCTCCCCCTCGTTTTCGATCGGTTCCCCGACGGCGAGCCGCATCACGTCGCGATCGACACGGCGAACCACCGGGTCGACGAGTCACAAAAAAGCGCGTGCCAGCGTATCAGGCGTCGGCTCGTCAGTCGGCGTCTGAACCGGCGTCCGGGTCGTCTTCCGCGTCCCGGTCGCCCTCCGCGTCTCCGTCACCCTCCAGGTCCCTGTTTCCCTCGGCGGCGACGACGGAGCTGTCGTCGACGAGCGTCGACGTGACCGCCGCGGCGACCCGCCCGAGGAGGTTCGCAGCGTACAGCGTGAGCAGGCCGACGACCACGCCGAGGCCCGCGGCGCCGAGCGCCCGCGGCATCGTGTTCACGCGGTACACCCCGAGCCGGTAGTCGATCAGCAGGAACTCGCCGTACGCCAGCGGCGCGACCAGCAGCCCCGACGCCAGCGACAGGCCCGTCGTCAACACGACGAGCGCGATCACGGCCAGCACCATCCGCCAGCAGAGGTACAGCAGGCCGGTCCACGTCGGGCGAGCGAACACGAGCCGCTTGCAGAACTCCGCGATCCCGAGGTCCCGAGACGGGAACCACGGCGACACCTCGACGCCGAGCAGCCCGGCCGTCAGCTTCGCGTCGGCCCAGACGACTGCGACCGCTAGCAACAGCGTTCCCAACACCGCAACCGGGGCGAGGATCGTGACGCTCAGCCCCAGCGACAGCGACCCGGCGATCGAGAACGCGATCAGGTAGCCGAACCCGAGCGGGACCGCCAACGCGAGGTACAGGAGGCTTCGGTACGTGCGGGGATCGAGGGGCGCGCCCGCGAACGAGGCGAACGCGTCCCGGTAGTTCGTCGTCGTCATGCGACGGCGGGTACTGCGGTCCGAAGGCCGGTAAAACGGGAGCGCCGGCTGTTCGCCCGGCGGACCGTCGAAGGATACAAGTACGGGTTCCCGATCAGGTGCCGTCCAGCGAGTAGATCAGCGCGAGCAGGCCGGCGACGTTCGCACACAGCACCGCGAGCAGCGTCGTCGCGTCGTCGAGTCCGGCGAGCGGCGCGACGCCGTAGGTGATCGGGAACGGCGCGACCGCGACGAGGGCGATGCCGACGGCGAGGTAGCGCATCATCGCGCTGTCGTGTCGGCGGTACCCCCGGTATGCCGTCACGGCCACGGCGGTGCCGGCCACGGCCGTCGCCGCGGCAGTCAGGAACAGCAGCGTACCCGCGTCAACGGCGGTCATAGATCACCCCCAACACGACGAGGAGCCCGACGAGCTGGCTGGCTGTCACCGCGAGCGAGCGGACGGTCGGGTCGGTTCCGGGGACGTTCGACAGCAGCAGGCGCAGGAGGATCGGAACCGTCGTCACGAGCACCAGCCCGACGCCGAGCAGGAGCCGCCGTCGTCCGCCGCTGTCCCGGTAGCCGTCGTACAGGCGCCGGGCGAGGTATAGCGAGAGCACGACGGCCACGAACAACGCGGCGAACACCAGCAGGACGACCGTCGGCGACCCGCCCGTCGCCGTCTGGAGCGTCGGGAGCGTGGCCGGTTCCGCGAACGCGGCCGGTGTGGCGAGCGTGCCCGTCATTTGAATCCCTCGTACAGCCGCGTGAAGCGGTCGGCGGCGTCGGACTCGGGTCTGTCGACCGTCACTTCGAACCCCTCGTCGGACAGTTCGAGGTGGACCGCCCTGACGCTGGCGCGATACGTCTTGTAGTGGTGACCGCCCGGATCGAGCTGCTGTTCGTCCTCCAACAGGCCGGCCTCTTGGAGCCGCTGGACCCGACGATAAACGGTCGAGGAGTCCGCGTCGCACGCCTCCGTGAGCGACTCGACGGACTTCGTGTCCCCGTACGTCTCACGGAGGATGGTCCGGGCGTAGTCGTCGCCGAGGAGGTCGACGATCCCGTCCCCGTCGTCCCCGGCCATGATCACTGTCGTGTCGAGCAGCCGGCAAAAGCGTCCCGAATCCACGGTGGGTGTCGACACATCGTCCCCGGGTACCCAGGCGACACGCAAAACGACGGGCACACGGTTGCAGCGCGCCCGGATCGACCCGAACGTTTATGTTCTCATATCTGACTGTTTCGCGTGTATGTCCCTCCGAGCGAGCGTCGGCGTCGGACGGGGAGTCGCCTCGTTCCTCCTGTCGCCGTTCCGCCGCCAGACGTATCGCAACCTGGCGTACCTCGCGTTGGCGGTCCCGCTCGGGTTCGCGTACTTCCTCCTCGTCGCGGTCGGGGTCCCGCTGGGGATCGGGCTGGCGTTCGTGGTCGTCGGGATCCCGCTGCTCGCGCTCCTCGTCGTGTTCGCCCTCGGGCTGGCGGGGGTAGAGCGGTGGCTCGCGACGGCGCTCCTCGACGTGGAGATAGACCGCTCCGGCCCCGAACTCCCCGGGGACTCCCGCCGCGAGCGCCTCGTCTCGCTCGCGACCGACCGCTCCACGTGGACGGCGCTCGTGTACCTCCCGACCAAACTGCTCCTCGGGGTTGCGTCGTTCACCCTGATCACGAGCACCCTGACGACCGGCGTCAGCCTCCTGCTCGTGCCCCTATACTACGACCAGCCCGGTCTGTACGTCGGCGTGGTCACCGATCGCCCGGTGGAGTTCCACCCCGCGCTGTACGTCGGCTGGAACCGCCTGCTCGTCGGCTACGAGACGGTGTTCCGGCTCGACGCCTGGCGAGTCACGACCCTCGGCGAGGCGGCGGCGGTCGCGCTCGTCGGCGCGTTCGTCCTGCTGGTCGGGCTGCAACTGCTGAACTGGCTCGCGCGCCTCTCGGGGTGGTACACGCGGCTGATGCTCGACGGGACGTACGACCTCGCGGGCGCGATGCGGCGAGCGGTCGGCGGTCGCAGGTGATCTCGGACGACGGCTACTCGCGTCCGACCCACACTCGTTTGTCCGGCACCAGTTCGACCGTCATCGGCTCGGACACGACGAACTGACACGACAGCCGCAGGTAGCCGAACCGCTCGGCGAGTCGGTCCTGCCAGCGGGACGCCGCTGCATTCCCGACCGCCCACCCCTCGCTCCGTTCGGATAGCTATTTATGCGACACCGGATATTCTTTGAATATGTCCTGGGGAATATCCGAGGAAGGCAGTGGACGGTCCGACGCCGCCGACCGAGCGGTCGTCGAACGGCTCGCCGCAGCGGGCGAGCGCGTGCTCGTCGTCGGGGAGGACCGACCGATCCGGTTCTCCGCGGGCCACCGGCTGCTCCGACACGACGGGAAGTGCAGCCGGCCGCACGGCCACAACTACGAGGCGACCGTCAGGATCGTCGGCGACCTCGGCGCCGAAGGCTGGGTGGTCGACAAGGGTGAGGTGACGGACGCGGTCGACGAGTTCGACCACCGGTTCCTCCTGGAATCGGGCGACCCGCTCGTCGAGGCGTTCGAGGCCGCCGGCGACGGCGACGCGCTGGTCGTCCTCGACGCGCCGCCGACGGCCGAGGTGCTGTCGGTCGTGCTGGAGGAACGGCTCCGCGAGCGCCTTCCCGACCGCGTCTCCGAGGTCGCCGTCGAGGTGTCGGAGACGAGCGAGCTGTGCGCGGGCGGTATCTGACGATGCCCGTCAGCGACGATGTCGACGCCACGCCGACCGCTCCCGAGGGGCCGGCGCTCCCGATCAACGAGCTGTTCGCCTCCCTCCAGGGCGAGGGACGACTCGTCGGCGTTCCGAGTACGTTCGTCCGTACGAGCGGCTGCAACCTCCGGTGTTGGTTCTGCGACTCGTATCACACCTCGTGGGAGCCGACGCACGCGTGGATGGCCGTCGACGAGGTCGCCGAGGAGGTGCGCGCACGCGGCCCTGACCACGTGGTGCTCACGGGCGGCGAGCCGACGATCCACGGGGAGAGCTTCGACCTCCTCGATCGCCTCGCCGGCGACCACCACCTCACCGTCGAGACGAACGGCACCGTGGTCCCGCCCGAGGGAACGCCGATCGACCTCGCGAGTATCAGCCCGAAACTGGCCTCGTCGACACCGACGCCCGATCGGACCCCCGAAGCGGCTCGCGAGATCGGCGACGGCGACGCCAGCGACGACGACGCCGACCTCGCGAGCGACTGGACCGAACGCCACGAGGAGAACCGCATCAACGTAGACGCCCTTGCGACGCTCGTCGAGCGATACGAGAGTCAACTGAAGTTCGTCGTCACCGGCCGCGAGGACATGTCCGAGATCGTCGATCTCGTCGACCGCGTCCGCGACGCCGCGAGCGTCTCCGTTCCGGACGACGAAGTCCTGCTGATGCCCGAAGGGCAGACCCGCGAGCAGTTGGCCGAAACACGGACGACGGTCGCCGAGTTGGCCGCCGAGTACGGCTTCCGATACACTCCCCGCATTCACGTCGACATCTGGAACGACGCCCCCGAAACCTGATCCCCCATGACCAACACCGAACCCACCGATTCTACCGACCTCACCGACCCCACGTCCCACAGCGACACCGGAGCATCGACCACCGACCGGTCCGACCGCCCCGGAGCGGTCGTCCTCGTCTCCGGCGGGATGGACTCCGCGACGACGGCCTACGAGGCCCGCGAGCGCGGCTACGACCTCCACTTCCTGCACACCTCCTACGGCCAGAACACCGAGACGAAGGAGTACCGATGTGCCGAGGCGCTTCGCGACGAACTCCAGGTCCCGAGCGGGCGGTTCCTCCAAATCGAGACGGACCACCTCGCACGCATCGGCGCCTCCTCGCTCACCGATGCCTCGATGGCCGTCGAGGACGCCGACATGGACGGCGACGGCGACGAGATCCCCTCCTCGTACGTCCCCTTCCGCAACGCGAACCTCCTCTCGATGGCGGTCTCCTACGCCGAGGCGAACGCCTGCGAGGCGGTGTTTGTCGGCGCCCACTCCGAGGACTACTCCGGCTACCCCGACTGCCGTCCCGAGTTCTTCGAGGCGTTCGAGCGCATGGTCGACGTCGGGACGAAGCCCGGGACGACCATCGACATCGTCGTGCCGTTCGTGGAGGACTCCAAGACCGACATCGCCGAGCGCGGGACCGAACTGGGCGTTCCGTACGACCTGACCTGGAGCTGCTACCGCGAGGAGGCGCCCGCGTGTGGCACCTGCGACGCCTGCGCGTTCCGGCTGCAGGCGTTCCAGCGGCTCGGGATCGAGGACCCGATCGAGTACGAGGAACGCCCGGACTACACCGGCGACGAGGACCCGACCGCCGGGGCGTAGCGTCGCCCCGTCCCGAAGAGAACGACGCCGCCCCCGGCGGGCTCGCGAACCTTCTTCAGCGGTCACGGATCCAGACGTCCCGTGACACCGTGACCTGACCCTGACCCGCGGGCGTGAAGCGGTCGCGCGACGCACCGCCCGCGGTTCCGCCGGCCCGCGCCGCAGCGCCGCGGCCGGCGTTCGCGTCGCCAGTTCGCTACCCTCCCGCTGACCGGAACCGCAAGGGATTCCCGCACACTCGCGTAGCCTCCGGTGTGCCGACCGTCGCCGCCGTCGACGCGCTCGAGGACCGGGTGCCGCCGCTGGTCGGGCTCGCGGTCGCCGTCGTCGCGATCTCGACGAGCGCCATCCTCGTCGAGTTGAGCGGCGCCCCGAGCCTCGTGAAGGCGCTGTACCGCGTCGTGTTCACCACCGCGCTGCTGCTCCCGATCGCTGTGTCCCGACCGAGCGATCGCGCCGCCTTCGGCGATCTCGGGGGTCGAGATCTCCTGCTCGCGGCGGTCTCGGGCGTCGCGCTCGCGGTCCACTTCGCGTCGTGGTTCGAGAGCCTGCGCTGGACGAGCGTCGCCGCCAGCGTGACCCTCGTCCAGGCGCAGCCGCTGTTCGTCGTCGCCGGGGCGTGGGCGCTGCTCGACGAACGCGTCGGCCGGACGACGGTCGTCGGGATCGGCGTCGCACTCGTCGGCATGGCGGCGATGAGCGTCGGCGACACGCTGCTGGGCGCCGCGCCCGCCATCACCGGGCCGGACCCGCTGCTCGGGAACGCGCTCGCGGTGCTCGGCGCCGCGGCCGCCGGCGCGTACGTGCTTCTGGGTCGGTCGCTCCGCCAGCGGTTGCCGTTGCTGCCGTACGTGATCGTCGTCTACGGGACGTGTGCGCTCGCACTGCTCGCGGCGACGATCGCCCGCGGGCACCCGCTCGTGGGGTACGGGACCGACGAGTGGCTACTCTTCCTCGCGATGGCCGCTGGCCCGGGCGTGTTCGGGCACACGGTGATCAACTGGGCGCTCGCGCACGTCGAGTCCAGCGTCGTCTCGGTCTCGCTGCTGGGCGAGCCCGTCGGCAGCACGATCCTCGCGATGGTGCTGCTCGCGGAGTATCCGTCGCTGGTGACGATCGTCGGGGGCGCCGTGGTGCTCGCGGGCGTCGTCACGACGACACGGGCCCGCGAGACGTGATCGCCCGGTCGCGGTCATCCCCCTGTCGGCCACGCTCCACGCGACCTCACTCCAGGAGTTCACGCGTCTTCCGGTGACGATACCGGAACATCGCCTCGAACCCCGGCCAGCCGAGTGGCGACACCGTCCGGCCGAGCGAACCGCCTGGGAGTTCGTACCGGACCTCGTCGTCGACGACGGTCTCCTCGCCGCTCTCGTAGAAGCGGTGGGTGTGGCGCCACGTCGGGAACGGTCCCCCGTCCATGGTGTCGACGAACCGCGCGCGTCCGACCTCGGGATCGGCCTCGCGTTCCTCGATGCGCGAGGTCCACGACTGGCGCGGGCCGACGCCGAACGGTCGGGCGCTCATCTCGATAGCCGTGCCGGCGGTCAGCACTTCCGGGCTCTCCTCGCCGTCGGGGCCGACGACCCGCTCGACGCGGAGGTTCATGAATCCGGGCGTCAGCGCTTCGAGCCCGCCGATGTCGGAGTGGAACTCCCACACCTCGTCGAACGGCGCCGCGACTCGCACGCGTCGTCGGTACGTCGCCATGGTCGATACAAGGGTCGCAGGGTGAAACACGCATCGGCGGCGGCGATCGCTCGGTCCTTCACGAAGCCGTCGGGCACCTGATTGCGACAGGAGCGACGAAGGGGAGGTGGGGAAAGGGTCGGAGGAACGCGGTCGGACATCACCGCGTAGCGGCGACGCCGACGGCGCCGACGAGCGCGCCGACGAGGAAGGCGGGTTCGGCCAGCGCGAACAGCGTCAGCGGGAACGCGGCGGCGACGGCGAACGCCGTCGCGAGGTCCGTCGGAGGGCGGTACGTGTCGTCGTGCCGGCCGTGGGCCGACTGTCGGGGATACATCGTCCTGGATGTGGTGTCGGTTAGCTGTCGATCCGGGGCCCGTCGCCCCTCGTGACACCCATTAGCTGAGTCACACTTGAACGTGAGCCAGCCGTGTCAACACACCCCGCGCCTTCCGGCGACACACGGCCGTATCGGTGGCTTTTACGACCGCTCCCCCCGAGGCGTCGCGTATGAGCGAGGACACCGACGAGAGCCAGGAGTTCCGCACCGAGTCCGACAGCCTCGGCGAGATGCAGGTTCCGGCGGACGCCTACTGGGGCGCCCAGACCCAGCGCGCCGTCGAGAACTTCCCCATCAGCGGCGTCACGTTCGGGCGACGCTTCGTCCGCGCGCTCGGTGTCGTGAAGAAGGCCGCCGCGCAGGCCAACCGCGACCTGGGTCACCTGGACGAGGACACCGCCGCGGCGATCGTCGAGGCAGCGGACGAGGTCATCGCCGGCGAGCACGACGACCAGTTCCCGGTCGACGTGTTCCAGACCGGGTCGGGCACCTCCTCGAACATGAACGCCAACGAGGTCATCGCCAACCGCGCCGCCGAGATCTCCGGGGCGGAGATCGGCGACCGCGTCATCCACCCGAACGACCACGTCAACTTCGGGCAGTCGAGCAACGACGTGATCCCGACGGCGATGCACGTCGCCGCGCTGGAAGCGGTCGAGAAGGACCTCATGCCCGCACTGGAGGAGCTTCACGCCGCGCTGGAGGAGAAGGAAGCCGAGTTCGACGGCGTCGTCAAGACCGGCCGCACGCACCTCCAGGACGCGACGCCCGTCCGCCTCGGTCAGGAGTTCGGCGGCTACCGCGCGCAGGTACAGAAGGGGATCAAGCGCGTCGGCGACACGCGCTATCACCTCCGTGAGCTCGCCCTCGGCGGGACGGCCGTCGGCACCGGGCTCAACACGGACCCGGAGTTCCCCGAACTCGCCGCGGAGTACATCTCCGAGGAGACGAACACGCAGTTCCGCGAGGCCGACAACCACTTCGAGGCGCAGGCGGCCCACGACGCGATGTCGGAGGCGCACGGCGCGCTCCGCACCGTCGCCGGGAGCCTCAATAAGATCGCCAACGACCTGCGGCTGCTCGCCTCCGGTCCCCGGAACGGCCTCGGCGAGATCGAACAACCGGAGAACCAGCCCGGCTCGTCGATCATGCCCGGGAAGATCAACCCCGTCGTCGCCGAGGCAGTGAACCAGGTCCACAAGCAGGTCGTCGGCAACGACGCCGCGGTCTCGGCGGGCGCCGCCGAGGGGCAGATCGACCTCAACCTCTACAAGCCGGTGCTGGCCCACAACTTCCTCCAGTCGACGGCGATGCTCGCGAACGCGAGCTCGGTGTTCGGCGAGCGCTTCGTCGCCAAGCTCGAGGCCAACGAGGAGTACGCCGCCGAGCGCGTCGAGCAGTCGATGGCGCTGGCGACGGCACTCAACCCCGCGATCGGCTACGACAAGGCCAGCGAGGTCGCCAAGACCGCGCTGAAGGAGGACAAGACGGTCCGAGAGGTCGTGCTGGAGAAGGGGTACCTCACCGAGGAGGAGGCCGACGAGGTGCTCGATCCGGAGGCGATGACCCACCGCGGGATCCTCGGCGAGGAGTAACTGAAACGGAGCTGACCGCGGCTCAGTCGGATTCGGCCGCGCCCTCCTCCATCCGCTCGTACCGATCTCGGAACGTCGACTCGCAGGTGGGACAACAGAAGTGATACAGCGTCCCGCCGACCCGGCTCGCGACGCCCTCGCTGGTGACGCTGTTGCCGCACTCGGCACACTCCAGGGCGAACTCCGTCGCCGTGACGCTCGGGCTCCAGTCGACATCGGAGACGAGTTCGACCGCGTAGTCGTCGATCGCTTCGGCGCCGACGACCGCGGCGACCCACTCGTCGACCGCGTCGTCGGCGACCCGGGCGAACGCCACCACGTCGCTCCCGGCGGTCGTGAACACGTGTTCGACCGCCTCGCTCGTCCGAAGCGACTCGCGGAGGGTGCCGGCGTCGCCCGGCGGGAGTTCGAACCTGAGCAACACCGGGGTGCCGGCCCGCAGCAGCGACCGGTCCACGTCGATCGTGAACCGCCTGATGACACCCGACTCCCGGAGCCGCGAGACGCGGTCCGACACCGCGGGCGCGGAGAGGTCGACCGCGTCGCCGATCTCGCTGTAGGAGCGCCGGCCGTCGGCCGCGAGCATCCGGAGGATCTCCATGTCGGTCTCGTCGAGGTCGCGCATCGATCGGGGCGACGCGCGGGGCGGTGAAAAACGACTCCCCCGCCCGGTCCCGGCGACGCGGCGTCGGTCGGCCGCGGCGGGTGGCCTCCGATCATGACGACTGAAGGCCCCCGATCGCCGCGCCGGCTGTCGATCCGTCAAACATCCGATCCCGACAGTCTACGGGCCGGAACAGACCGGTACGTTCAATTCCTCCCGCTCGAAGGTATCAGGTATGCCTCAGCTCACAGCGAGAGCGACCGGTCGGGATCTCCTGCGGTGTCGACGATGCGGGACGGAGTTCCCCGAGGGACGTGCGACCGAGGACGGCTGGCACTACGCGTGTCCCGAGGACGGCTGTGACGCGAAGGGGCTCGGGAAGGGCCTCAAGCGCGTCGAGTGACGGGAGCGGCGCGGGGGGCCCCACACGAACGTCCGGCGGCCTCGTCTCGTCCGCCGGACCCGACGAACACCTTCGCCGAGCGGACGCCCCCTCGGGACGACCGACCGCACCCCTCGATCGCCCGTCGAGTCCGGCCCGTCCGCCCCGACTCACAGAGATTCAATGAGGAAGCCTACGGCTTCTGCCGTGGGAGTAATCCGACAAAACTTGGATCAACCCATGAGCGATAGCAGGTCGATCCCCCACCCCTATCCGAATAAGTTATAGAATATACGTTCGCATGTGAGGTTATCGATGGAGGTCACGCGAACGATCCCAGTCAAACTCTCGGTACCGAACGACCGACAGGATGACCTTCATCAGACCATCGACCAGTTCAATCACGCCTGCAACTACACCGTTCATAACGGCAGGAACGACGACGGTTATCTCATCCTCAACAAGTCCACGATACACGACAGAGTGTACCACGACTTACGAAATGAGACAGACCTGCCCGCGAACCTCTGCGTTCGCGCATACTCGAAGGCCGTCGAAGCGATGAAAAGCACCGTCTCGGACTGGAAGAAGGGTAACAGCCGACCACTCCCCTACTTCAACGAGCCGTCCGCCGTTTACGACAAGCGAACATTGACAATCAAGGACAGGTCGGCCACCCTCTCCACCATCAACAGCAGAGTCGCTGTTGAGTACGTTCTCGGAGACTACCAGAAATCCTACCTCGGTGATGACGACTACGAGAAGCGGATGGGGACGCTCCACTACCGCGAGGACGAAGACGCGTTCTACCTCCACATCGTCATCAAGAAAGAAGTCGAAGAACGTGACGGTGACACAGTACTGGGCGTGGACTTGAACCTAAAGAATGTCGCCGTGACCAGCGTGGGATCGTTCTACGACGGGGGCGAACTGTTGTGGGGGCAGAATCACTACTTCCGCGTGCGTCGGAGCCTTCAGCACAAAGGCACTCGCTCCGCCAAGCAGGTACTCCGGCGACTGTCGGGGCGAGAAAACCGCTTCGTGCTGACCCGCCTGCACACGATTTCTCGACGCATCGTGGAAGAAGCCGACGCTTATGACTGCTCGTACATCGCCGTCGAACGCTTAACCCATATCCGCGAGCGGATGGACAACAGGAACGACCAACTGAAGCGCCAGATGCACAACTGGGCGTTCCGCGAACTTCAAGAGATGCTCGCGTACAAAGCCAGCGAGTACGGCATCCGAGTCGAGCAAATTCCTCCTGCGTTTACCTCGCAGACGTGCTCGAAGTGCGGGCATCAGTCAAGCACGAACCGTGACTCGGATGGATGGTTCGAGTGTAACGAGTGTGGGTACTCGGTTGACGGCGACTACAACGCGGCGAAGAACATCGGCAAGAAGTTGCTAACTTTACCATCGGGCAAACGCCCCGATGGGTTGGGCGACGGTCATCTCGCCCTCAAGTCCGGGACGCTGAACGGGAATGGCGATTACACCGCCTACGACCGTACGTCGTCAGACCAGAAGTCCACGGACAGGCCCACGACTTCAGTCGTGGGTTGATGACACCCTTTTTCTCCCCGGCAGCCGCAGGTTCGCGCAATGACCGATCGCTCGTTCGACCCCGAGGAACTCGGCCTCGTCGCGGGGCTGGAGATCCACCAGCAGCTCGACACGGCGACGAAGCTCTTCTGTGACTCGCCGACGGCGCTCCGCGAGCCCGAGGAGGCCGAGCACACGATCACGCGCTACCTCCACCCGACGAAGTCGGAGCTGGGCGAGATCGACGACGCCGCACTCGAGGAGTCGCAGGTCGATCGCACCTTCGAGTACCTCGCGTACGACTCCACCTGTCTCGTCGAGGAGGACGACGAGCCGCCCCACGAGCTGGACGAGGAGGCGCTCGAGGTGGCGATGCAGATCGCCGACCTGCTCGACATGCACGTCGTCGACCAGGCGCACGTGATGCGCAAGATCGTCATCGACGGGTCGAACACCTCCGGGTTCCAGCGTTCGACGCTGCTCGCCCAGGAGGGCGAGATCGAGACCAGCGACGGCCCCGTCGGCATCGAGGACCTCATGCTGGAGGAGGAGTCGGCGAAGCGCGTCGCGGAGACCGAGGAGGGCGTGCGCTACTCGCTGGACAGGCTCGGGATCCCGCTGGTCGAGATCGGCACGAAGCCGGACATCTCGACGCCCGAGCAGGCCCGCGAGGCCGCCCAACGCATCGGGATGTTGCTGCGTTCGACGGGCACGGTGAAGCGCGGACTCGGCACGATCCGTCAGGACGTGAACGTCTCCATCGCGGAGGGCGCCCGCGTCGAGATCAAGGGCGTCCAGGCGCTCGACCAGATCGACGAGATCGTCGAGACCGAGGTGCGCCGCCAGAAGGAACTCGTCGACATCGCCGCGGAGCTCCGCGAGCGCGACGCCGCCGTCGGCGACCCGGTCGACGTGACCGACACCTTCGCGGACACCGACTCCGGCGTCATCGCGGGCGCGCTCGACTCGGGCGGCGTCGTTCACGCGGTCCGCCTCGCGGGCTTCGACGGCCTCGTCGGGACGGAGATCGCCCCCGATCGCCGGCTCGGCACCGAACTCTCCGATCACGCGAAGCGCCACGGCGCCGGCGGCATCTTCCACACGGACGAGCTTCCGGCCTACGGCGTCACCGAGGGCGAGGTCGAGGCCCTGCGGGAGGCCGTCGACGCGGGGCCGGGCGACGCGGTCGCGCTCGTCGCCGACGACCCCGAGACCGCCAAATTGGCGATCGAGGCGGCCGCCGAGCGCGCGGAGACGGCCATCAACGACGTTCCCGAGGAGACGCGCGGCGCCAACGACGACGGCACGACCCGCTACATGCGTCCGCTGCCCGGCGCCGCTCGGTTGTACCCCGAGACCGACGTGCCGCCCGTCGAGCCGGATCCCAGCGAGGTCGAGACGCCCGAACTCCTGACCGAGAAGGTGGACCGCTACCAGGAGGAGTACGGCCTCGGCGCCGGGCTCGCCGAGCAGGTCGCGTACGGCCGCCGGATGCCGCTGTTCGAGTCGGTCGTCGCCGACGGCGTCGACCCCACCTTCGCGGCGACGACGCTGGAGTCGACGCTGACGGAGCTGCGCCGCCACGACGTGCCGGTCGGCGAACTGACCGACGACCACCTCCGCGACGTGCTCGCGCTCGTCGAGGACGGCGAGTTGGCGAAGGAGGGAGTCGGCGACGTGCTGACGGTGCTCGCGGAGCAGCCCGACCTCGACGCCGAGGAGGCGGTGGAGGAGGCGGGACTGTCGGGCGTCGACGAGGACGAGGTACGCGAGGCGGTCGCCGAGGTCGTCGAGCGCAACGCCGAGCAGGTCGAGGCCGAGGGCATGGGCGCTTTCTCGGGGCTGATGGGCGAGGCGATGGGCGCGCTGCGCGGGAAGGCCGACGGCGAGGTCGTCAGCGACGTGCTCCGCGAGGAGATCCAGAAGCGGGCGTAAGACCGACGGGTTCGGCCGCTCCGACACGATTCTCCCGTTAATCCGGTAGCCGTGGTGGCGCGCGCCGGCGGGCCTCCGTGCCCGCCGGGAGCGCGCGAGGGATGAGCACCGTAACGCGAGCGGAGCGAGCGTGAGGAGCGCAATCGGTTGGGGAGGACGAGGCGGCGGTGCGGTCGCCGGGGGCGGGACTGAAAGGGGCCGCGGGGCTCGGCGAAGGAGCGGAGCGGTGAGCACCGCAGGCGAACGGAGTGAGCCGAGGAGCGCGCCGCCCGCACCGAGTCGAGCCCCGCGGGGGCTTTCGCGGAAGCCAGCACGGTGTTGCGAACGGGCAGTAATCCGACCATCACCGCCACGAGGACTGCCGAACCCGAGCAACCA
This sequence comes from Halobaculum roseum, assembly GCF_019880245.1. Lineage (NCBI taxonomy): Archaea > Methanobacteriati > Methanobacteriota > Halobacteria > Halobacteriales > Haloferacaceae > Halobaculum > Halobaculum roseum. Next base: position 433,029 of record NZ_CP082286.1, read on the forward strand.
CACGATTAAACCCCGCAACCACCGAACCACGATCAGTGCCGCATCAGGAGGAACTCTCGAACCCCTACGGGATGGACACCGACTGCCGACACTGTCCCGCGCTCGTCGACTGCCGCGAGCGGGTCGTCCACGGCTACGGCGACGCCGAGGCGGAGGTGCTGGTCCTCGGGGAGGCGCCCACCGCGGGCGCCGAGCGCACGGGCGTTCCGTTCACAGGCGACGAGGCCGGGGAGCGGATCCAGCGAGTCCTCGGCGAACTAGGCCTGTCACGCTCGCCGCCCGACGCCGACGAGCCCGACCTCCAGAACGTCTACACGACCTACCTCACGCGGTGTCGCCACCCCGACCGGGGACCGACCGACGAGGAGGTGGCAAACTGCGACGCCTTCCTCACCGCCGAGGTCCGGATGATCAACCCCGAGCTGATCGTTCCCGTCGGCCAGCGCGCGCTGGAGGCGCTCGCGATCGAGTACACCACCCGCGCGCCCGACTCCTTCGACGCCGAGGCCGAACACGCGACCACCGTCCGCGGCCGAGGGTTCGAACTCCTGCCGATGAAGGACCTCGACGACCTCACCGACGCGGACGCGGACCGGTTCCTCACGCACGTGAAGGAGAACGTCTTCTCGCGCGACTACCGGCAGACGAAGGGGCGACGGAGTCGCTGACTGCGGGCGATCACGTGTCGTCGGCGCGCGGATGGCTCACCAGTACGGCGTCTCCCGAGTCGTGGGCGCGCCCCGGCGTCCCCACCCGACGGCCGCGAGCAGAGCGACGACGAGCAACGCCGCCGTCGCGAGCAGGCCGACCGTCGGGATGTCGCTCACCGCGGGCCCAGTCGCGACCAGGAACGAGAGCGCGGCCGCGGCGGCGAGCACGGATAGCAGCGAACCGAGTCGGACGAGGGCGGCGGTCAGGTCCATGCCGACGCTGCGGCGCGGCGTTTGATAAACCCCTTTGCCGCTCGCGCCCCACCACGCCGTATGACCGTCGTCGCCGTCCTCGCCGACCCGCCACGTCCCGGACTCGCCCTGCCAGACCTCGTCGAGACGACCCCGCTGTCGGCCGCCGACGCCGCCGACCTGTACGCGGCGTGCCTGAGGGACGTCTTCCGCGCGGTCGAACGCTCCGGCGGCGACCTCCTCGTCAACTACCGCCCCGACGACCTCCTCCCGGACGAGCACGTGACCGACACGTCGAGCGAGGCACAGCTGCGCGCGCTCGCCGGCGAGGCGCTCGACGACGTGACCGAGGCGCGCTTCGAGCCCCAGGTCGGCTCGACGCTCTCGGCGCGCGCGGGCAACACCGCGACGCACCTCCTGCGCGAGGAGGGCGTCGACTCCGTCGCCGTGACGCGGGGGACCGCCCCGCTGCTCACCCGCACCGTGATCGACTCGGCGGCGATGAAGCTCCGCGGGAACCAGACCGTCCTCGGGCCCTCGACGCGCGGGCGGACCTACTACGCGGGCTTCACCGCGCCCGTCGACTACGAGGACGCCTTCGGGGGGCCGGAGCTGGAGACGCTCGTCGACCGCGCGAACGACGCCGGCCACCGCGTCGAGTTCCTCCCGATGCACGTGGGCATCGAGACCGCCGCGGACCTGCGCGACCTGCTGCCGGTGTTGTGGAGCCGGATCGAATCCGAGCGGGTCGTCCCCGAGCACACCGCGACGTTCGTCCACGAGCACGGCCTGCGCGTGCGCGACGGCGCGGTCGTGCTCGACGGTTGACCGAAGGAAGCCGGCGATCCGCTCGGAACTCGGCACCGACCGGTGATCCGCTCGGACAACGACCCCGGCCTGCGACCGTTAGGACTTAGACGCGGACCGCGGAAGGACCGAGTGTGGTGGGGTGGCAGAGTGGCCTATTGCGTCTGCCTTGAAAGCAGATGGCGCAAGCCTCCTGGGTTCGAATCCCAGCCCCACCGAACTTCTCGAAAAACAGCGACGCGTGAGCGGTTCGACCGCCCCGACCCTACAGGAACTGCCCGGCGACGTACCGCCAGACGCCCAGCGACACCGAGCCGACGATCAGCATCACGGCCGCGAAAGTGATCGCGACGCCGCCATCGACGACCGGGGTCGCGCGGACGAGCAGTCCGATGACGGCCGCGGGGATCCACGACCGGATCGCCAGCGGCACCGACGCCTTCGCCGACTCGGCGGCGCCGGCGGAGTACGCGCCGATGAGCGGCGCCGCGACGACCCATCCGAGGAGGAAGGGCGCCGCCACGGTGAGCAGCGCGATCGCGTCGCCCGCGTTCGCGAGCGGGAACGGCACGCTTCCGTGCTGGATCGTGCCGGCGTAGATGAACGCGACGATGACGAGCAGGTCGCCGACCGCGAGCGGGAGCGCGGCCCTGTCGACCCGGTTCGCGAGGAACGAGCCCGAGCCAGTGTCCGTTGCCATACCCGCCCGTTCGTCCGATCCGGCTTAACGCCCGCGTTCCGCGGTCGGCTTCCACACACGTTATGGACTCGGCTTCACGCCGGCGACGGTGTACCCGAAGCCGGGCTCGACGACGTGCCCGCGCAGCCCCGCGTCGTCGAGCATGCCGGCCAGCGCCTCCGCGGCGAAGAACCGCGAGTCCATCCCCGCGACCGACTCCAGCGTCGCGAGCGCTCGTCCGCGGCGAGTCGAGGGGTCGAACTCGCGAACCACGAGCACGCCGCCGGGCGCCAGCGCGCGGGCGACCTCCCGGATCGCCGCCTCCGGCTCGGGAAAGTGATGGAGCGCGTCGGTGATCACGACCGCGTCGAGGCTCGCGTCGCGGACCGGCAGCGTCGCGGCGTCGGCGCGGACGCCCTGAAGACCGTCCTCGCGGGCGCGCCGGAGCATCCCCGCGGAGTAGTCGAACACGGTCGCGTCGATCCGCAGGTCCCGGAGCGTTCGGCTCGCGCGGCCGGTTCCGCCGCCCAGGTCCACGACGCGTTCGAGCGGGCGGTGCGCGAACGCCAGTCCCGCGCGCAGGTCCTCGGCGCGCGCCGGCGGCATGAACACGTCGTACAGGGGGGCGATCCGGTCGAAGAAGCCCACGTCGCCGTACCCGAACATGCCCGACCCGACGGGGCGCGAGAGATTAGGCGTGGCGCTGAAGTCGCGGCCGCGCGTAGCCGACGCGTGGAGTTCCGACTGCTCGGCTGGCCGGAAGACGGGGTCGTCCTCCGACTCGACCACCGCGAGTACGCCTACGCGGGGAAGTTCGTCATGTCGAGCACCGGGAAGGCCTTGGCCGTCGATGGCGAAGTCGCCGATACCGCCGACGGCGGCGAGACCGACGACGACGCCGTGTTCCGGCTCCCGGACGACCCGAAACGGGAGTACGTCGCGCCCGCGGGAGCGGTGGCGTTCAACGATGACCGAAGCGACGCCGACGCGCTGTGGCTCCGCTACGTGACCGTCCGCCGCGGGCGACGCGGAGAAGGGATCGGCCCGCAGCTGTGCGCTTTCGTCGTCGCCCGCGCCGCCGAGCGTGGCTACGAGCGCGTCCGCATCGCCGTCAACAACGCCTACAGCTACGAGGCGCTCCACAAGGTCGGGTTCGCGTGGACCGGCCGCGAGACGGGCATCGCGGAACTCGTGCTGGAACGTCCCGCCCGCGAACCCGCCGTCGTCGACTCGGATACCTACCGAGAGGGGTTGGCGACGATCGTCGCCCGCGACGACGTGGACGACGGCGAGCGGACGTTCGCCGAGCGCAAGCGAGAGCGCGGGCCGCCCGCGGTCGATGTCGCCTGAGCGATCGCCGACGGTTGCCGACGGTCGCGGACGGTCGTCGCCGGCGGCGACTCGGGAGCTTCAAACGCCACGGGCCCCACACGCCGACAATGGGAAACGCGGACCTGCGTGACATCGCGCACATCGAGGCGGTCGCCTTCGACGACCTTTCCGGGGTGGTCGCCGTGGACGCGCACAACTGGCTGTACCGCTACCTCACGACGACGGTGAAGTTCACCAGCGACCACCGCTACACGACCGACGCGGGCGAGGAGGTGGCGAACCTCATCGGCATCGTGCAGGGGCTGCCGAAGTTCGTGGAGAACGACCTCACGCCGGTGTTCGTCTTCGACGGCGGCGTCACGGACCTGAAGGACGACGAGGTGGCGAAGCGCCGCGAGGCCCGAGAGCAGGCCGAGGAGCGCAGGCAGGCGGCCGAGGAGCGCGGCGACTCCGTGGAGGCCGCCCGGCTGGAGGCGCGCACGCAGCGACTCACGGACACGATCCACGAGACCTCCCGGGAGCTGCTCCGCCTGCTCGACGTGCCGGTCGTCGAGGCGCCCGCCGAGGGCGAGGCGCAGTGTGCGTACATGAACCGCGTCGGCGACGCCGACTACACGGGAAGCGAGGACTACGACACGATGCTGTTCGGCGGGCCCCGGACGCTCCGCCAGCTCACCTCGAAGGGCGACCCGGAGCTGATGGACCTGGAGGCGACGCTCGCCGACCACGACATCACCCTCGAACAGCTCGTCGACGTGGCGATGCTGTGCGGGACGGACTTCAACGAGGGCGTCACGGGGATCGGCCCGAAGACGGCGCTGAAGGCGGTGAAGGAACACGGCGACCTGTTCGCGGTTCTGGAGGCACGCGACGCCGAGATCCCGAACGCCGACCGCATCCGGGAGTTCTTCCGCTCGCCGCCGGTGACCGACGACTACGACCTCGACGGGACGATCACGCCGGACGTGGACGCCGCCCGCGCGTACGTCGTCGACGAGTGGGAGGTCGACCCCGACGAGGTCGAGCGCGGCTTCGAGCGCATCGAGGAGGCGCTCACGCAGACCGGGCTCGACGACTGGACGTAGGCGGCCCGTATGACGGCCGCTGTTCGGGATCGATGCGGACCACGCTCCGACGCTTTCGGTCGGATCCGATGGGATTAACACTGCCCGCCGGATAGTCGAAGACGCGCTCGGTTGGTGTAGTCCGGCCAATCATGTTGGCCTTTCGAGCCGACGACCAGGGTTCAAATCCCTGACCGAGCACTACAGCGAGCGTCGAAGACGCGAGCGAAGCGCGCAGCGTCGGGATTTGAAGTAGACGGGACGCAGCGACCGAGCGGAGCGAGGTCGACCGTCCCGGCGTGGTTCAAATCCCTGACCGAGCACTTCTCGCGAACGGCTCCCGATCAGCCTTACCTCCCTTCACGCGGACCGTCGTAGGCGTCGAGCCAATCCCCCACCACCGACTGGACCGCCCCTGCGGTGCTCCCCAGATTGAGGATCCGGTAGCCGTCGTCGACCTTCTCGTTCACGTCGTCCATGCCGAAGCCGAGCCCGCCGACCGGAACGTCCGCCTCCAGCGCCGCGGTGCGGACGCGTTCGACGGCGTCCTGAACCTCCGGGTGGTCGAGTTCGCCCGGGTGGCCGAGGCCCACCGACAGGTCGAGCGGGCCGATGAACACGAACCCCAGATGGGGGACATCGAGGATCGATTCGACGTTCTCGACGGCCTCGACCGTCTCGACGGTGGTGCCGACGAGCGTCTCGCGGTCCTCCGCCTCGACGTAGTCCTCCTTGAGCCCCCAGCGACGCGCGCGCGGCGCGGCCAGGCCGCGGTCCCCCGGCTCGCCGTCGTAGCGAAACCGGGCCGACCTGACGGCCGCCTCCACCTCCGCGGCCGTCTCCACCCGCGGGAGAAACAGCGACCGGACGCCGAGATCCAGCGCCTTCCGCACGAGCGTCGGCTCCGTGTCCGGGAGGCGCACGAGCGGCTCGATCCCGGTTCGCTCGGCCGCCCGCAGGAGGCCTTCGACGGTCGCGCCGTCCCAGGGGTCGGGCCCGCCGTGCTCCATGTCGAGCCAGACGAAGTCCAGCCCGAGCTCCCCGTACAGTTCGACCATCGAGGGATCGTACGTCGAGTCGAGCACGCCCAGCGCGACGCCGCCGTCCTCGATCCGGGCGCGTAGGCCGTTTCGGGGCTCCGAGATCGTCATGCGTTCGGTTCGACGGCGTGTCGGAAAAGCGCCCCGCGGATTCCAACCGGGCGGGGGCGAGGTGAGGTGAGATGTAGTGAGGGTGACTGTGTGGCCGGCGGTTCAGGCCAGCCACTCCTCGGGCGTGGTGTCGTAGTCGACGTCGTCGGCCGCGATCTGCTCGGCCAGCTCCGGCTCCAGCGCGTGGCGCTCGACCGCCTCGCCGTCGTAGCGGAGGCGGATCGGCACCTCCTCGCCCTCCGGCTCGTGCCCGCGACGGCGAGCGATCTCCACCTCGTGGTCGTCGTACTCGGTGACGATCGTCGCGAGGTTCACCGGCCGCCCCCACAGGTCGAACACGCGTTCGAGCGTCTGTTTCGCCTGCCCGATGTCGAGCGCGACGCCGTTGTAGCGGTGGCCCAGGAGGAGCTCCCCGCGGTTGTCGTAGTTGCCGTCGTACACCGCGACCGTCGGCTTCCCGAAGTTCGTGAACCGGAGGAGGAGCTTCCGCTTCACGTCGTCGGGGTCCACGCTGGCGACGCGGTACCCCTCGGCGGCCTCGGAGTACTCGTAGGTGAAGTAGTTCCCCTCGACGACGAACTCCTCGGTGAGGAACTCGTCGATGAACGTCACGTCGTTGTGGCTCTCGCGCACCTCGCGCATGCGCTCCCAGCCGGCGCCGTAGTCCACGTCCGCCAGCGCCGACGCCACGTCCGGGTACACCTCGTCGTCGAACATGTACCGCGCGACCCGCTCCAGCTCCGAGCGGCCGATCCGTTCGAGGAAGCCGCGGTTCGCCGGCTTCGACAGCGAGAAGTGCCGCTCGCACAGCCCCTCGTAGGTGAGCACGGCCCACGGGTACGCGTCCGCGTCGAGCTCGCCCGCCTTCGCCCGCGCGAGCGCGTCGGCGTCGACGCGCGGATCCTCGGGGTCCAGCTCGTCGAGCGTGTCGGCCGTGACGCCCGCGATCTCGGGGTCGGGCTCCAGATGGTCGGCGACCTCCTCGAAGTCGATCACGTCGTGGAAGGTACGCCACGTGACCCCCTCGACGCGCAGCAGCTTGTCGACGACCTCGCGGCGGTTCGCGCCGTTCTCGACGTACCGCCAGATCTCGAAGCCGAGCTTGTAGGGGTTCAGCCCGGACGAGCCGAGCACCCGCGCCATGTGGTCGGCGTAGGTGACGAACTCGTCGTCGCCGGCGAAGCGCTCGTCGCCCATCATCAGCGACTCCCAGTAGCTGGCCCACCCCTCGTTCATGACCTTCGTGAGCCGCTGTGGCGCGAAGTAGTACGCCTCCCGGCGCAGGATCTCGATCACCTCGTCCATCCACGGCTCGCGTTCGACGGCTTTCCCCTCCTCCTCGTCGTACCGCTTGCCGTGCTCGCGGAGGTACGCGAGCACGTCCGGTCGCGGCTCGGGCAGGCGGTCGCGGTCGCGCTGGGCGTCCACCCAGTCCTGATCGAACACCTGATCGCGCACGTCCGCCGACAGGCCGAGCCGGTCGAGCCGCTCCTCGATGTCGGCCAGGTCCTCCTCCAGCTCCTCGTCGCCGCCGCGCTCGGCAGCGAGCGCGCGGTGCTGATCGATGGTGTCCTCGACGCACAACACGGCGTCGATGAGCCGCTCGACGTCCTCGCGGTCGATCTCCGGGTCGTCGACGTGGCTCGCGATCGTCTCGGCGTGGCGCTCCAGCATCGCGGCGGCGTCGGGGTCCTCGCGCTCGCCCGCGAAGCGGCCGAACCACTCGTTGTTGCGGAAGAAGTCCGCGTGCGCCTCGACGTGGGTGATCACCGCCTTCTGGTCGGCGGGCGCGTTCGACTCCTGCAGGAACGCGTGACAGGGGTTGTCGTTGTTGACGATCTCGAACGCCTTTCCCATGCCGAAGGTGTCCTGCTTGCGCTGGCGGTCGTACTTCATCCCCCACCGCCAGTGCGGGTACCGCGTCTGGAACCCGTCGTAGGCGATGAGTTCGTTCATCTCGTCGTGGGTCACGACCCAGTAGTTCACCGGGTACGGCCGGAGGCCCAGCTTCCGGGCGAGTTCCCTCGCCCGCTCGGCCGGCTCCTCCAGCTCGGCGGCGACGCGTCGGGTCGCGACTCTGTCGTCGTGGATCATCTCAGGTGTCCTCCGTTCCGTCCTCCGTCGAGAGGATCGTCCGGATCGCGTCGGGTACGTCGTCGCTCCCGGCGACGCGGGCGACGGCGACGTTGTCGCGGTCGGCCAGCTCCCGTTCGATCTCCTCGGCGTGGGTGGCGTTGATCGTGTTTCCGCCGGGCTGGGTCTCCACGTACGCGTGGAGGTTCGCGGGGATCTCGCGCATCAGCGGCACGACGTTCTCGACGGTGTCGTTGCTGGAGTTCTCGGAGTCGCCGGCGGCGAACACGTAGCGGTTCCACTCGCTCCAGGGGTACTCCTCGAGGATCTCGGCGGCCAGCTCGTAGGCGCTGGAGATGCGGGTCCCACCGCCCGAGCGGATGCCGAAGAACTCCCCGCGCTCGACCTCCCAGGCGTCGGCGTCGTGGGCGACGTAGCGGAACTCCGCCTCGTCGTACTTGCCGGTGAGATACCAGTCCAGCGGCGTGAACGTGCGCTCGACGAGCTCGCGTTTCGTCTCGCGCATCGACCCGCTCACGTCGCGGATGTTGACGACGACGACGTTCTTCTGCTTCTTCTCGATCACCTCGGGCTGGCGGTAACGCTCGTCCTCGCGGCGGAACGGCACGTCCCGCAGCCCGTCGCGCCGGATGCGCTCGGTGACCGGGTCGCGCTCGACCCGCGCGGCGAAGTCGTCGAAGTCGTCGTACTCGTCCAGCGGGACGCCCTCGGCCTCGAGGTCGCTCATCGCCTCGCGGATCCACGCCAGCGAGACGAGCACGTTCCCCTCGCGACAGAACTCGAAGACGTCGCGGGCGTCGGCGCCGGCGACCCGGCACGCCTCCCGGACGTACGACTCGTCGAAGTCGGTGGCGAGCTTCCGCTTGAGGCCACGCTTGAACAGTTGCTCGAAATCGAGCGTCGAGTTGGGTCCCGCGCGCGTCAGCTCGGTGAAGTCGCCCTCCACCTCCTCGACGACGCGTTTTCCCTTCGGCTCCAGGTCGAGCCCGAGCTCCTCGTCGAGCTCGCGGGCGAACTCCTCGGGGTCCATCTCGTAGTAGCCGTGCTCGCCGCCCTCCTCGCCGGGCTCGCCCTCCTCGTCGCCGTCGCCGTCGCCGTCCCCGGGGTCGCCGGGCACGTCGACGGGCTGGCCCGGCTCTGGCGTGTCGCCGTCGCCCTGACCGACGCCGCCCATGTCCCGGCGGTCGTACTCGAATCCCGGGAGGTCGACGAGCTTCACCGGGATCCGAACCCGATCGCGCGAGGAGCCCGAGAGGTCGCCCTCGCGGATGAACTCCTCGAGGTCCGGGCGTCGCTCGTCGCCGATCTCCCGGAACCGTTCGAGGTCCTCCCTCAGTCCCATCGTCCCTTCACCTCGCGCATCACGCGCCTGCTGGCCAGCTCGGCGGACGCCTCGCTGTACCCCTGTTCGGTCGTCATGTGTTCGATCGCCGCCCGCTTCACCCGGGCGGTCTCGGTGTTCGCGGGCGGGTCCTCCCACTGGGCGGGGTCGAAGTCGTCGTAGATGCGGCGGACGTCCTCCCACGAGTGCGCCTCCAGCACGGCGCGGATCACCGGGACCGTCGAGAGGTCCACGTCCTCGACGGCGAACTCGTCGTCGCGGTGCTCCCACGCGTAGCGGTTCAGCGCCGTGATCACCGTCTCCCTGCGGAACTCCTCGACGGCGTCGCTCGGTTCGTTGCCGGCGTACTCGTCCTCGTCGAACCGGCCCAGGTGCTCGGTCTCGAACACCTTCATCAGCAGCGGGTCCGGGTCCGCCTGTCCGCGGTCGGTGTCCACCTGCTCGTCGGCGTCCCACGCGAACACGTGCTCGACGTACTCGGCGACCGTCTCCTCCGGGACGCCCTTGTCCGACAGCACCGCATCGAGCACGTCCGCCTCCTGGAGCTCGAAGGCGTGGTCCTTCACGGTCGCCAGCCGGCTCTCGTACTCGGCGATCTCCGCGCGCGAGAACACCGGCGCCGTCGAAAGCCCATCGGCCATGGCGTTGAGCACGTCCTCGGGGGTGAGCACGTCCTCGACCGGGAGGTCGGGGTGCGCGCGGTCGGTCTCGCCGTGCAGCAGGTCCGCGATCGTGTCCCGCGTGTACGTGACAGGGATGCCGTGGGCGCCGTCCTCGCCGTCGAAGTCGAACTCGTCGGCGTCGATCCGCTCCTCGCCGTCGGCGACCGTCCCCGTGTCGAACAGCTGCGCCTTGTCGATCAGCCCGATCGAGGCGGGGAGGTCCTCGCCGTCGAGCCGACTGACGACGGCGTACGTCGCCGCCGCCTCCAGCGCGTGGGGCGCAAGCTCGCGCTCGCGGAGCTGGCCCCGGTCGTCACGCATCCGTACCGACAGCGGCGCGGCCATCCGCTCGCGCAGCCGCTCGTGTTCGGTCTCGGGGTCCTCCGCGTCGATCTCGGCCGCCCAGACGGTCGTCTCGTCGGTCAACTCTCGGTGAATCAGCTCCGTCTCCAGCGAGACGCTGGTGAGGTAACGGAACTCGTGGCGGTCGAGGCGACGCTTGAGCGCCTTCAGCGGGTCGCGGTCGTTGCGGTCGGCGAACTGCTCCAGCTCCGCGTCCAGGTCGGGGTTCGAGATGACGACCAGCTGAGTGTCCAGATCCATTCCGATGCTCTTGTCGAGCTTCACCCGCTTCTCGTCGGGGACGTTGAGCAGCTTGCGGAGCAGGTCGGCGTGCTGGCTGGCGTCCTCGACGACGGTGAGTAGGCCGTTTCCCTGCGAGAGCACGCCGTCGTAGCTGAACGCGCGGGCGTCCTTGCGGCCGCGGGCGCCCAGCTCGCGGAGCATCCCGGGCATCCACGAGCCGACGAGTCGCTCCTTCGGGCTGCCGTCGTCCTCGGCGTGGAGGACGCCGACGCCGCGACCCACGTCGACGACGTAGTTTTTCACCCGGAGGTGGCGCCGGTCCGTCGCAGACGAGAACAGGTCCCGGCGGCCCTCCCGACGGTACCGCTCCTCGAGGATGTCGAACGCCTCCCGGCTGAACGGGTCGAGGTCCGACTCCGCCCGGATCGGGACGTGGTCGTCGTGGGCCTCGTTGAGCGCCGCCACGAGGTCGTCGCGGACCTCCTCGGGGAACACCGACAGCGGGTTCGCCTGCACGGGCGATTCGTACCAGTCGTCCTCGGCGTCGTCGCCGGCGGCGTAGCTCAGCCCGCGCTCTTCCTCGCGGGCGGCGATGTTCCACTCGATCGTGTAGCGCCGGCCCTCCTCCGTCCGCGAGTACGCCCGCAGGCCGTTGATCAGACAGCGCTTCAGCTCGGATTTCCCGGTCGCGGTCGGCCCGTCGAACCAGTGGATCTTCTCGTCTTTCCCGCGGCCGGCCGCGACCGTGCGGAGGTCGTCGACGAAGGCGTTGAGCACGCCCGTGTTGCCGAGCACGGCGTGCTCGCCGTCGTTCGCCGGGTCGTCGAAGAAGCGGTAGCGCTCGCGCTCGACGCCCTCCTCGACGACGGTTCGGGTGCCCATCGACTCGATCGCCGACAGGAGGTACTTGGCGGCGTGGCTGACGGCGTCGGGGCGCTCGAAGGCGAGGTCGACGAACTCCGCGAGCGAGCGCGGCGGCTCGTAGGCGCCCTCCAGCGCCTCGTCGGCGCGCGCGAGGTAATCGGTCATGCTCACTCCTCGAGTTCGCTTTTCGCGACCTCCGCGCCGGCGAACTCCAGCACCTCGCGGGCGCCCTCCGCGGAGTAGCCCTGCTCGGTCAGGGCGTCGACCCACGCGGCCCGTTCGTCGTCGTCGAGCTCCCCGGCCGACACCAGCGCGGAGAAGTTGATGTTGTGTTTCTTGTCCTCCCAGAGCTTGCGCTCGAGGGCGCGCCGGAGCCGGTCGTTCTCCTGCGGGTCGAAGCTCGACCCCTCGCGGGCGCGGCGACTCACCCAGTTTGCGACCTCCTGGCGGAAGTCGTCCTTGCGGTCGCCGGGCACCTCCAGCTTCTCCTCGACCGACCGGAGGAACGTCTCGTCTGGCTCCTGCTCGCGCCCGGTGAGGTCGTCCTCGACGGTGGTGTCGTCGATGTACGCCATCACGTGGTCCATGTACTTCTCGCCCTGGCGGCGGATCTCGTCGACGTCGTACGCCAGCGCGTGGCGCACGTCCTCGATGGCGCGCTCTTTGTACTCCTCGCGGACGAGCTCGAGGTAGCGGTGGTACGTGTCGAGGTTCTCCTCGGGGATCGACCCGTGGTTCTCGAGGTTCGTCTCGAAGTGTTTGAACACCGCCAGCGGCGAGAGGTAGCCGCGGCCCCGGTGGCGGGAGTCCATGATCGCCTCGGCGATCTCGTCGCCGATGAACCGCGCGGAGACGCCCTCCATCCCCTCGGCGATGTCGGCGGCGCGGTCGCCGTTCTCCCTGAGCTTGCGCTCGTCGATCTCGTCGGTCTCGTCGATCTCCCCGTTGTACGCCTTCGCCTTCTGGACCAGCGAGACGGACTCGTCGGTCGGCTCCTCGATCCGGGTGAGCACGCCGAAGAGACCCGCCATCTCCATCGCGTGGGGCTCGATGTGGATGTCGGGCACGTCGGCGTTGCGGAGCATCTTCCGGTAGATCTCCGCCTCCTCGTCGTACTCCAGGACGTACGGGTAGTCGATCCGCTTGGTCCGGTCGTTGAACGCCTCCATCTTCTCGTCGCCCTTCTTGTCGCGGTACTCGGGCATGTTCGTCCGGCCGACGATCACCTGGTCGATGTCGATCCGCGGGTTGTTGCGCGGCTTGATCGTCTGCTCCTGGCTGGCGTGCAGGAAGTCGTAGAGGAACTCCCGCTGGAGCTTCAACAGCTCCTCGCCCGAGAAGATGCCGCGGTTGGCGTTGCAGAACGCGCCGGCGTAGTCGAACGCCCGCGGGTCGTTCTCGCCGTACACCGCGAGCTTCGAGTAGTTCACGTCGCCGGTGAGCTCCGTCTCGTCCTGGTTCTTCTTGTCCTTGGGTTCGAACGTCTCGATGCAGCGGCGCTGGTTCTCGTCGGCGACGAGCCGCACCACCTCGACGTGGTTCTCCAGCACCGCCTGCAGGTCGTCCTCGTAGTGGGCGAGCAGCTCGTCCATGTAGAAGCCAGACGCGGGGTCGAGGCTCTGCTCGTTGCGGACGGTGTACGGGGCGTCGAGGTTCCCGTTCAGCTCCTCGATCACCTCGTCGCGCTGGTCCTGCGGAAGCAAGACGAGTGGCTCCTGGTTCATCGCCGAGCGAACGGTGTCGTCGGCGGGGTCCTGGTCCTCGATGACCGAACAGAGGTCGGTCCACCTGAAGGTGTACATGCGCCCCTCGTCGCTGCGGGTGTAGTCCTCGAAGTAGCGCCGGACGAGCCAGTCGAAGTGGCTCTTGCCCGAGCCGACCGGGCCCAACAGCAGCTTGATGCGCTTCTCGGGGCCGAGCCCGCGCGCGCCCGATTTCACCTTGTTGACGAACTCGTGGATCGACTCGTGGACCTCCCGGCCGTAGAAGGCGTTCTCGCCGTCGTGGAGCGGGTCCTCCGAGGCGAGCAGGTACTCCACGACGCCCGCGTCCTCGTCGTAGCGCGTGCCGTAGTGGTCGAACATGTCGGCGACGCGCTGGTGGGCGTTGCGTGCGACTTTGGGGTCGGTCGTGACCTCCCGGAGATACCACTCGAACGGCTTCGCTTCCCTGAGGTCCTCGGGGACCGATCGCTTGTATTCCCGGCTGAGCTCCTCGAGGGTGTGCGTGCTCGATACCTCCCCTGACGCGCGGTCGTTCGCGTTGTCGGTCTGTTCACTCATTGGTAGCCACGTGTGCGGGGACGACCGCGACGGTCCCGCTCGTGGGCACCCGGTGTCGACGCCGACGCCCGCTCCGTCGGCTGACCCCGATCCGGGCGCCGCCGGACCGTCGTGTCCGCTCGTGCCACACGACCGCGCGGGGATCCGGCCTGGGCTGCGTCTCCAACAGAACTCGTCGTGAGGGCGGCCGGTGGGGGTCGTTGCCTCCGTCCCGTGGTCGGACCGAGACTATATGTTGTGGTGGGTGTTAACACACATAAGCCTGTCGGCAAACGGGGCCGGTACCGTCGCGCCCTCGATCGGTTGTGTGATCGATGTCTGTCCCGAATACCACCGATAGGGGCTCCGTGCATCGTATTTACCGGAAGAAAGCGTGGTCACGGGGTCGCGAGCGTGGCGCCTAAGCCGCCGGGGGGGCAAGGGCCGCCATGACCGACGACGGCGACGGGCGGCCCCCGGTCGACGAACCCGGGAGCGACGACGAGAACGGGGGGGCGACCGAGGGCAGCGCGCTCGATAGCGACGGGCTCGACACGGGCGCGCGCGACACCGACGCGTTCGATCTCGACGCCCTCGACCCCGACACGCTCGCCGACGGCTGGCGGCTGTGGAACGAGGAGCCGAACGGCCGCGCGATCGTGGTGTTCCGGCCGGACGTGTTCGACGCCGACCGCTTCCCCGCGCCGTGTCTCCCGACGGTGTACCTCACGAACGGCTCCCGCCGCGCGCGGCCTGGGTCGGGGCAGCGGCGAACCGACGAGTGGCACGTGACGCTGTTTCTCGAACCGGAAGTGGAGGTCGAGTCGACGACGTTCGACGACCGGACGGCCGCGCTCGACGGCGTTCGCGACGTGACCGAGCGGTTCGTCGCCGGCGAGATCGACCACCGCGGCGCCTACCAGGTCCCGCGGGAGGCGTACCTCGACGCGCTCGACGACCTGCTCGGCGAGGAGTGACGCGGCGCCGGGTCGCCGCCGCCGGCGACCCCTTCCCGGAACGGCCGGTGGCGACGCCCGGAGCCCCTCGCCGACGCCGTTATCTGCGGCGCGCGGGATGATCGAGACATGTCCACCGTCACGCTCATCGGCACGCGACTCGCGACCGAGGGCACCGAGTTCGTCTACGGAGGGGAGTCGAGCGCCTGCGAGGGCTGTCCCTACCGCGGGCAGTGTCTCAACCTCGTCGAGGGGCGGCGCTACCGGGTGACCGGCGTCCGCGACGGGACGCAGGCGCTGGACTGCGCCGTCCACGCGGACGCGAGCGTCCGCGCCGTGGAGGTCGAGCCCGCCGAGATCACCGCGAACGTCGCCTCGCGCGGTGCGTACGCCGGATCGCGCGCGTCGCTGGAGGGGCCGTGTCCGCACGTCGACTGCCCGAGCCACGAGCTGTGCGAACCGCTGGGGGCCGATTTCGACGAGGAATATCGTATCGCCGAGGTTCGGGGCGACCCGCCCCACGAGGTGTGTCACCTCGACCGCGACCTGACGACGGTGACGTTCGAGACGACCGACGGGGGGTAGCCGGGTCCCGTCGCGATGCGCCGTCCGGCCGCGGTCCTCGCGTGTCTGTGTCTCGTGCTCGCCGGGTGCGGCACGACGGGGTCGCCCGGGGGCGACGCGCGCACCGTCGCTCCCGCGCTCGCGGGGACCCCGACCCCCACGGCCACCCCGGAGACGCCGGCCCGGCCGCCCGGCGTGAACGCCAGTGCATCCGGGATCGACCGCCGTGCCCTGGTGGCGGCCCACGAGGAGGCGCTCGACGGCCGGCCCGTGACGGTTCGGACGAGCCGCCGCGTCGTCGCGGACGACGGGACCGTGATCCTCGACGGGTTCCGGCGCTCCCGGACGGACGGCCTCGCGCAGTTCTTCAGTCGACGGATCACCGAGACGCCGTACCGGCGGGCGGACGGTCGGACGTTCAACGTCTCCTACTGGCGCAACGACACCGTCACCGTCCGTCGCTGGCCCGACGGGAACCGGTCGGTGACGCTCGACACCGACGTGCCGACCCGGCAGTTGTTCGACCGAACGGGCGCCGCCGCCGTCGAGACCATCCTCTCCGGATACGAACTCCAGTATGCGGGGACGACGACGCGCGACGGGGAGACGCTCCACGTGCTGACGGAGGCGTCCGCCGAACAACGGTACCGACCGCTTCGGACGAACGTGAGCCTGCGCGTGCTCGTCACCGGGGAGGGCTTCGTCCGGTCGATCACGGCGACCTACCGGACCGACGAGTACGGCCGGCCGGCGCGTGTGACCGTCGAGTTCCGCGTCACGAACGTCTCGAATACCGAGGTCCCCCGACCGGAGTGGGTCGACGAGGCGCTCGCGGAGGACGGGTGACGGATGAGCCGTATCCCCAGCAGGCCCGGCCCCCGGATCCCGAACCCGCCGGGTTCCCCCGCTCGCCGCTACTGGTCGCTCCCCGGCGTTCGGGTACCGCTGGCGTTGACCGCCGCCAGCTCCTCGCTGTCGAGTTCACGCATCGGGTCGGGGAGGTGGTCGGCCGCGGCGTCGAGGGCGGCCATCGCCTCGCGGACGGCGTCCGACTGCGGCCCCTCGCCGAGGTTGAGCTGCCGGAGGTATCCCCTGGCGAGGGCGGTGTAGACGCCCGCCTCCGCGAGATACGAGCAGCCGAGCATGTTCGCCCAGACGTGGCCCGGACGGTTCACGGTCCGGTGGAACGCGTACGACCCGCCCAGCTCGCCCTCGATCGCCGCGACCGCGAGCGTCGACAGCCGCGACTTCGCCTCGACCCACGTGTCGAGAGAGCCGCCCCAGTAGCCGCGCAGCCGCTCGGCGTCGTACCCGAGGTCGACATCGTAGGCGTCGTCGGGGACCCCCCGCGCCGCCAGCGCGTCGGCGGCGTCCGCGCCGGCGACCGCCGGGTCGACACCCTCCTCGACGCCGCAGACGACCCGCAGCGTCGGCACCTCATAGCGGCCGGCGGCGTCCCAGAAGGAGTGAAACCACAGCGCCACCGCACCCTCCGCCGCGGCCTCCCGCATCGCCGGCGCGACCGTCCGCGTGAGCACGCGGTGTTTGCCCGCCAGCGCGCCGTCGGAGTCGGCCGCGAGCTCGCGCCAGCGCACCGCGACCGCGAGATAGTCCATACCGCGTGATCCGCGGTCCCGCCGGATAAACACCGATGGGTACGGTGTCGGGGCCCGACTGTCCGCTGACGTTCCGCGGTGATCCCGTCGCGCGATGATCGCGGCGCCTCGATCGTCGTAGACGGTACAGTTTTGCCACGATAGTCCGATGGACGGCCGAGACGCGCCGATGACCGACACCCAGGATCCGCCCACCGACGGCGACTGCCGCGACCGAGAGCTGCGGCTGTATGAAACCGTCCTCGACGACCTCGACGACGGGGTGTACGCCCTCGACCCGGACGGCCAGATCGTCTACGTCAACCGGCGCTACGCGGAGATGAAGGGCGTCGATGTCGAGACGCTGATCGGGACCCACATCTACGACTGGGCCACCGACGAGGCGGCCGACCGGGCACAGACGGCGCTGGCGGAGATCGCCGCCGGCGAGCGCGACGTCGGGGTCGTCGAGTACGACTTCCTCACGGCCGACGGCGACCGGTTCCCCGCGGAACTCCGGTTCAGGCGGGTGACGAGCGGCGATATCGAGCTCGGTCGGGTCGGCGTCATCCGCGACATCTCCGAACGCAAGCGGCGCGAGGACGCGCTGCGCCGGAAGAACGAACGGCTCGAATCGTTCGCGAGCGTCGTCTCCCACGACCTGCGAAACCCGCTGAACGTCCTCTCGGGCTCGCTCGAGCTGGCGCGAGAGACCGGCGACGAGGAGCACCTCGAACGCGCCGAGCGGGCGGTTGAGGACATGACGACGCTCGTCGACGACCTGCTGATGCTCGCGCGCGAGGGCGCCGTGATCGACGAGACCGAACCGGTCGACCTCGCGCAGATCGCCGAGTCGGCGTGGGAGACCGCGACTGAGGGGTCGAACGCGAGCGCGTCGATCGGGGCGACGGGGCGCGTCGTCGCCGACCCCGACCGCCTCGCACAGTTGCTCGAGAACCTGTTTCGCAACGCGGTCGACCACGCCGGCACCGACGTAGCCGTCACCGTCGAGGACCTCGAGGACGGGTTCCGCGTCGCGGACGACGGGCCGGGGATGCCCGCGGCCGTCCGCGATCGGGCGCTCGAAAGCGGGTACTCGACGGCCGCGAACGGCACCGGCTTCGGGCTCGCGATCGTCGCCGAGATCGCCGACGCTCACGGGTGGACCGTCTCCGTCGACGACGCGGCGGACGGCGGAGCGACGATCGAGGTCCGCGGCGTCGAGTTCTCCCCGCGGGAGTGACGACGCACCGCGACCAGCCAGTTCGACCTGTTCCGGCCCGGTCCCCCCATTTCGGTCAGTCGCCGTCGGCGAGCGAGTGCGAGGGTGTACCGACGGCACCGACACCGTTTTTCCCGAGCGCCCGCCCCCTCCGGTAGTGAACGTTCGCGGTCCCCTCTCGGAAGTCGGCGAGGTCCGGCAGGTGAGCACGCGCTACGGCGAGCGGGACCTCGCCGAGTTGACGGTCCGACCGGATGGGGGTGCCTCGGATCCGGTCACCGTCACCCTCTGGGGGAAGTGGACCCACACCGCCGAGCACGCCGAGCCGGGCATGGAACTGCTCGTCACCGACGCCGAGCGCGACGACTACGGCGACCGCGAGGGGTACACCACCTCGAAGGAGTCGTACGTCGTGCTCGAACCCGACTTCCTCGTCGACGTGACCGACATCCGCTCGTGGGTGCAGTGCCCGCGGATGTACTACCTGAACAAGCTCTCGGGCATCCCGCTGAACTACCCCGTGGTGAAGGGGACGGTCGTCCACGAGGTGTTCGGCGACCTGCTTCGCGGGGTCGAGTTGGAGGAGTCCATCGAGGACCGCGTCGCGGAGGCCGGGCTCGAGCTCGGCCTGCTCGGGATGGAACGCGAGGAGGTCGCCGACGAGGTGCGCCGCAACGCCGCCGCGATCGAGGGGTGGCTCAACCAGGGGACGCTCGCGACCGACGGCGACGCGTCCGCGGGCGCGGATAGCGGATCCACCGGCGCCGGCGACGACGCGTCCGAAGACGCCGGCGGCGACACGTCGGAAGGCGCCGACGACGCCTCGAACGCCTCCCTCTCGGAGTGGGACGGCGGCCCCGACGAGTCGGAGTGGCGCTCGGAGTACACGCTCATCTCGCCGACCTTCGGCGTGAAGGGGCGCGCCGACGCCCTGCGGCGGGGCCAGCCCGTCGAGCTCAAGACGGGCAAGAACACCAACCGCGAGCCGCGGTTCCAGGACAAGATCCAGGCGGCCTGCTACGCGCTCCTCCTGCGCGAACGCGGCGTCGACGCCGACACCGGCACCCTGCTGTACACGAAAAACACCGCCCTGGACCGCGGCGAGGAGTCGGGCGACCTCTCGCCGGCCAAGGAGTTCTCCGTCGGGAAGGGGCTGCTGGAGTTCGTCGTCCGCCAGCGCAACGAGATCGCAGCGACGGAGTTCGACATGAGCGTTCCGTCGGGCTACGAGGCCGACGCGAAATGCGAGTACTGTTTCGAGCAGGACACCTGCATGGTCGTCTCGGGCCGTCTCGACCAGGAGTCGAAGGCCGGGCAGATCGGGACGGCGCTCCCCGAGGAGGAACGCGAGTACTTCGATGAGACCTATCGCGCGCTGGAGGAGGAACGCCGCGAGACACACGCCGAGTACCGGAAACTGTGGGAGCAGACTGCCGAGGAGCGCGCGGCCGACGACCGCGCGCTGATCGACCTGGAGCCGGTCTCGGAGGAGCCGCTCGGCGACGGCCGGTGGCGACTCACCGCCCGCAAGGAGTCCGACGCCGTCTCGAAGCTCCGCGAGGGCGACGTGGCGCTCGCCTCGGACGGCGATCCCGCGTCGGGCCACTCCGAGTTGGGCCGGATCCAGAAACTGGGCGACGAGGTCGTCGTCGAGACGGACGAGCCCGTGAAGCTGTGCCGTCTCGACGTATACCCCTCGGAACTGTCCGTCTCGCGGATGCATACCGCCGTCCACGACTTCGTGCTCAAGGGCGACCCCGACCGGAAGGACGTGCTGTTCGGCCGCCGGGACCCCGCCTTCGGCGCTCGCGAGGCCGACGCGACGCCGTTCATCGACAACAACGAGGCGCAGAACGCCGCCGTCGAGCGAGCGGTCACCGCCGAGGACTTCGCGCTCGTCCACGGGCCGCCGGGGACGGGCAAGACGTACACCATCGCCCGCATCGTCCGCGCGCTCGTCGAGCGCGGCGACAGGGTCCTCCTGTCGGCGTTCACGAACCGCGCGGTCGACAACGCCGTCGAGGCGCTGCGGGCGCAGGGATTCACCGATGTCCTCCGCGTGGGCACCGAGACGGGCGTCCGCGGCGACATGCAGGACATCCGCCTGGTCACGCGCGGGGATCCGAACGACCGCGCGGCGAAGCTGAACTCGGCGTCGGTCGTCGCCGCCACCACCTCCTCCTGTGGGTCGCGGACGATGCGCGAGCAGGAGTTCGACGTTGCGCTCGTCGACGAGGCCTCCCAGCTCACCGAGCCGGGGACCCTCGCCGCGATCAACCTCGCCGACCGGTTCGTCCTCGTCGGCGACCACGAGCAGCTTCCGCCGGTCGTGCGCGCCCAGAACCGCCTGCGCGAGTCGCTGTTCCAGCGCCTCATCGAGGAGCACCCCGACGCGGGCGTCATGCTCGACCGCCAGTACCGCATGAGCCAGCGCATTCAGGCGTTCTCCTCTCGGGAGTTCTACGACGGGGACCTCCGACCGGCGACGCCCGAGGTGGCGGGCCAGACGCTCGCGGATCTCGGCGTCGACACCGCGGACCTCCCTGCGGAGCTGCGGGATCCCGTCTCGTTCGTCGACCCCGACGGCGACCGCGAGGGCAACGCCAACCCCCTGGAGGCCGACCGCGTCGCCGAGGTGGTCGACGGGTACGTCGCCGCCGGCGTCGATCCCGAGGACATCGGCGTCATCGCGCCGTTCCGCGCGCAGGTCGCGGAGATCGGTCGCCGGACGGACGTGACCGTCGACACGGTCGACCGCTTCCAGGGGTCGAGCGAGGAGGTGATCGTCGTCTCGTTCGTCGCGACGGGCGACCTCGACGGCCCGATCTTCGAGGACACCCGCCGCGTCAACGTCGCGCTGACGCGGGCGAAGAAGGCGCTGTGTCTCGTCGGGGACGCCGAGGCGCTCGCGTCCGAGCCGTTCTACGCGCGGATGCTCGATTGGGCGCGGCGATGATCGGTCGGCGACACCGCCGGCGGCGTCCGCATCGCCGGCGACTCAGCCGTCCCGTTCCCCGTCGCGGTCCGGTCGTCGATCGCCGCCGTCCTCCCCGTCCTCGGTGTCGCCCCCCTCGTCGTCGTCGGCGTCCCCTCCGTCGCCGCCGTCGGCCCCTCGACCGTTGGTCGCGACCGAGTCGGGTCTGTGCCGCGGACCGGCGGCGTCCGCCCCCGCGTCCGGTTCCACGTCGCCTCCGAGGCGACGCCGCCGTTCTACGCGCGCTCGTCGCCGGACGGCGAGGTCGTCCTCCAGCCGGTCGAGCAGCTCCTCGCGGAGCGCGTCGGCGTCCGCGGCGTCGAGGTCGTAGGCGACCGCGTCGCCGCCGAGCAGTCCCGAGGAGGACGCCGAGTCGCCGACGACGGACGCGAGGTTCCGCCGGCGCTGGAAGACGGTCCGGGAGACGAACACCGTCTGGAGCCGGAAGTACGGCACCAACCGGGTGTGTCGACGCAGCACCCCGGTCCGGGTGACGAACCCGTCGTCGACGGTCGCGTGTCCGCGGTTCGCCCACGTCAGGTGTCCCGCGATCGGCGCCAGCGCGACGCCGACCAGCGGGAGCAGGGGGAGGGCCCCCGGGAGGTCGAACACGAGCCGATCGATACCGACCGCGACGGCCGTCGCCGCGAGCGCCGCGAGCGCGTAGCGGGCGACGTACCGCCGTCTGGCGCGCGTCGGCGGGCGTTGGACGGCATCGACGCCGAAGGCGTCGTCCGGGTCGCCCGAGCCGCCCGAGGGGCCTCCATCATCCGCCTCCACCTCGGCGTCTGTGCCCAGTTCGGCCCGCACGTCGTCGGCGAGCGCGACGACCCGAGACCGGGTGTCCAGCGGAACCGCCGTCTCGGCGCCGCCGTCGCCGCCGCCCCCACCCCCCGAACCCGGGGCGTACCCGGCCGTCTCGATCGCGAGGCTCGCGTAGCCGAGCCGGCGCATGACGGCGTTCTCTGAGACGGTGACGGTCTGGACCTTCGAGAGGGGAACCGTCCCGCTGTAGCGGCCGAGGAGGCCGCGCTCGTACCGGAGCTCGTCGCCGACGCGCTCGAGCCGGAACCCGTAGTAGCGGACGAACGTGAGCGCGGCGCTGACGACCCACACGACCAGCAGGAAGCCGACTGCGCCGAGCAGACCCAGCGACAGCAGGTCGCCCGTCCCGAGGGACGGCACGTCGCCGGGGCCGACCTCGACGTCGATGATCCCGTAGCGCACGAGCAGCCGGCCGCCGTCGAACAGCAGGTCGTCGAAGAGGCTCGCGCCGACGAACGGCGCGATCACCGCGCCGGGGCGGAACGACACCGCACACAGCGTCGCGAATCGTCGGCCCGTGAGTTCGTACAGCGTCTCCGACTCGGCGGCGACCCCGCCCGACTCAGCGGAACCCGCGGATCCCGTCGCCGCGGGCGTGCCGGCGGCCGTTGCCGACTGTCGTGTTCCGGCGCGTTCCGCCTCGGAGGCGTCATCGGACGCCGACTCGCGGTCGTCGCGTGACTCGTCACCCCGGCCGCGGCGACCCAGTTCCGCCCGGAGCCGGTCGGCCTCGTCGCTCCCGACGGCGTCGAGGGTCGCCTCGGTGGCGCCGCCGCCGGCCGTCTCGACGGTCACGGTGGCGAGCCCGAGCGCCCGCTGGAGGATGCTGCGGCGCACGTCCACGTTCTGAACGCGGTGGAGGGGGATCTCCCGGTCCTGTCGGGAGACGACGCCGGATCTGACGACCAGCCGGTCGGACAGCACCTCGTACTCGAACCGGTACCAGCGGGCGAGCGCGGCGCCGGCGCCGACGAGGAACGCCCCCGGGACCGCGAGAAACGCCACCGGTCCGGGGCCGTCGCCGCCCATCCCGGCGAAGGCGGTGCTCGCGAACAGCGCGAACAGCGCCAGTTGGCCGCCCGAGCGGAGCGCGCTGACGGCGGCCGAGGCGGGATGCAGTCGGGTCATCAGACGGCGTCGAACTCCGATTCGGTCGCGAGCTCGCGCAGGCGCTCGCGGAGCTCGCTCGCCCGCGCCGGCGTCAGCCCGGGGATCGTGATGTCGGCGCCGCGGGAGCCGGCCGTGTAGACGACGACCGAGGCGAGCCCGAGCGCGCGCTCGACGGGTCCGCGCCGGGTGTCGACGTGCTGGACGCGCACGTACGGCACCGACGTGTCGACCCGGGTGAGGACGCCGCGAACGAGATACAGCGAGTCCTCGCGCACCTCAAACCGCCACACGCGATAGCGAACGACGGCGGCCACGAGACCGAGCACGACGACGCCGAGCGCGACCGCCGCGGCCCACGCCGGCGACACCGGAGCGCCGATCCGTTCGGCGACCACTCCGGCGGCGAGTATCACGCCGCCCGGGACGAGCGCGCCGACGACCCACGCGAGGCGGACCCGCGGATCCAGCGATTCCATACCCGGCGTTCGGTCGCCTCCGGTAAACGCTGTGGGGTTGGCCGCCGGACGTGGTCGCGGCCGCGGTCAGGCCGCGGGCCGATCAGTCGCGATCGGGGTCGGTCGCCGTCTCCGAGTCGGCGAGCACGCCCCCGAGGTCGACGCCGTCGTACCCGTCGCCCCCGTCGTCGACCCCGCCGGCCTCGTCCGCCCCGTCGTCCAACTCCTCCATCACGCGGGCGTGGAACTCCGCCAGCGCCGCGTCCTCGTCCTCGGCGAGCACCGTGTCGCTGGCCGACAGCGTCGCCAGCCCGAACGCCCGCGGCGAGGGCGCGTCGACCTCGTGGCGGACCACATCGATCTCGCCGGCCCGGATCGCCGCGAGCACCTCGCGGATCCCGTCGAGGTTCAGCTTGTCCTCGACGATCTCGCGGTACGTCTCCTCCAGCACCGCGAACGAGTCGAGGCCCTCTGCGAAGGAGACGAGCATCTCCGCGGACACCTGCTGTTGGGCTGCGGACTTCTCGTACCCCTTGTACCGCTTCAGGATCATCAGCGACCGCGTCGCGTTGATGCGGAAGTAGCGCTTCAGCAGGTCGGTGCCCCGCAGCGCCGACCGGAAGTCCGGATACGCCTCCTCGGGGTCGATGGAGGCGATCACGTCCGCCACGTCCACCTTCCGGTTGAGCGGCATCGTGACGGTGAAGCCGTTGTCGGCGACGGCGACCTGGACGTTCGCGTTCGCCCGCCGCGAGCAGCGGTACGCGACGAGCCGGGAGAGCCCGTCGTTGAACTCGCGGCCGTAGGCGCTGTGGACGTGGTAGTGGCGGCGGTACTCGGTGCGGTCGAGCACCTGCTCGACGACGAGCCGGTCGGGCGTCGACACCCCCTCCGGGCCGAGGTACCGGCGCTGCTCGTCGAACATCCGGGTGATCGCGCGCACGGCGTTCTCGTCGAGCGGGAGCCGCCTGAGCCACCGCCGGGCGTCCGCCGGCCCGCCGGCGGCGAGCCGGTCCGTCACCTCCGCTTGGAACGACAGGATCTCCCGGCCGAGGTCGTAGCTGAGCGGGAGCCGCTCGGAGAACCACGAGGGAACCGTCGGCCGCTGGCTCGACGGATCGACGTACACCTTCGAGCCCCGGCGGTAGCTGTACTGGTACGTCGACCCGCCGAGCTGGAACACGTCGCCCGGCTCCAGCGTGTCGAGGTAGCCCTCGTCGAGTTGCCCGACCCACTCGTCGCCGCCGCGCACGAACACGTCGATCGTGAACGAGTCCGGGATCGTGCCGATGTTCGTCATGTAGATGACGCGCGCCAGCCGGCCTCGCTTTCCGATCAGCGGCTCGCCAACGTCGAACTCCTCGTAGTGGTGCTCGCCGTCCGGCGGGTCGTTGGTGTCGCGCCACACCTTCGCGTACGCGTTCCGTTCCTCCATCCCCTCGTAGTCGGCCGTGAGATACCGCAGGAGCTGCTCCCACTCGGCGTCGGAGTAGTTCCGGTACGGGTACGCCGACCGGAGCGTGTCGCGCACGTCCGCCTCCCGCTTCACGCCGTTTATCGCCATCCCGTACACCTGCTGGACGGCCACGTCCTGGGCGTTCTCGGGGACGAACACGCGATCGACGAACCCCTCCTCGGCCTTCCGGAGCATCACCGCACACTCGACCAGTTCGTCGCGGTCGAGCGCGATCACCCGGCCCTCGACGGTCCGCCCGAGGCGGTGGCCCGCGCGGCCGACCCGCTGGAGCAGCGAGGCGACCGATTTCGGGGATCCGACCTGCACCACGAGGTCGACGTGCGGCATGTCGATCCCCAGCTCCAGCGACGTGGAGGTGGTGACCACGTCCACGTCGCCGGACTTCAGCTTCTCCTCGACCGCCTCGCGGTGCTCCTTCGACATCGACCCGTGGTGACAGCCCGAGTCGGCCTCGTCGTAGCCGTAGCGCTCGCGGAGGTTCGTCAGCACGCGCTCGGCCCCCGAGCGCGTGTTCGTGAACACGAGCGTGTTCTCGTGGCCGTCGATCAGCTCGCGGAGGCGGTCATAGAACCGCTCGTTGACCACGTCGCGGGGAGTGTCGATCAGATCGTCGGCCGGGCACTCCAGCCGGAGGTCGAAGTCGCGGACGAACCGCGTGTCGACGATCTCGCAGTCGCGCGGCGTCCACGGCTCCACGCCGTCGTCGGTTCCGTCTGCCGCGTCGATCGTGCCGTCGCCGGCGGCGTCGACCTCGCCGTCCCCCGCCTGCCCGCCCACCAGGAACTTCGCCATCGTCGACAGCGGCTCGATCGTCGCCGAGCAGCCGATCCGCGTCGGCGACCCCTCACACAGCCGTTCGAGCCGCTCCAGCGAGACCGCGAGGTGCGTGCCGCGCTTGTTGTCCGCGAGCGAGTGGATCTCGTCGACGACGACGTACTCGACGCTGCGGAGCGTCTCCTTGAACTTCGGGGAGTTCAGCAGGATGGCGAGCGTCTCCGGCGTCGTGTTGAGGACGTGCGGCGGCGACTCCAGCATCGCCCGGCGCTCCCCGTCGGGGGTGTCGCCGTGGCGGATCGCCTGTCGGATCTCGGTGTCGTGGCCGCGGGCGGCGAGGTTCGCCGTGATCCCCTCGATCGGCTCCGCGAGGTTGCGGGTGATGTCGTTCGCGAGCGACTTCAGCGGCGAGACGTACAGGCAGTAGACGCCGTCGTCGAGGCCGCCCTCCGCCTCCCGCTCGCGGCGGAAGAGGTCGTTGAGGATCGCGGTGAACGCGGAGAGGGTCTTTCCGGACCCCGTCGGCGACGCGACCAGACAGTTCTCGCGGTCGTCGATGAGCGGGATCGCCTCCCGCTGTGGCGGCGTGAAGAACCCGCCGTTGCCCCCGACGTACGGGCCGAACTGGTCGACCCACCACTCGCGGACGCTCGGTTCCAGCCGCTCGAGCACGTCGCCGTCGGCGATCTCGACGGTTTCGGGATCGAAGTCGTAGTCGGCGTCGGTCGCGGCGAGCAGCTCCCGACCGTCGGTCATTGCGATCGCCAGGTGCCGCGGCGGTAAGTGGGTTGTGGGGGTCAGGGGGTCGCGAGCCACGCCACCCGGGCGATACGGTACGTCGTCCGTCCGAGCGCACGGTGGATCGTCTCCGATCGCACGGTGGATCGTCCGCCCGAACCGCAACCCCTTCCCCGACCGACGCGGACGCACGACCATGCGCGTCACGTTCCTCGGGACCGGCTCGGCGATGCCCGTCGCCGACCGCGTCCAGACCGGCCTGCTCGTGGAGTCCGCGCCGGGCGACCGACGCCCGCTGCTGGTCGACTGCGGCGCCGGGATCGTCCACCGGCTCTCCCAGACCGACCCCGGCTACGAGGCCGTCTCGACGGTCCTGTTGACGCATCACCACCTCGATCACGTCTCCGACCTCCTCGCGCTCCTGAAGGCGCGCTGGCTCGCCGGCGAGGAGCGCCTCCACGTCGTCGGTCCGCCCGGCACGAAGGCGCTGCTCGACGACCTGCTGTCGGTCGGCGCCTACGAGTACCTCGACGGCCGGGCCGACCTGAGCGTCCGCGAGGTCCACCCCGGCGCCGAGTTCTCGCTGGCCGGCCTGGAGATCGAGGCGTTCGAGACCCGCCACTCCAAACAGTGTCTCGCCTACCGGTTCGCCGACCGGGGCGGCGAAGCGGACACCGCTGACGACGGGGGCGACGACGAGGCGACGGACGACGACACGGACCCGGACGCGGCGGAAGGCAGGGCAGACGACGCCGCCGGCGGCGACTTCGTCTTCTCGGGCGACTCCGAGGCGTTCGCGGGGCTCGCGAACTTCGCCGAGGGCGCTCGCGTGCTGGCGCACGACTGTTCGTTCCCCGACGAGGTCGACGTGGACAACCATCCGACGCCGACGCAGTTGGGCGAGGCGCTCGCCGGCCGCGACATCGACCGCGTCTACCTCACGCACCTGTACCCCCACACCGAGGGTCGCCACGAGGAGATGCTCGAATCGATCGGCCGCCACTTCGACGGCGACGTGCGGGTCGCACGCGACGGGCTCCGGTTCGAGCTGTGAGCGAGGGCACGCGGTGAACCGCGACGCGCTGGGCTTCCTCACGCTCGCGGCGTTGTGGGGAACGGCGTTCGTCGCGACGAAGGCGGCCCTCGCGGAGTTCCCGCCGGTGTTGCTCGCCGCGCTGCGCTTCGATATCGCCGCAGCGGTGCTCGTCGCCGTCGCGGTCGCCGCGGGCGGGCGGTTCAGGCCGACGGGGTGGGGAGATCTCGCGCCGATCCTCGCCGGAGGGACGTTCAGCATCGGCCTCCACCACGCGCTGTTGTTCACCGGACAGCAGTACGTCCCCAGCGCCGTCGCGGCGACGCTGCTCGGGCTGATCCCCGTGCTCACGCCCGTCGCCGCCCGCGCGGTCCGGCCGGACGAGCGGATCGACGCCGTCGGCGCCGTCGGCCTGCTCGTCGGTTTCGCCGGGCTCCTCCTGATCGCCGACCCGGACGCCGGTCGACTCGCGGTCGATGGGGTGCTCGCACGCGGCGACGGGCTGCTCGCAGGCAGAGCAGGTACGGGGCTGGGCGCGGCCCTCGCCGGCGGGTCGGCCGCGAACCTCGGCGCGCTGTTCGTGTTCGGGTCGGCCGTCGCGTGGGTCGCGGGCGCGGTGACGACCCGCGAGGACGACGCGACGCTGGGGCCGCTCGCGTTGCAGGCATGGATGGCCGTCGTCGGCGCGGTGTTGCTCCACGTCGCCGCCGCACTCGTCGGCCAGTCGCCCGCCGCGCTCGACCCGTCGACGACCGGGCTGGCGTGGCTCGCGTACCTCGCGGTCGTTCCCGGCGCCGGCGGGTTCCTGCTGTACTTCCGACTGCTCGACCGGCTCGGCCCGATCCGGGCGGGGCTGTTGGAGTACGCCATCCCGCCCTTCGCCGCGCTGTTCGGGTTCCTCGTGCTCGGCGAGACGCTCGCGGCGAGCACCGCGTGGGGATTCGGCTGTATCTTCGCCGCGTTCGTCCTGGTCCAGCGCGCGCCGATCCGGGGGGCGCTCCGGCGACAGTTCGGGTGAGTTCCCCGGCTGGGATCCCCGGACGCGGCGCCGTCTGTGACTTGTTGGCTGAGTGAGGACTCATGCGAAACGGAGGGTTAATCCGTCCGTACTGTCAGTTCTCGGTATGTACGGGACGCCCGCCGACCGCGCGCTCGCGGTCCTCGCGGTCGGAGCGGACGGAGGCCGGCCGGATCCGCCGTCGGCTCTCGAACGTGCCCTCCCCGAGTCGTCGTCGGTCGCGACCGTCGACTCGATCGCCGCCGCTCTCGATCGCGATCTCGACGCGATCGATTGCATCGTCACCGCGTTCACGCTCGCCGACGGCACCGCGGTCGACCTCCATCGGCGGCTGTCCACGCTGACGGCCCCGCCGCCCGTCGTGCTCGTCGTCGACGCGAGCGACGGATCGGTGCCCGCGGGCGCCGTCTCGACCCCGTTCGCCGATGTCGTCGCCGCCGACCGCGACGGGGACGACCGCGCCGACGGGGACCGGTCCGTCCCCGCGCGCGTCGCGGCGGCGGTCACCTCCGTCGTCCCCGGCGACGACGGCCCGACGGTCGCCGGCGGGCTTCCGCGGGACAGGCGTTCGCTCGACGCCCTGAAGGCGACCCTGTTCGACCGGCTCTTCACCGAGATCCCGATGCACTCGTACGTCAAGGACGGCGAGGCACGACACGTGATGGTGAGCGAGGCGCCCGTCGACAGACGGATCCACCGATTCGGCGACGAGTATCTCGGCCGACGCGACGTCGACGGCGTCGTCCCGGAATCGGACGCGCGCGAGCCGTACGAGGACGACCTGCGCGTGATCGAGACCGGAACGCCGATCGTGAACAAGGAGGAGCACTACGCGTCGGCCGACCGGTGGTTCCGGACCTCGAAGGTGCCGTGGACCGACGGCGACGGCGAGGTCGCCGGCCTGATCGGCATCTCCCAGGAGATAACCGCCCGGAAGGACCGCGAGCGGCAACTGGAGATCACCCACCACGTCGTCCGGCACACGCTCCGAAACAAGCTGAACGTGATACTCGGTCGGTGCGACCGCATCCGTCGGGCGGCCGCGTCGCGAACAACGTCGAGCGGATCGCCGAGGCCGCGGCGGCGCTGACCGACACCGTCGACAACCAGCAGACGATCCTCGGGATGATGCTCGGGGACCCGGACCCGACGCCGACGGACCTCACCTGCCTCGTTCGCCACCGCATCGAGGCGGCCCGGACACGGCGACCGGACGCCGTCATCGACGCCACCCTCGACGACGGTGTCGTCGGGCTCGCTACCGAGAGCGTCGACCGGGCGGTCGACCAGCTCCTCGGCAACGCGTTCGACCACGCCGACGGCACCCCACGGGTGACCGTCTCGCTCGAAGCCGGTGACGACGAAGCGCGGCTGTGCGTCCGCGACGGGGCGCCGGAGATCCCGGCGTTCGAGGTCGAGGTGCTGACCGGTCGCCGGTCGATCGACCACCTCAACCACACGGCCGGCCTGGGGCTGTGGATCGTTCAGTGGGCGATGAAACACTCGGGCGGGGAGGTCACGTTCGACCGGACCGACGACGGCGGCAACGAGGTCACGCTGACGTTCCAGTATCCCGACGCGGAGCGCGACGCCGTCCCGGACGACGCCACCGAGAGGGTCGGGTCTAACGGCGCGGACGACGACTGACTCACCCGATCCGCGTCCCGCTGACTCACCCGATCCGCGTCCCGGCGTCCCCGCCCGCGAGGAACGTCCCGACGGCGTCGGGACCGAACACGTACGCCGGCGAGCCGAGCGCGAGCAGCTCCCGCACCTTCGCGGCCATCCCGCCGGTCACGTCCGTCGAATCGCTGGCCCCGAGCGCGTCGGCGACCTCGTCGAAGTCGTCGATGTGGGGGATCACCTCGTCGTCGCCGTCGAGGACGCCCGGCACCGTCGAGCAGAGGCCCACGCGGTCGGCCTCGAGCGCGCCCGCCAGTTCCGTGACGAGTTCGTCGCCCGAGAGGACGGTGACGGCCTCGCCGGCGTGGACGACGCCGTCGCCGTGGAGCACCGGCACGAACCCCTCGTCGACCATCGTCGCGACCTGCTCGGTCATCAGCGTGAGGTCGCCGTCGGCGTCGCGGGCGGCCGCCGAGAACGGGTGCACCGGGACCGCGGGCACGTCCACGGCGTGTAGCCGCGAGAGGACGAACTGGTTCAGGGTCTTCATCGCGCCGTGGACGGCCATGATGCCGCCCACGTCGCGGATTCCCTCGCTCGCGCTCACGCCGTGTTCGGCGGCGTGGTGGTGGCCGAAGGAGCCGCCGCCGTGGACGATCACGAGGTCCTCGACGGCACCGTCGTCGAGGGCGGCCGCGATGGCCTCCGCCAGCGCCGCGAGCGCCTCGCCGTCGAGCGTCTCCGGGCGGTCCTTCTCGGTGATGACCGAGCCGCCGAGCTTCAGGACCGTGACCATCTACGCCGCCTCCACGCGGACGCCCTCGGTCGCCAACTCGGCGCGGAACGACTGCTCGCACTCGGCGGTGTAGCCGAGCGCGTGCTGCGTCTCGTCGGTCGGATCGAGCGCGACGATGCAGCCGCCGCCGCCCGCGCCGGTGAGCTTCGCGCCGGCGGCGCCCGCGTCCCGGGCGGCCCACACCATCGCGTCCAGCGAGCGGGCGGAGACGCCAAGCGCCTCCAGCAGCCCGTGGTTGAAGTTCATCAGCTCGCCCAGATCGGCGAGCAGTTCGTCGCCGGGTTCGCGTTCGGGGTCGGCATCCGCCAGAAGCCGCTCGCCCTCCCGGGTGAGGTCGCCGACCGTCTCGACGGTGTCGGCGGCGAACGCGTGCTCCTCCCGGAGCGCGCGAACCCCCGCGACGAGTTCGCCGGTGTCGCCGGCGCCGCCGTCGTAGCCGACGACGAACGGCAGCGGCGGGGCGTCGATCGTCCGCGTGTCGTCGCCCTCGACGCGGACGGCCCCGCCCATGGCGGAACAGAACGTGTCCGCGCGGGAGGCCTGGCCCTCCTGCACCTCGTACTCCGCCTCGTAGGCGCGCCGGGCGACCTCCTCGGGGTCGAGTTCGGTCCCGAGCGCGCGCGTCGCCGCGTCGATGCCGGCGACGACGACTGCCGCCGAGGAGCCCAGTCCCGCGCCCAACGGGATCGCCGACTCGACGGTGATGTCGAAGCCGGCGTCGGGACGGTCCGCGGCCTCGCGTGCCTGTCGGACCGCCGCCTCGATGTACTCCATCGCCGCCTCGACCAGCGGGGCCGGCGCGTCGATGTCGGGTCGGTCGTCGATGCTCCCGCCCCAGGTGACGGTGAAGCCGTCCAGCGAGAGGTCCGCCGCGTCGACGCGGACGCGGCCGTCCTCGCGCGGCTCGACGGTCACCCGCGCGCGACGCTCGACCGCACACGGCACCGCCGGCTCGCCGTACACGACCGCGTGCTCGCCGAAGAGGTACACCTTCCCCGGCGCGCTGCAGGTTGTCATACCCGCGACCAACACCCCCCGCCTAACAGCCGTTTCGACTCCCGCCGGCGAGCCCCCCTCTCGACTTCGATACGCGCTGCGGTACGATTATATGAGACGGCGCCCCGTGTCGAATCGTGGTGCGGGGGAGCCGCCCCGTCGGCGGCGCCCGTCCGCCCACGCTCGAAACCGCGGACACGCGACCCGGGGAAAGAGGGAACGCACGCCGTCGCGACCGGGATCCGGTCCGATCGGCTCCGCGGTGGCGACTTCGCCACGACGGCCGTTCCGACCCGAACGGCCGCACGCGGGTCGGCCCGATTATCTCGTTCGATACTATGGGCGCTGGAATTATGTGGGCGGCAGGGCCAGCGGATCTCATGAGTTCGACGACGCCGAACGCCGCCCCGAACGTGGATCGAAGTCGGGACGGCACGTGCTTGCGGGTCGAGCTCTCGGGGGAGTTCGAGGCCGCGGACGTCGTCACCGCGATGGCGCGTGCGCGCCACGTCGCCGAGGACTGCGACGCCGAGTTCGGGGTCGTCGTCGACGTGCGCGAGTTCACCGCCCGCGGAACCGCCCTCGCCGCGCTCGGCGAGTGGGAGACGTTCCTCCGCATGGCCGGCGCCACAGCGGTCGTCCGCGTCGGCGACGACGACGACGCCGTCGGCGGCGCCGACCGTCGCGCCTCCTCGATCGAGGAGGCCGAACGGATGATCTCCCAGTAGGCGCCGCGCTCGCTCGTTTCGATCCCGAGTTCAACCCGTAAGCGACGGCGTCGGTCGACATCGCACGACGCCAGGTCCAGGACGGGGAGCGACGACGCCAGTCGACGCACCGGCGGGACGGCGCCGCCGCTGGCGGGCGTGAGGACAAAGGAGTGATCGCGAAATCCAGCGGCCGGCTTACAGTTCGGCCTCGAAGTCCTCGAGGGCGTAGCCGGGCTCGGCGCCGCGGTTGTCGAGCGTCTCGTTGGCGAGCAGCCAGTAGATGACCGACAGGGCGCGGCGACCCTTGTTGTTCGTCGGGATGACGAGGTCGACGTTGGAGACCTGGTTGTTCGAGTCGCACATCGCGATGACGGGGATGCCGACCGTGATGGCCTCCTTGACCGCCTGCGCGTCCCCGATCGGGTCGGTGACAACCACGACGTCCGGCTCGATGTAGCCGGCGTACTCGGGGTTCGTCAGCGTCCCCGGGATGAAGCGCCCGGTGCGGGCGCGCGCGCCGATCGCGTCGGCGAACTTCTCGGCCGGGAAGCGACCGTACTGGCGCGAGGAGGTGACGAGCACCTGCTCGGGGTCGTAGTTCGCCAGGAACGAGGCCGCGGTACGGATACGGCCGTCCGTCTTGCTCACGTCGAGCACGTACAGGCCGTCGTCGCGGACGCGGTGGATGAACCGCTCCATGTCCTTGGTCTTCTGCTGGGTCCCGATGTGGACGCCAGCGGAGAGGTAGTCCTCGACGGGGATGAGGAGGTCCGCCTCGTCGTCGGGCATGACGTCCTCGTCGAAGCGCGGACCCGCGTCCGCCTCCTCGTCGGCGGCCCCCTCGGCCGCCGCCTCCGTCTCCTCGGGCTGTGCGTCTGTCTCGTCGGGCGACTCCTCGGCCGCGGCGGTCTCTGCGACCTCCTCCTCGGCGTCGGGCGCCTCTTCGGTGTCTGCGTCGTTCTCGGATTCGCTCATACTGCCTCCTCCGCGATGCGGATGAGTTCGTTCAGCTTTGCGGTGCGCTCGCCGCCGACGGTCCCCGTCTTGATGTACGAGGCGTCGGTCGCGACGGCGAGGTGTGCGATGGTGGTGTCCTCGGTCTCGCCCGAGCGGTGGGAGACGACCGCGTCCAGCCCGTTTCGCTGGGCCAGCTCGACGGCGTCGAACGCGTCCGACAGCGTCCCGATCTGGTTCGGCTTGATCAGGATGCTGTTGGCCGCGCCCTCGTCGATGCCCCGCGAGAGGCGCTCGACGTTCGTCACGAACAGGTCGTCGCCGCAGATCAGCGTGCGGTCGCCCACTCTGTCGGTCAGGTCGGCGAACCCGTCGTAGTCGTCCTCGTCGAGGGGGTCCTCGACGTACGCGAGGTCGTACTCGTCGACCAGCTCGGCCATGTACTCGACCTGCTCGGCCGAGGTGCGCTCGGTGTCGCCGTAGCGGTAGACGCCGGCGTCGGCGTCGTACAGCTCCGAGGCGGCAACGTCGAGGCCGAACCGGATCCCGAAGCCGAGCGCGTCCTCCACGCGGGAGGTCGCCTCGTCGACGATCTCGAACGCCTCGGCGTCGGAGACTGCGGGCGCCCACGCGCCCTCGTCGCCCTTGGCGGCGGCGACGCCGCGGTCGTCGAGGATGTCGGCGACCGCGGCGTGGACGTCCGCGTTCGCGAA
This sequence comes from Halobaculum roseum, assembly GCF_019880245.1. Lineage (NCBI taxonomy): Archaea > Methanobacteriati > Methanobacteriota > Halobacteria > Halobacteriales > Haloferacaceae > Halobaculum > Halobaculum roseum. The sequence continues at coordinate 467,305 of NZ_CP082286.1, forward strand.
CACCGCCTCCGCGACGGAGGGGGCGCCGACGGGCGCCGAGAGGAACTCCTGGATGTGCGTCGCGTCGGCGGCGTGCTCGCCGCCACCCACGACGTTCCCCAGCGGAACCGGGAACGACCGGTCGGCGTCGCGGAAGGTGCCACCGAGGTGCTGGAACAGCGGCGCGCCCAGCACGTCGGCGCCGGCCTTCGACGCCGCCATGCTGATCGCGACGGCGCTGTTGGCGCCGATCTCCGAGAAGTCCTCGGTGCCGTCGGCGGCGTGCAGCGCCGCGTCCACGTCGCGCTGGTTGCCCGCGTGGACCGAGCCGACGAGCCGCGGGACCGCGTGCTCGCGGGCCCTGGCGATCGCCTCCTTGGGCGGGAGCTCGATCGCCTCGTACTCGCCCGTCGACGCCCCGGAGGGCGCCGCCGCGCGGCCGAAGCCGCCCGACTGGGTGAGCACGTCCGCCTCGACGGTGGGGTTGCCCCGCGAGTCGAGCACGCGACGCAGCGACACCGACTCGATCAGCGTCACGTCACTTCCCCTCCCGCCGGACCGTGAACGGCAACACGCCGGCGTCGTACTCCTCGGCCGCGATGAGGATCGGCTCGGACTGGTCGCTGTCGATCAGCGCCGGCGCGCCGTACGCCAGCTGGAGCGACCGTGCGCCGAGGATGCGGGCCTTCTCGTACCGGTTGTACTCGAGGTTCCCGCTCATTGGTAGGGGGAGACGACGTCGACCAGGTCTGTGTGACTCACCATCATCCGCCGGCAGCAGTGGCGGTCCACGCCGAGCTCGTCGAGGACCGCCGCGGGGTCCTCGTCGCCCTCCTTGGCACGGGCTTTGAACTCCTCCCAGTGTTCACCGATGACGGTTCCGCACGTGAAACACCGGACAGGGATCATCATGGGTGGATCACCTCAGCGGTACGACTTCTGGTAGCGGGCGCGTGCGCCGGGCCCGCCCCACTTCTTCGGTTCGCTCTGCCGGGAGTCGTTCACCAGCAGGGAGCGGTCGAACTCCATGAACGCGTCGCGCAGCTCCGCGTCGTTGCGGTGCTGCACGAGGCCGCGCGCGATGGCCGTGCGGACCGCGTCCGCCTGGCCGGCGAAGCCGCCGCCGTTGACCGACACCTCGATGTCGACCTCCGAGCGGAGGTCCTCGCCGGCGACGCGGAACGGCTCCAGCATCTTCAGCCGGGCCATCTCGGGTTCGACCAGCTCGACGGGCTGGGAGTCGATACGCACTCGCCCCTCGCCGTCCGTGACGGTGGCGCGGGCGACGGCGGTCTTCTTCTTACCGGACGTGTTCGTTACCATGTGACGTTAGCCCCCAGGTCCTCGGAGATCGCGCCGAGGGTGGTGAACTTGATGTTCGACAGGCGATCGAGGGAGGTGCCGTCGAGCACCTCCGGTTCCGGCGCGTCCTCGTCGGGCGAGGTCGTCTCGGAGTCGAACGGGTTGCCGACGTACACGCGGACGTTCTCGAACGCCTCGCGACCCTTCGTGGTCTTGTACGGCAGCATGCCGCGGACCGACCGCTTGAAGATGCGGTCGGGCCGCTTCGGGTAGTACGGACCCGAGTCGGAGCCGAGGTTCGCGCGGGTGCGGTACTTCTCGAGCGTCGCCTCGGTGTTGCCCGTGATGACCGCGCGCTCGGCGTTGACGATCGCGACGCGCTCGCCGTCGAGCGCCTTCTGTGCGACCTGCGACGCGACGCGACCCATGATGGCGTCGCGTCCGTCGACGACCACGTCGGCCTCGAACTCTGCGAGACTCATCGGATCACCCGGACGTCGGTCCCTTCGGGGTTGTTCGACAGCGCTTCCTCCAGCCGGACGGCCTCGCCGGCCTGGTCGATCTTCGTCTCGGCGGTGCCGGAGAAGTCGACGGCGGCGACGGTGACGTCCTTACGGAGCACGCCCGAGCCGAGCACCTTGCCCGGCACGACGACGGTCTCGTCCTCGTTCGCGTACCGCTCGATGCGGCCGAGGTTGACCTCCGCGTGCGTGCGCCGCGGCTTTTCGAGCCGGTCGGCGACGTCCTGCCAGACGGTGGCATCGGACGAGCGCGCGACCGACTTCAGTTCGGCGATGAGGTTCTGAAGTCTCGGATTAGTCTTGCTACTACTCATAACGTAACCTCCTGAGTGGGAGTCGGTGACTCGGTAGCGACCGAGTCGATGTGAGAACGGGAGTGCAGGGGGCAGGATTTGAACCTGCGAACCTCTACAGGACAGCGCCCTGAACGCTGCGCCGTTGGCCAGACTGGGCTACCCCTGCTCGCGTCCCGTCGTTTGCCGTCCCACCGGATAACCCCTTCGGTCCACCCCGTCCGTGCGAGACGGTGACGGCGGGTCCGCTGGCCGGTCGAACCCGACGCGGGGGCGGACGTTCGGTGGGTGTGGTGAGACGACATGTGTTCGGTTAGACTGCGACCTTGTCTGCGAGTTCGTCCGCGCGGTCGCGAAGCGACCGGACCGCACGGAGAGTCAGTTCATCGACGGACATCGACCCGTCCGTCTCGATGTGGAAGACGAACGCGCCGGGAACGTCCTCGATATCCAGCTCCTTGCCGGGGTATCGGTTGGTGAGGTCGGAATCGAACTCCTCGGTGTGGACGAGCTCGCCGTCCTCGGTCTCGATGACGCCGCGGAGGATGTTCGGCTCCTCCTCGTCGAACTCGTCGGCGTCGCCGACGACGGTCACGCGCTGCAGGTGGCGGTAGCCAACGGCCACGCCGCCCTGGTGTTTCGCGTGTTCCTTGCCGGAGTCGAGCACCGCGTCGGCCTCGAACTCCAGGCGCTGTCCCTCCTTCAGCTCGATGATAGGGACGTTCTCGTCGGCGGGCTGGACGAGGTCGTCGGACGTCTCGATGTCGCCCGAGTACGCCGTCGCCGGCCCCTCGACGTCGAGCGCGAGGGTGACGGTGTCGCCGACCTCGTAGTCGTCGAGCGGCGTCGTCAGCGGGACGAGCCCCAGGCGGAGCCCGACCATCTCGTCGAACATCACCGACGAGTTCTCGACGAACCGGACGGTGTCGATCGAGAACGTCGGGACTTCCGAGAGGATCGTCCGGCGCAGACCGTTCGCTACCGCGGGGGTGAGCCCGCGGACGAGCAGCCGCGCGGATCGGTCGTCTCGGGTAACTACCTCGACGTCGAAGTCGTCCGCCATGGGTTACAGGCGGTTCTTCTTGGGCGCACGAGTGCCGTCGTGCGGGATCGGGGTCACGTCCTCGATGCGACCGATCTCGATCCCGGCGCGGGCGAGCGCGCGGATGGTCGGCTGCGCGCCCGGCCCGGGGGACTTCTGGGCGTTTCCACCGGGACCGCGGATGCGGACGTGGACGCCCTCGATACCCTGCGCCTTGAGCTGCTCGGCGACGCCCTCGGCCATCTGCATGGCCGCGTACGGCGACGCCTCGTCTCGGTTCTGCTTCACCACGGCGCCGCCCGAGGACTTGATCAGCGTCTCGGCCCCGGTGATGTCGGTCACCGTGATGAGGGTGTTGTTGAACGACGCGAACACGTTCGCGATCGCCCAGCGACTCTCGGTGTTCTCGGATTCGCTCATTTACTGACCCTCCGCGCGTTCGGGGTGGAGTTCGTCGGCGAGCGGGGAGATCTCGTCGAAGTCGACGAGGTCCTCCTCGACCGTCTCGACCTTGTACGACGGGCGCGTGACGCGGGCGTCCCCGACGACCACGTGGCCGTGGAGGATGAACTGCCGCGCCTGCTTCGTCGAGTTACCGACGCCGTTGCGGTACGCGACCGTCTGGAGCCGGCGTTCGAGCACGTCGGTCACGTCGAGCGACAGGACGTCGGTGATGGCGTCCGTGTCGTCGAGGATCCCGAGGCGCTGGAGTCGCGCGACGAAGTCGGCGCCGGCCTCGTTGGCGGCCTCGACGTCGCCCTGCGACTCGCCGATGAGGCTCCGCGCCTCGCGGCGGTAGCGACGCAGCTCCGACTGCGCTCGCCACAGCTCCTCCTTGTTCTTCAGGCCGTAGCGGGAGAGCAGGTCCGACTCCTCGTCGATCCGCTCGCCCTGGTACGGGTGGTTCGGCGTCTCGTATCGCTTGGTGGAGGTCCCGGTGCTCATTCGCCTTCATCCTCCGCGGCCGCTTCCTCCTCGGCCTGTTCTTCGCGGATCTCCTCGACGTTGACTCCGATGGTGCCCTCGGTCCGGCCCGTGGACTTGGTCCGCTGTCCGCGGACCTTCTGCCCGCGCTTGTGGCGGACGCCCTTGTAGGAGTCGATCATCTTCATCCGGTTGATGTCGTGGCGGCGCTTCTCGTTGAGGTCAGAGCCCACGATGTGGTCGGTCTCGCCGGTGAAGAAGTCCTTCTGCCGGTTGACCATCCACTCGGGCACGTGCTCCGAGAAGTTCTGGACGACGTCGACGACGGCGTCGATGTCGTCCTGATCGAGTCGGCCGAACGTGGCGGTTCGGTCCACGCCGGCCTCCTCGGCCACCAGGCGCGCCGTGCGCTGGCCGATGCCTTTCATGTCGCTGAGGCTGCGCTCGACGGACTTCGTCCCGTCCAGGTCCGTCTGACCGATCCGGACGAAGTACTGGAGGTCCTCGTCGTCCTCCTCCGCGTCGGGCGCGTTCTCTGGTTCTTCTGCACTCATGTCTTGGGTGTGTGGTCAGCGTTGCGGCGGGGATTCGAACCCCGGAGGCTTGCGCCACTGAGTTAGCAACCCAGCGCCTTGGGCCAGGCTTGGCTACCGCAACACCGTGTGCTGTGTTATCGTCGCCTCGCGAGCCGCCGCGGCTCCGGACTCGGGACCCGATGCCCCTACAGTGTCTGCGTTCGGTGTAACTCGGAGCCCGCACTTAAGCATCACGAAACCCCCGGTCGCCGTGCGAGGGCGTCACGACCGTGTGAACGACCGGCACGGGCCGGTCCGGTCGGCCCCGGCGACGCCCGGACGGGTCAGTTCGTCTCGGCGAACTCGAAGCGCGCCCCGCCCGACTCGGCGTCGGTCAGCGAGACCGTCCAGCCGTGCGCCTCGGCGATGGTCCGGACGATGTTCAGCCCGAAGCCGGTGCCGTCATCGCGTGTGGAGAACCCGTGGTCGAACGCCTCCTCGCGGTGCTCCGGCGGGACCCCCGGGCCGTCGTCGGCGACGGCGAACCCTCCGGGGATCGACTCCACGACGACGTGGACGTCCCCGCCGCCGTGTTCGACCGCGTTGCGAAAGAGGTTCTCCAGGAGTTGGAGCAGCCGGCTCTCGTCGGCCGTGACGGTGGGCGCCCCCGACGCGTCGAGGGTCGCCTCGCCGGTGTCGACCGTGGCCCACGCTTCCCGCGCGGCCGCCGTCAGGTCGACCGGTTCCGGGTCCTCGACGGCGGTCCCCGTCTGCGCCATCGTCAGCACGTCGGAGACGATCCGTTCCATCCGTTCGTGGGCGTTCCGCGCCTTCACTAGGTGCTCGCTGTCGCACTCCTCGGCGGCCAACTCCGTCTGGCCCTTCGCGATCGCCAGCGGGTTGCGGAGGTCGTGGCTCACGATCGCCGCGAACTCCTCCAGCCGGTCGTTCTGCCGGCGCAGGTTCTCCTCGACGACCTGCCGCTCCAGCGCCGCCGACACCCACTCGGCCATCAGCTCGACGGTCGTCACCTCCCACTCCCTGAACGGCTCCTCGCGCGCGTCGCGGTCGTAGAAGCAGAAGGTCCCGTACACCGATCCGTTCACCCGGACCGGCACGCCGAGGTAACAGGAGATCCCCCAGTCTGTGTAGCCCGCGCGTTCGGCCAGGTCCGGCTCCTCGCCCACGTCGCTGAGCGCGAGCGACTCCTCGGTGACGACGACCCGCTCACAGTTGGTCGTCGACAGGTCGACCTCGTCGCCGGCGACGACGCTGTCGTCGGGGGCGTGGACGACCTCGAAGACGTACCGGTCGTCGCGGATCCGCGAGAGGGTCCCGTACTCGGTGCCCAGCATCTCGGCGCCGATCCGCAGGAGCCGCGACACCCGGTCCTCGAAGGAGAGGTCGGCGTCGGCGATGGTCGCGGTGACCCCGCGCAGCACTTCACCCCGTGCCCGCAGGTCCTCGCGTCTGACCCGCTGCTCGGTGACGTCGCGGAAGAACACCGAGAGTCCGGACTCGGAGGGGTACGCCCGGATCTCGAACCACGTATCGAGCGGCTCGTAGTACTCCTCGAACTCCGTCGGCTCCTGGCTCTCCATCGCCTCGTGGTACCGGTCGTAGATCTCGGTTCCGACCGCCTCCGGCACCACCTCCCAGACGTTCCGACCGACGATCTCCTCCGTCGAGAGATCCACGCCCGCCGCCTCGGAGACGATCCGACGGGCCCGCTCGTTGAGGTACGTCGTGTTCCACTCGTCGTCGTACGCGTGGAACCCGTCGGTCATCCGGTCGAGGAGAGCGGGGTCGATCACCTCCTCCGTGCCCCATCCGCCCGGTGTCACATCCGGTTCGGTTCGCTCCCCGGAATCTCCCATCACTGTATGGCGTCGGTCTACGGACTAAAGGTGTTCGCTGTCGGGTGCCGCCAACGTCCACCGCCCGCGACGGCACCGTCAGTTATCGGGCCAGCGCTCGATGTACACCGTCTCGTCGGTGTAGAAGCGCACCGCGTCGTCGCCCTGGGCGTGGAGGTCGCCGAAGAACGAGTCCTTGTCGCCGCCGAAGTGGAAGAACGCCATCGCGGCGGCGGTGCCGACGTTGACGCCGACGTTGCCGGCGTCGATCTCCAGGCGGAACCGCCGCGCCTCGCCGCCGTCGCTGGTGAACAGCGACGCGGCGTTGCCGAACTGCGAGCGGTTCACCAGCGAGAGGGCGTCGTCGAAGTCCTCCGCGCGGATCAGCGCCAGCACCGGGCCGAAGATCTCCTCGCGGGCGATCGTCGCGTCGGGGTCCACGTCGCCGAAGACGGTCGCCCCGAGGTGATACCCCGACTCGGGCACGTCCTGCTCGCGACCGTCGAGCAGCACCTCCGCGCCCTCCTCGACGCCGGTCTCGACGTACTCCAGCACGGACTCGCGATGCGGGCCGGACACGAGCGGACCCATGTCGGTCCCCTCCTCCAGGCCGGGACCGATCTCCATCGACTCGGCCTCCTCGACCAGTCGCTCGGCGAACTCGTCGTACACCTCGTCCTCCACAACAGCGACGGGATTTGCGAGACAGCGCTGGCCGGCGTTGGCGAACGCGGACGAACAGGTCTGCTCGGCCGCGAACTGCAGGTCCGCGTTCGCGCTCACGACGACGTGGTTCTTCGCGCCGCCCTGCGCCTGCACGCGCTTGCCGGCGCCGGCTGCCGTCTCGTAGACGTGCTTCGCGATCGGCGTCGACCCCACGAACGAGACCGCCTCGATCCCGTCGTGGGTGATGAGGCGGTTCACCGTGTCGGGGCCGCCGTGGACGACGTTGACGACGCCGTCGGGGAAGCCCGCCTCGTCGACGAGGCTGGCGATCCGATTCGCCGTGAACGGGTCGCGCTCGCTCGGCTTGAGGACGAACGTGTTGCCCGTCGCGACCGCGTACGGCAGGAACCACAGCGGGATCATCGCGGGGAAGTTGAACGGCGTCACCGCCACCACGGTGCCGAGCGGCTGTCGGACGGCCGTCTCGTCGATGTCCGGCGCCGCGTGCGGGAGGTGGCCCGCCTGCATCATGGTCGGGATGCCGCAGGCGACCTCGACGTTCTCGATCCCCCGCCGTATCTCGCCCATCGCCTCCGCCTTCGTCTTGCCGTGCTCGGTGACGAGCACCTCCGCGAGCGACTCCTGGTGCTCCTCGAGGAGCGCCTTCAGTCGGAACAGCGGCTGGATCCGCTCCTCGACGGCCGTCGTCGACCACTCCTCGAACGCCTCGTTCGCCAGCGCGACCGCCTCGTCCTCGTCGTCGGCCGACGAGAACGCGACCGATCCGACCCGCTCGCCGGTCGCGGGGTTTTCAACGTCCAACGACTCGCCGCCGGTCGCCTCGCGCCACTCGCCGCCGACGTAGTTGTGAGCCACTTCGCCGTCCCCGATAGGGCCTACCATGACGATCGATCACGCACCTCGCGGGAAAGAGCTACCGTTGCCGGTAGTGTTGTGCGGGATCTCGGTCGGGGGACGGGAACCGAACAGGGCGGGGACTGATTCGCCAGTTACGGGTGCGCGTAAAAGGCGAGGTACTCGCCGGCGTCGGCCTCCTCGGCGTCCCCCGGGGCGGCGTCGAACCGGGCGAAGCCCACGCGCTCGAACTGCACCAGGTCGTCCACGTCGTAGTCCGCGTAGCCGGGCTCGGCGTAGCCGACCACGTCGCCGTCCATCGTTCGGAGTCGCACGCGGACGTGCTCGTCGTCGCCGGCGCCGACCCAGTGGACCACCGGGACGCCCTCCTCGCGCACGAGGTCGATGTCGGTGCCGACCCACGCGAGTTCGTCGCCGTCGCGGCGCAGACAGCCGAGCCCCTTGAGCCAGACGCGCTCGCCGTCGACCGGCACGTCCTCGGACTCAAGCAGCACGCCCTCGCTCGCGGGCACGTCGCGGTCGCCGCGGTCCTCGTGGTTGGGGTGCAACGGCGGGTGGCCCGCGTCGGGCACGTCGCCGGCGAGCGCCAGCTCCTCGACGGCGCCCGCGGGGAGCCGGTCGCGGTCGGTCGCGTCGGAGGCGTCGCCGTCGCGGACGAGGAACCGGCGGTCGGTGTCGTCGTCGATCAGGTCGCGGTTGTTCGCGTAGATGCTCGACATCGCCAGGTCGACGTTGCTCGTGGAGACGCCCAGCTCGACCATCGCGTCGACGATGGCCTGCCCCCGGATGCCGCGGCGCTTCACCGACGCCAGCGTCGGCGCGCGCGGGTCGTCCCAGCCGGTCAACTCGCCGGCGTCGACCTTCTCCTTGATCGTCGAGGTGGACATCGGCACGTCGTAGGCGTCGATCTGGACGTGCCCCCAGTGGACGACCTCGGGGTACTCCCAGTCGAAGTAGTCGTAGACGAACCGCTGGCGCTTGGCGGAGTCCTGGAGGTCGATGCCGCGGATGATGTGCGTGACGCCCGTGAGGTGGTCGTCGATCCCCGACTGGAAGTCGAGCATCGGCCACGCGCGGTAGTCGGCCGCCTCCTCGCGCGGGTGGGGCGTGTCGACCATGCGGAAGGCGACGAAGTCGCGCAGCGCGGGGTTCTTGTGGTGGATGTCGGTCTTCACGCGGAGGACCATCTCGCCGTCCGAGTACTCGCCGTCGACCATCGCCTCGAACTCCTCGCGCACCGTCTCGACGGACTTGTCGCGGTGCTCACAGGCCTCGGCGTCGGCCTTCAGGCTCCGGAAGTGCTCGGCCGGGCACGAACAGGTGTATGCGCCGCCCTTCTCGATGAGTTCGCGCGCGTGGTCGTAGTACGTCTCGACGCGGTCGCTCGCCTTCAGCACCTCGTCGGGCTCGAAGCCGAGGTAGCCGATGGCGTCGAGGATCTGGTCGTAGGCGTCGAGATCCGGACGTTTTGTCTCGGGGTCGGTGTCGTCGAAGCGGCAGAGCATCCAGCCGTCGTAGATCTCCTTGTACGTCCCGATGACCGCGGGCATGCGCGCGGACCCGAGGTGCCACGGGCCGTTGGGGTTCGGCGCGAGGCGCATCCGGATCTCGTCGTACTCGTCGGCGTTCGGGAGGTCCGGGAGCACCTGGTCGTCCTCCTCGTCCTCGGCTTCCAGCTCCTCGACCAGTTCGGGCGCGAGTTCGAGCAGTCGCTCGCGGCGCTCGTCGTCGCTCATCCCCGAGACCTCAGCGACCACCGGCGCGACGACGCCGGGCACCTCGTCGCCGTGGGGTCGGAAGTCGGGGTTCTCCCCCATCAGCGGGCCCATGATGGCGCCCACCTCCGGGTCGGAGCCGTGCTTCAGGGCGTTGTAGAGCGCGTGTGTCTCCGCCTCGGCGCGCACGCGCTCCTCGAGATCGTCGTCCATTACGCCGGCGTTCTCCCCGCGCGCCCAAAACCGGTCCGGATCGGACCCGGATCCGGGTCCGAACCGCGACTCGCGTGCCCCGGGCTCGGGAGCGGTGAGAAACGGGTCGCGCCGGCGGGCCACCCCACCATGGGTCCGTTCCCGTCGACGCGACCGAGTGGTGTGCGTCGTGGCACACGCGGGTAGGGGCGTTCGAAGCCAGGGGACTCGCCGATATATGGGCGTCGACCGTTCACGTCGTTTCACGCCGGCGTCGACGTGCGAGCGACCGGTAGTCAACGCGTACCGCCGCCGCCCACACCGGGTTTCATGTGCTCGCGAGTGGACTCCCGGCCATGCCAGTCTACTACGAGGACGTCGAGGTCGGCGATGTCGAGACGCACGGCGACTACGAGGTGACCCGCGAGGAGGTGCTGTCGTTCGCCGAGCGGTACGACCCGCAGTGGTTCCACACCGACCCCGACCGGGCGGCCGAGGAGTCGCCCTACGGCGGCCTCATCGCCTCCGGGTGGCACACCGCCGCGATGACGATGCGCCTGCTCGTGGAGGGGACGCTCGCCGAGGCCGCGACCGTCGGCGCGAAGGGCGTCGACGAGCTCCGGTGGCCGACGCCGGTGCGGCCGGGCGACACCCTCCGGATCGAGAACGAGGTGCTGGAGAAGGTGCCAGAACGCCCGGAACGGGGGGTGATCCGGGCGCGAACGCGGACGTACAACGGGGACGACGAGGCCGTGTTCTCGATGATCGGGAACGTGATGTACCTCCGGCGAGGCGACGACTAGGCCGCGATTACCGCCGGATGGGGCCCGATGGGTCGGACGACTCGTCGTCGTCGGGGGCGACCTCAGCGCGCCCGCGGTTCGTCGTCGCGCTCGCGGTCGCCGTGGTCGGCGTGCTCCATGAGGTCGGTCGCCCGCCGGAACACGCCCGTCAGCGTCGTCACCTCCTTGCTCGTCGGGTGCGCGCGGCCGACGAGCCGGCGGATCAGCCGCTCGCTGCGCTCGCGCTTGTGGTCGCGCGACTCGGCCTCGTCGAGGAACGCGCCGAACTGTTCGTAGAAGCGTTCGATCTCCGGCTCGGCGGCGCGCTCGTGTTCCACGTCCGGAAGCTGGTACTCGTCGAGGAACAGCGAACGGAGCTCGTACAGCGTCACCGTCGCCGCCTGCCCGAGGTTCATCACCGGGTAGTCGGGGTTGGCGGGGACGGAGATGACCTCGTCCAGTCGCGCCAACTCCTCGTTGTTCAGCCCGGTCCCCTCGCGACCGAACACCAGCGCCGTGTCCGTGTCGACGGTCGAAAGCGACTCGCGGAGCTCGGTGGGCGTCTTGAACGGGAACCGGACGTGTCTGCGGGCGTCCTCGCCGGTGATCGCGGTGGTGCCGACGGTGTGATAGTCCTCGACGATCTCGTCGAGGGTCACCGTGTCCGCGTTCGGGAGCACGTCCTCGCGGGCGTGGCCCGCGAAGCCGTACGCCTCGCTGTCGCGATCGATCTCCGGCGGGTCGACCAGCTTCAGGTCGGCGAGGCCGAAGTTCTTCATCGCCCGCGCGATGGTGCCGACGTTGCCCGGCGTCTCCGGCTCGACCACGACGACGACGAACTCGCGGTCGGCATGCGCCGAGTCTCCGGCGGTGGCCACGGTCGCGTCGTCGCCGTCGGCGGCGCCCGTGTCGTCGCTCATGTCGGGTACTCCCGATCGAGATCGAGGTCGAAATCGTCCTCGGCGTCGGCATCGTCGTCATCCTCGTTCCCCTCCTCGCCCTCGTCGAAATCCGGGCGCTCGTCCGCGAGGAGGTCGTCGTCCTCGTACAGGTCCTCCGGGTCGCGCAGGTCCGGCAGCTCCTCGGGGGCCTCCTCCACGTGCTCCATGCCGCCGTAGCCGTCGGGGGCGCGACCGCCGTCGTCGAACCACTCGTGGAACGCGTCGCGGAACGTCTCCTCGCCGGCGATCGAGGAGCCGCCGCGCTCGCGGAACCAGTAGAGGAAGTCCGCCTCGTGTTCGTCACACAGCAGCACCTCGTCGAGCGGCTCGCCGTAGACGATGCTCGCGACCCTGCACTGCCGTTTGTTCTCCTCGCCGTGGATCAGATAGCAGGCGTCGCAGGGCTTGTTCATCACGACCTGAAGCCGCACGAGCCGGTGGCGGGGCTCCTTCGGGATCTCCTCCAGCGGCCTCCAGCCGCCGGCGTCGGTGAAGACGTCGTCCTCGTCGAAGCGCCAGCCGCGCAGGCCGATGCTCACCTTACCCATTTGCCCCGTCTTGCCGCGCGCAGGGGATAAGCGGCGCGCTCTCGGGGCCGGCGACGAGCGACGCGCTCGCGGCGCCGGCGGGCGGCGACGCTCGGTCCCATCGGACGCCGCCGGCTCCGCGATCACAACACCGAAGCGCGACCCGCCCCTGCAACGGTTCATGCGAACTGTCGACGCCGCCGGCCTCCCGATCGGCGACGATCACCCGCCGCGGATCATGGGCGTGTTGAACGTCTCGAAGGAGTCCCCCTACGACCCCAGCGTGTACGACGACGCCGGCGAGGCCGCCCGCTACGTCGACGAGGAGCTGATCGACGAGGGCGCCGACATCGTCGACGTGGGTCTCGAATCCGCGAACAAGCGGTTCGAGGTGCTGTCGGCCGAGGAGGAGCTGGAGCGACTCGACACCGCGATCGAGACGATCGAGAGCGTCTCCGGCGACGCCGTCTTCTCCATCGAGACCCGATACCACGAGGTCGCCGACGAGGCCCTCGCGCGCGGCTTCGACATGGTGAACGACATCTGCGGCTTCGGCGATCCGGAGATGCCCCGCGTGTGCGAGGAACACGACGCCGCGGTGGCGAAGATGGCGTCGCCGCCGGACCTGGAGCGACCGGGCGCCGTCGAGGAGGTGGACGACATCTACGAGGCGCTGTCGCTGAACGGCTTCACCGACAAGACCATCGTCGACCCGGCGTTCGGCGGCTGGTCCGAGGAGAAGACCCTGGCGGACGACCGCGAGACGTTCCGCCGCCTCCGGGAGTTCCGCGGCTACGGTCGCCCGATCCTGGTGTCGATCAACCGGAAGAACTTCCTCCGGAGCGTCGCCGACCGCGACACCGAGGAGGCGCTGCCCGTCTCGCTGGCGGCGACCTCGATGGCCGTCGAGCGCGGCGCCCACATCGTCCGCACGCACGACGTGGCCGAGACCCGGGACGCCGCGCTCATCGGGAAGGAGTTCGCCCGCGATCGCGTCCGGACCCGGGGCGAGGTATCCGTCGAGGAGCTCGACGTGGCGACGACCGGCGACGCCCGCCGGCACGTGGACCGGTTCGGCGGCGACCCCGCAGTCGCCGACGACGCCGTGGCACGGGTGTACGAGTTCGAGGGGCTCGACTCCGAAGAGATCGGCTCGTTGCGCGCCGCTACCGCCGGTTCGTCGGCGGTTCTCGTCGCCGACGGGACGGGATCGTCGGCCCTGCTGATCGGCACCGTCGCCGAAACTGTGGCGGCCGCACAGGCCGCGAGCGGGGCTACGGAGGCGTTGGACGCCGCGCTGTCGTGCGTCGCGCGTCCGACAGAGTAAGAAAACTTATACCCGATCGGTCGATAGCAGACGATGGAAGCCGGAAGGGCACCGCGGGTAGGGGTACTCTGGTGCGCTTTCGGCCCGATCCCGTATTACTGCGAGCCGTCACGCCGGTAGTCACCACCATGGAGTTCACCGACTGGGAGCCGATCTACGCGGCGATCCTCGCCGACTTCGGGTTCGACCGCGCCGCCGACGAGGCGGTCAGGGACCGCGCCGCAGCGTTCGCCGAGCCGTTCGACCTCGACCGGCTGGACTGTTCGGGCGCGACCGTCGCCGTCGCCGGCGCGGGGCCGTCGCTGGAGGCGGAGGCCGACCTCGCTCGCGACGCTGATCTGGTGTTCGCGGCCTCGACCGCCACGGACCGCCTCGTCGCCGAGGGCGTCGCGGTCGACGCGATGGTGACGGACCTGGACAAGAACCCCGGGACCGGACTCGCGCGGACCGAGCGCGGCGCCGCCGTCGTCGCCCACGCCCACGGCGACAACGGCGATCTGGTCGAGGAGTGGCTCCCCCGCTACGACGCCGCGCACACGCTCGTCACGACGCAGGCGGCGCCGGTCGACGCCGTCGCCAACTACGGCGGCTTCACCGACGGTGATCGCGCGGCGTTCCTCGCCGACCACTGCGGCGCCGAGCGGCTCGTCTTCCCCGGCTGGGATCTCGACGACCCCGAGGTAGACGGCATGAAGGCACGCAAACTGGACTGGGCCGAACGCCTGCTCCACCTTCTGGAGCGCCGCCGCGGCGAGCGCTTCGCCGTCCTCGACGGCCGGCGCGACGGGATCGATCCGCTGTGACTGTTCCACATCGCTTGTCCACCTCGGTTCCGCTCGCCCGCTAAAGGATATTTTAGCTGATACTTATTCGCCGCGGGCGACACGGGACGGTATGGACGACACGGACACCGGCGCGGCGTCGCTCGGGACGACCATCGTCGGGATAGTCGCGCACGGGGACACGAACCGCGAGGGAGAGCCGACGAACGATACCGCCGATGCCGACGGCGGCGACCGCGACGAGCACGCCGGCGACAGCGGCGACCACGGTGATCGCGGCAACGCGGTTGTACTCGCCTCTGATCGTCGCGCGAGCCTCGGGCGGATGGTATCGAGCAAGGACGCCCGGAAGGTCCACCCCATCGGCGACGCGGCGGCGCTGGCGTTCACCGGCTCGGTCTCGGGGGCGCAGGCGCTCGTCGCCGACCTGGACGCCGAGCGCCGGCTCTACGAACTCCGCCGGGGAACCGAGATGTCGACCACGGCGCTCGCGGGCTACGCCGCCACCGCGATGCGCAAGCAGCGGTACGGCGTCCAGCACCTCCTCGGCGGCGTCGACGGCGACGGGGCCCACCTCTACACCTTCGACGGGGGCGGGTCGGTCCTCGAACAGCCCTACGCCGCCGACGGGTCCGGGGGGCAGTTCGCCTACGGGACTCTGGAGGACGGCTACCGGGAGGGGGTCGGCGTCGCCGACGCGGAGACGCTGGCCGCGCGCGCCGTCGCCGCCGCCAGCGAGCGCGACACCGCCTCTGGAAACGGGCTCCACCTGGTGACGATCACCGATGACGGGGTCGAGGAGGCCGTCTACGACGACCCGGCGGCGGTCGCCGCCTGATCGTCGGCGTCGTCTCCCTCCGGGCCGCCCTCCGTCGACCGCTCGGTCGGTCCCGTTCCCCCTCGGTCGTCGTCCGCCGCGGTCACGCGTTCGGTCTCGACCACGGTCGGCCCGTCGCCCACGAGGAGCCGGAGCGTCTCCCCGTCGCCGGCGACGGAGACGCGGACGGCCGGCGGATCGGTCGACAGCACGCCCTCGGCCCACTCCGACCCGAGGTTCCAGATCGGCCGCTCGCGCACGTCGATCCCGTGGTCGTCGCAGAAGGCGACCACCGCCGGGTGCTCCGCGAGCGCGACCGACACCGGAACCCGGACGCGGAAGTCGCAGTCGGCGCACGCGCCGGCGACGACCGGACGCGCCGGCGCGTCCTCGGTCCCGTCTCCCGCCTCGGCGGCGTCCGGAAGCTCCGCCGGTTCGACGAACGCGATCTTCCCCTCGGCGCGGCCCGCGCAGTCAGGACAGACGCCGTCGGCGAGCTGCCGGAGGCGCGCGCGGTGGTAGGCGTCGAACGCCGGGAGCACCTCGTCGGTGTCGCGGTCGCGGACGCCGCCCGGCGGGAACGGGAGCGCGAGGAGTTCGGTCGCGCAGTCGGTGCAGGCGACGGCGACGTGGTTGTCGGCGATCCGCGCCTCCAACGCCGACGCGCCGCACACCGGGCAGTCGCCGGCGACCGGCTCGGGGTCGCGGTCCACGCGTTCGGTGTAGACGCCGGCGTCGAGCGCGCGGGCGGCCTGCCGGCCGGCGAACGTCGGCCGGTAGCGCCCGTCGTCGTCGGTTCTCACGTACCGGTCCGTCAGCTGTCGCAGGTGGTAGGCGAACCCCGCCGACGGGCCGTCGGGGTCGTCGGCGACGCGCTCGAACAGCTCGGTGAACCCGAGGGGACGGTCGGCGGACGCGAGCGTCCGGACCGTCCGGAGGCGCGTCTCGTCGGCCAGGGCGGCGAAGGCGTCGTCGGGCGCGACAGCGGACGCCCCCGCGTCGTCGACCTCGTCGGGGCTCGCGGCGTCCGCGTCGCTCGCGGGGTCGTCCGCGTCGTTGGCGGCGACGCCCCCGTCGGCTTCGGGACCGGGCGACGCGTCGTGACCGTCGTTCATACCCCGCAGGATCACCGGCGGGGACAAGAAGCTGTCCCGGCCGGCGGACCGGCGCGCGGACGCATCGGCGCGGCGGCGTGTCGCCTCGCCGTCGCCCCCTGCGCTTACTACCGTCGCGCCCGTGTCCGGTCTCATGCGACTGTTCTGGCACCGGCGGGATCTGCGCGTCGCCGACAACCGCGGCCTCGCCGCCGCGGCCGACGCGACCGGGAACGACGGGGCGGTCGTGCCAGTGTTCGTCTTCGACGACGACGTGCTGGCTCACGGTGCGCCGCCCCGCGTCCGGTTCATGCTCGACGCGCTCGCGGCGCTTCGGGACGACTACCGCGAGCGCGGCTCGGACCTGGTCGTCGCCCGCGGCGACCCGGCCGAGGTGCTCCCGGAGCTGGCCGACGAGTTCGGCGCCGAGGCGGTCGTCTGGAACGAGGACTACTCCGGGCTGGCCCGCGAGCGCGACGCCCGCGTCCGGGTGGCGCTGGATGCCGCCGGCGTCGCTCGCGAGACCCACCACGACGCGGTGCACCACGAGCCGGGCACGATCACGACCAACCAGGGCGACCCCTACGCCGTGTTCACCTATTTCTGGAAGAAGTGGCGCGACCGCGAGAAGGCAGACCCGTTCGACGTCCCCGCCGGCGACGACCTCGTCGACGCCGACGCCGCCGATCTCGTCAATGTCGACGCCGTCGCCGGCGACGCTCTCCCGAGTATCACGGATCTCGGGTTCGTGGAACCGGACGCCGACGTGCAGGCCGCCGGCACCGACGCCGCCCGCGACCGGCTCGCCGCGTTCTGCGAGGACGCCGTCTACCGCTACGGCGAGGACCGCGACTACCCGGCGAGGGAGGCGACCTCCCGGCTCTCGACGGATCTCAAGTGGGGCACGATCGGCGTCCGCGAGGTGTACGCCGCGACCGAGGAGGCGAACGCCGAGGCGGCGGCGATGGCCGACGACACCGTGGACGACGACGGGGAGGGCCCCGTCGCGTCCGTCGAGGAGTTCCAGTCCCAGCTCGCGTGGCGGGAGTTCTACACGCAGGTGCTGTGGGCGAACCCCGAGGTGGTGACACAGAACTACAAGGACTACGAACGCCCGATCGAGTGGCGCAACGATGACACGGCGATGGAGCACCTGGCGGCGTGGAAGGAGGGGAGAACCGGCTATCCGATCGTCGACGCGGGGATGCGCCAACTGACCGAGGAGGCGTACATGCACAACCGCGTTCGGATGATCGTCGCGTCGTTCCTCACGAAGGACCTGCTGCTCGACTGGCGCCACGGCTACGAGCACTTCAAGCGGCACCTCGCTGACCACGACACCGCCAACGACAACGGCGGCTGGCAGTGGGCCGCCTCGACCGGGACCGACGCCCAGCCGTACTTCCGCATCTTCAACCCCATGACGCAGGGCGAGCGCTACGACCCCGACGCCGAGTACGTCGCGGAGTACGTCCCCGAACTCGCGTCCGTCTCCCCCGACAACGTTCACTCCTGGCACGAGCTGTCGGTGGGTCGCCGCCGACAGCTCGCCCCGGAGTATCCCGACCCGATCGTCGACCACTCCGAGATGCGCGAGCGGGCGCTCTCGATGTTCAAGCGCGCCCGCGGCGAGGAAGAGGGGGATGAGGAAGGGGAGGAGGCGAGCGCCGACTGACCCCGACGGCCCGTCGGATCACACGCCGATCTCGCTCACGCCGAGGATCGCCCCGCAGGCGGCACACTCCCAGACCGTCGCGTCTCCGGTGAACCGGGCGTCGGTCTCGCTCTCGACGACCTCGCGGACGTCCGTGTCGCAGTGGGGACAGTGACCCATGCGCCCTTCGAGCGGCCGGCCGCACATGAACCTGATCGCCGCGCCGTCGCTCCTCGTGACGGCACGGCTCACGGTACGACTATGCCGCCGGAGTCCCTCCACGGAGTATGGACATCGCCGTGCTGCTGTACGAGGGATTCGACGAGTTGGACGCGGTCGGCCCGTTCGAGGTGTTCCGCAACGCCGAGGCCGCCGGCGCCGACTTCCACACGGAACTCGTCGCGCTCGACGGTCCCGGAACGGTCACCGCGAGCCACGGGATGCGCGTCGAGGCCGAGGGCGACCTCCCCGATCCGGGCGACCTCGACCTGCTCGTCGTCCCCGGCGGCGGCTGGAACGACCGCAGCGAGGCCGGCGCGTGGGCGGAGTACGAGCGCGGCGCGATCCCGGAGGTCGTCGCCGCCCACCACGACGCCGGCGCGACCGTCGCGTCCGTCTGCACCGGCGGGATGTTGCTCTCGAAGGCGGGCCTGTTCGACGGTCGTCCCGCGGTCACTCACGCCTCAGCCCTCGAGGACCTCCGCGACACCGACGCCGACGTCCGCGAGGAGCGCGTCGTCGACGACGGGGACGTGCTCTCGGCGGGCGGCGTCACCTCGGGGATCGACTTGGCGCTCCACATCGTCGAACGCGAGGCGGGCGCCGAGATCGCCGAGTCGGTGGCGACGACGATGGAGTACACCCGCCAGCACGACGCCTACGAGCCGGGCGCGATCGCGCGATCGGAGTGACGCGCCGGACGGAACGTCTCTTTTCGTCGCCGGCGCTCAGTCGTCGGTCGCCGGCGCCGCCGCGGGCTCCGGGGAGCCGTCGACCGCGTCGTCGCGCCAGGTGAAGAAGCTCGCGAGCGCGGGGCCGGAGACGTTGTGCCAAACGCTGAACAGCGCGGGAACGAGCGCCGCCGCCGGCGAGAACAGCGAGGTCGCGAGCGCCACCGCGAGGCCGCTGTTCTGGAGACCGACCTCGAACGCGCAGGTCCGCCGCCGGTCCGCGGACATCCCCGCCGCGCGGCCGACGCCGTAGCCGGCGCCCAGCCCGATCGCGTTGTGGACCACGACGGCGAGCAGTACCAGGGCGCCCGCGGTCAGGATGTTGTCGACGTTCGCGCCGACCACGCCGGCGACGATGGCGACGATGGCGACGACGCTGACCAGCGGGAACACGTCGACGCCCGCCTCGGCGGCCTCGGGCGCTCGCCGGTCGAGGACGTACCGGATCGCGAACCCGAGCACGACCGGAACGATGACGATCTGGACGATGCTGCCGAACATCTGCGCGAACGTCACGTCGACCGTCTCCCCGAGCGCGAACAGCGTCCACGCGGGCATGACGATCGGCGCCGCGAGCGTCGTGAGCGTCGTGACGGCCACCGACAGCGCCACGTCGCCGCGGCCCAGGAACGTCATCACGTTCGAGGCGGTGCCGCCGGGGGCGGCGCCGACGAGGATCAGCCCGACGCCGATGGCGTCCGGGAGGTCGAGCAGGATGTACAGCCCGTAGGCCGCCAGCGGCATCACGAGCCACTGCGCGGCCGCGGCGATCCCGACGTCGACGGGGCGCTCGACCAGTCGCTCGAAGTCCTCGGGTTGGAGCGTCAGCCCCATCCCGAGCATGATCACCCCGAGCAGCGGCGTGACGTAGTCGAGGACCGGGATGAACGGGTCCGGGCGCACGAGCGCCGCGCCGGCGGCCGCGAGGACCCACACGACGAAGTACTTGCTGGCGATCCGACCCACCGCAGCGAGCTGATCGATCAGGGACACGACGTGACCGACGACCCCTCGCGCGTGAAAACGTGTCGCAGTGTACAATTCTCGCGAACCTGAGGTAAGCGCCCGCCCGACCGAGAACCGAACGGGCGAGGGCGGATCGCAAGCCTGCGTCGGTTTCGGAGCGAAACGCTCTTGTGAAGTGCTAGCAGTCAACTTCTCAATCTTTAACAGCTATCCCGCCGTTGGTACGGCCGGAGGCATACAATCATGAGCTACGAACTCGATCCGTTGCCGTACGACTACGACGCGTTGGAACCCCACATTTCCGAGCAGGTGCTGACGTGGCATCACGACACCCATCACCAGGGCTATGTCAACGGCTGGAACTCGGCCGAGGAGACGCTCGCGGAGAACCGCGAGGCTGGCGAGTTCGGCTCCTCGCCCGGTGCCATTCGGAACGTGACCCACAACTCCTCGGGACACATTCTGCACGACCTGTTCTGGCAGAACATGAGCCCGGAGGGCGGCGACGAGCCGTCGGGCGCGCTCGCCGACCGGATCGAGGAGGACTTCGGCTCCTACGAGGCGTGGAAGGGCGAGTTCGAGGCCGCCGCCGGCAACGCCAGCGGCTGGGCCC
Source organism: Halobaculum roseum (assembly GCF_019880245.1). NCBI lineage: Archaea > Methanobacteriati > Methanobacteriota > Halobacteria > Halobacteriales > Haloferacaceae > Halobaculum > Halobaculum roseum. The sequence goes on from NZ_CP082286.1 coordinate 487,639, forward strand.
TGCTCGTGTACGACACGTTCTCGAACCAGCTACGCAACGTCGTGGTCGACAAGCACGACCAGGGCGCGATCTGGGGCGGCCACCCGATCCTCGCGCTGGACGTGTGGGAGCACTCCTACTACTACGACTACGGCCCCGCCCGCGGCGACTTCATCAGCGCGTTCTTCGAGGTCGTCGACTGGGACGAACCCTCGACCCGCTACGAACAGGCCGTCCAGCTCTTCGAGTAAGTCGGGGACGACGAACGGATCCGGAGGGATCCGAGCCGAACGTTCGACTTCTTTGACGCACCGCTCGTGAGGGACGGCTCCGCGCCGCCGTGTACTCCCGCGTCGGGGGCGAGACGCCGACACCCACAGTTACGGCTCTCGCGACCGAGACGCCGCCCATGGAACTCGCCGACGGCGTGTACGCCCTGGAGTTGACGATGGAACGGGATGACGGCACGGCCACCTTCCACCCGGCGGCCGTGGAGACGCCGAAGGGACCCGTGCTGATCGACGCCGGGCTTCCGGGGCAGACCGACCAACTGGCTGACGCGCTCGCGACCCACGGGCTGGATCTGGCCGATGTTCGCGCGGTCCTCCTCACCCACCACGACGGCGATCACGCGGGCGGCCTGGCGGCGGCGCTTGAACGCGCCGCCGACCCCGTCGTGTACGCCCACGAGGCTGCGGCGCCGTACGTCGACGGTCGGGAGTTCCCGATCAAAAGCGATCCCGAGGGCGAGCGCTACGAGCCCGTTCCGGTCGACGTGGCGTTGCAGGACGGCGTAACGTTCCGGACGGACGCGGGGCCGATGCGCGCGGTGTTCACGCCGGGTCACGCGCCCGGACACCTCGCGTTTCACTTCCCCGAGTCCGGCGTGGTGCTCGCGGCCGACGCGCTTCGCGGGGAGGGCGGCGACCTGGTCGGCCCCGCGGAGCACTTCACGCCGGACATGGCCGAGGCGACCCGGTCGGTGGGTCGGCTCGCCGAACTGGGGGCGGACGTGGGGACGATCCACTGCTATCACGGCGGGGACGTCGACGCCGGAATCCCCGAGATCGAAGCGATATACGAGTCGCTGGCGGCCGAGCACCTGGAGTAGAACGCGAGGGCGAAGGCGGGGGGTGGGCAAAGGCGGAATCGAGAGCGGAGGCGAAGGCGGGGTCGGGAGCGATCGGCTACTCGGTCTGCCGCCGCCGGACGATTCATATCGCCCCCGGCCGAGACGGCGACCGATGGAACACGTCGACATCGACGAGGCAGAGACGGGCGGGTTCGGCAGGGACGTGGAGATGCGCCGGCTCACCGACGCGCTCGGCGCCGAGGACATGGCGATCAACCACTACCGGCTCGACCCGGGCGAGGGGTTCTCCGGCGGGATGCACACCCACCTCGACCAGGAGGAAGTGTTCGTGATCCTTTCTGGAACCGCGACGTTCGAGACGGAGGACGGCGCCGTCGAGGTCGACGAGGGCGAGGCGGTCCGGTTCGCCCCCGGCGAGTACCAGACCGGGAACAACGAGGGCGACGAGGCCGTCGAGGCGCTCGCGCTCGGCGCGCCGGGCGACTCGACGGAGGTGCGCGTTCCGGTCACGTGTCGCGAGTGCGGGCACGAGGCGCTCGCGGCGGTCCCCGGCGACGACGGCATGGGGTTCGTCTGCCCCGAGTGCGGCACCGAGGCGGACCTCCCGACGTAGTCCGACTGGCCGACGGAGGCAGACCGGCCGACGTGGCCGGTCCGTCACGCGTCGCCGACGATGGGGACGCCTCCAGCAACCCGCCGCGTTTTAGCGACGGGCGGGGCTACGGTCGGGTATGCCGATCGAGAAAGCCGAGTTCCCCGGGCTGTACCCGTGCGACTTCTACACCCCCGCGGAGCTGTTCGAGCCGGACCGGATGTACACCGTCTACGAGATCGCGCGGCTCCTGCAGGGGCTGGAGCCCGACGCCGAGATCGACGAGGGGACCGAGGAGGTGCTGCTCGACTGGGCGATCCCGTGGATCATGACGAACGCGGCGGAACTCGTCGTCGCGGAGCCGCGCGGGGACGACGAGCCCGGGTACTACGGCCTGCGGCGACCCGAGGATCTCGACGGGGCCGATGGCAACGACGACGGCTCGGCCGCCGGCGACGCCCCCGGACACCCGGACGACCCGTCGCCGGACGAGCAGTGAGGCTCCTCGTCGCCGGCGCGGACCCGGTGGACGCCGGCAAGACGACGTTCGCCGTCGGGCTCGCGGCCCGCCTCCGCGCCGACGGCGAGGGGACGCGCGTGTTCAAGCCCCGCGCCGGCAACGACCGCTGGTTCGACCACGACGACGTGCGCCGGGCGGCGGGCGACGGCCGCCTCTACGGGAAGGACATCGACCGACTGCTCCGGGCCGCCGACAGCGACGCGAGCCACGAGACCCGGAACCCGATACACCGGCTCTGGCGACCGACGCCCGGCGAGACCGGGCTGCTCGGCGAGTCCGACCGGACGTTCCTCGTCGACCGCGTCCGGACCGCCGACGGCGACGAGTGGGTGGTGAACGATACCGTCGAGATCCCGTCTCGGCTCCGCGAGGACCTCCCGCTCGCGGACGCCCGCCAGGTCGACTCGGTTCGGGCGGTCAACGACGCGATGGCTGACCTCCACCTGCCAGCGCTCGACCGACTGTCTGAGGACGTTCGGTCCGCCGGCGACGCGGGCGTCGCGCTCGTGGAGTCGTACGGCGACGTGGCGACCCCGCTGCGCGAGGTCTCCTTCGACGCCGTCGCCGTCGTCGACCCCGGCCGGTGTCGGGTGTACGGCGGCGACCGTTGGGCGCTCGCCCGAGAGGCCGCGACCGGCGGCCGCGACGAGGGAACGCTGGAGGTCCGCGTCGAGCGCGTCACCGAGATGCTCGATCCGCTCTCGACGCACGATCTCCGCCCGCTGACGGACGAGGAACGGGCCGACCCGGACGCCGTCGCCTCGGCCTACTCGGCGGCGTACGATGACCTTCTCGGGGCGGCCGGCGGCCGGTAGCTCAGGTCCGGTCCGGCCGATAGCCCGGGTTCGATCCGGCCGGCACGACTTCCCTCCGACCGAACCGATCCGGGAGCTAGCGCGTTCGCGCCGCCCGCCCGGCGAGTTCCACGTGCTCGAACGGCGAATCCAGCACGCTCGGCCCGTGGCCGACGTGGAGTTCCCGGAGGCCGTCGCCGTCGACGCGCTCGCGCACGCGGTCGATGCTACGGATCAGCGCGTCGCGGTCGCCCTCCTCCAGGTCCGTCCGCCCGAAGCCGCCGTTCTGGAAGATCAGGTCGCCCGCGAACAGCACGCCCGCGTCCTCGTCGTAGAAGCAGAGGTGGTCGTCCTTGTGCCCGGGCGTGTGCAGCGCCTCGTAGCTGCCGAGCCCCATATCGACACGTCCGCCGTCGGGGATCTCGTTGTCCACGCTCGGCTGGCTCGTGTCGAAGCCCCACGTCTCGACGCCGAAGGCGTTGCGGACGGCCTCGACGTTGCCGACGTGGTCGTGGTGCGTGTGGGTGAGGACGATCGCGTCGAGGTCGTCGACGCGTTCGCGGACGAGCGGGAGGATATCGAAGTTCGACCCGGTGTCGACGAGGACGCGCCGGCCGTGGTCACCGTCGTCGGCCGTCGCGGGCGCGTCGGCGCCCGCGGGGCCGGAGACGAGGAACGCGTTGCTCGTGAACGCCTGCACGCCGGCGGCGAGGTTGTGGATCATGGACGACGATAAGCGACGGCGGGTCTTGGGGGTTGGCGTTCCGGACGGGTGGCCGGGTCCGGTAGGTCTATCACGGACGCCCCGCCCTTCTCGCGTATGCAGCAGTACCTCTCGACCGTCGAGGACGTGATCCGGGACGGCACCCACAAGCCGAACCGGACCGGCGTCGACACGCTCTCGTCCTTCTCGGCGCACTACGAGGCCGACCTCGCCGACGGCTTCCCCCTGCTCACGACGAAGGACCTCTCGGGCTTCCGTTGGAAATCGCTCATCCACGAGCTCCTGTGGTACCTCTCGGGCGAGGAGCACATCCGCGACCTCCGCGAGAAGACGGGGATCTGGGACGCGTGGGCCGACGAGGAGGGCCGCCTCGACACCGCCTACGGCCGCTTCTGGCGGCGCTACCCCGTCCCCGAGGAGGGGCTGGAGGGCGAGACGTGGCCCGACGACAGCCACCGCTGGATGAACGACGACGAGCGCACGTTCGACCAACTGGCGTACGTCCTCGCCACGCTGCGGGAGAACCCCCAATCGCGACGTATCGTCGTCAACGCCTGGCACCCCGCGAACGCGACCGTCTCGACGCTCCCGCCGTGTCACTACACCTTCGTGTTCAACGTCCAGGGCGATCGCCTGAACCTGCACCTCACCCAGCGCTCGGGCGACCTGGCGCTCGGCATCCCGTTCAACATCGCCGCCTACTCGATCCTGCTGACGGCCGTCGCCCAGCGCACCGGCTTCGAGCCCGGCACGTTCGCCCACAGCGTCGTCGACGCCCACGTCTACTGCGGCACCGGCGACCGTGGCGACTGGTACGGCGACGCCGACGCCCGCGCGATGCTCCGTGACGGCCTCGCGGACGCCGAGTCGCGCGAGGAGTACGAGCGGCTGGCCGACTGGGTCGAGGAGACCGCGCCCGCGGAGGCCGAAGGCGACGAGAAGAAAGACCACGTCCCCGGCCTGCTGCGACAGCTCGGCCGCGAGCCGCGCGAGAAGCCGACGCTGCGCGTCGCCGACAAGCCGCTCGACGAGTTGGCGTTCGACGACATCGAGCTGCTGGAGTACGACCCGGGGCCGGGCATCGAGTTCGCGGTCGCCGAGTGATGCCGGACGGTCCCGGCTCGACCGACGGGTCCCCTTCGACCGGCGCCGACACGGACGGTGAGGGCGGAGGCGGCGGCGATATTCGCGTCTCGCTCATCGCCGCCGTCGCCGCCAACGGCGTCATCGGCGCCGAGGGCGGGATGCCGTGGCACTTCCCCGCGGACATGCGCCACTTCAAGGAGACCACAACGGGACACCCCGTGATCATGGGCCGGCGGACGTACGAGTCGATCGCGAGCGACATCGGCGGCCCGCTGCCCGACCGGACGAACGTCGTCCTCTCGCGGTCGGACCCGGACCTCCCGGAGGAGGTGATCGTCACCGGGTCCGTCGAGGAGGCGCTCGCGGCCGCCCGCGCCGACGCCGCCGAACGGGGCGTCGACACCGTCTACGTCGCCGGCGGCGGCGCCGTTTACGGGCAGTTCCTCCCGCTTGCCGACGAGCTAGTCCTCACCGAGATCCACGACTCACACGAGGGGGACACCGAATTTCCCGAGTTCGATCGGGGTGAGTGGGTCGAGGTCGACCGGGAGGAACACGACGCGTTCGACTTCGTCGTCTACGAGCGCCGGAGATAGCGCGCGCGGTCGAGGACAGCCGCACCATGCAGAACGGCTTTCCGCCCGCCGCGCCATCCGTCGAGCGAACATGGCTCGCCCTCGCCTCGTCGCGCTCGCCTGCTGCCTCCTGCTCGTGCTCGCGGGTTGTGTCGTCGGGCCGGCGGGCAGCGACGCGACCGTCGGCGGCGGGGACACCGCGACCGCGCCGCCCGGCTCGGACGGAACGCCGGCCACCGCCGCCCCGCCGGCGGACGGCATCCGCGTGACCGTCGTCGAGATCGTCGACGGCGACACGTTCCGGTTCGAATACGAGAACGGCACGACCGACACGGCCCGGCTGCTGGGCGTCGACACGCCGGAGGTGTACGGCGAGAACTCCCCGGACGAGTTCGAGGGCGTCCCCGACACGGAGGCCGGCCGGTCGTGTCTCCGCGAGTACGGCGATCGCGCCAGCGCCTACGCGAAGAACCGCCTGCTCGGCGAGGAGGTGACGCTCGCCTTCGACTCGAACGAGCCCCGTCGCGGCTACTACGACCGGCTGCTCGTGTACGTCCACCACGACGGCGGGTCGTTCAACTACGCGCTGATCGACCGCGGGCTGGCCCGCGTGTACGACTCGTCCTTCGAACGCGGCGACCGCTTCTACGCCGCCGAGGAGCGGGCGATGGCCGCCGACCGCGGGCTGTGGACCTGCCGCGACGGCACGCCCGGCCCCGCCGGCGAGGACGAGACGATCGCCACCGCGTCCGCGACGGCGACGCCCGCCGGCGACGGGGTCGTCGTCTCGCGGATCCACGCCGACGCCGAGGGCGAGGACGGCGAGAACCTCAACGACGAGTACGTCGTCCTCACGAACCGCGGCGACGAGCCGGTCGACCTCTCGGGGTGGACGCTGTCGGACGAGGCTGGCTTCACCTACGAGTTCCCCGACGGCGTGACGCTCCCCGCGGACGCGTCGCTCACGCTCCACGTCGGCAGCGGCGAGGACACCGAGACGGACCTGTACTGGGGCCGGGAACGACCGACGCTCAACAACGACGGCGAGACGGTGACCCTGCGCGACGAGGACGGGAACCTCGTCGCCGAGCGGTCGACCTGAGGCGTCCCGCCTCCGGCGACACAGCTATCCGTCGCACGTGGATCGTTCGCATGTGCCACATCTTCGCTTCGACCTCTCGGTCGCCGTCACCGACGACGAGCGCGCGTCGTTCGCCGAGTGGGTCGCCGAGACCTACGCCGAGGTCATGGACACCGGAACCGACCACGTCGGCGTGGCGGTCGTCGAGAGCGACCCGCAGTTGGGCGGGGCCGGGGAGGACGACCCGGTCGCGCTCGTGAACGCGGACGTGCGCGTCGGCCGAACCGTCGACCAGCGACACGCGCTCGCCCGCCGCCTCACCACGGAACTCGGCGACCGGTTCGGGATTCCCGAGCGGACGGTGTACGTCGTCGTCACGGAGCATGAGGGCGCCGACTTCGTGCTCGGCGGGGAGCCGCTCGACGCGTGGGAGCCCGCCGAGCGCGACGGTTCGAGCGTCGGCCGCGACGGCGATGCCGGGTCGTAGGGGTCCCGGACTCAGGGTTTCCGCAGCACCGCCTCGTAGTGGTGGTCGTTCGAGTACCGGACCGTCGCGACCGACCACTCCGAGCCGACGCACGCCTCCCGGAGCACGTCGGGCGCGAACGGCCGGAACAGCAGGGTGTCGCCCACGTCCCCCTCGTACTCGAAGTGCATCACGCGGTAGCCCATCCCCGGCGTGGGGTCCGGCCGCCAGCCGAGGAGGTCGCGCGCCCCGTCCGCCTCGGGGTCGTAGTTGTCGACGACGGCGACTGCGTCGTCGGTCGTCACGAACGCGAGGTCGGCGAGGAACTCCCGGAGGCGGTGCGGCGGTCGCGCCAGTCCGAGTTGGGTGCCGTGGGCGTACACCCCGCGGAAGCGGTCGCGGTCGAACGACTCCCGTAGCGCGAACATGTCGCCCCGAACCGCCGAGTCGACGCCGCGCTCGCGCATCGTCGCGACGAGGTGGGCGGACGGCTCCAGCCCCACCACCTCCCCCTCGTAGCGTTCCTGAAACCGGAGCACGTCGCGACCGGCGCCGGCGCCCAGATCGAGCAGCGGCGCCGCCAGTCCGTCGGAATCGAGCGTCTCGTAGGCCGACTCGTCGCGCTCGGCGAAATAGAACCCCTCGATCGGGTGTTCCACGCGCTCGGCGCCGTCGACGCACCACAGCGGCTCGGTCTGCTCGTCGCGCGCGAACTCGCGGATCGCGCGGCCGAACGGGTCCGTTCCGTCGCCCTCGACGGCGTCACCTCCGGGATCGGCGGTCGACATACCGACCACGACGGAAGTGGTCGGGAAAACGATATGTGAATGATGGTAGCATATGACATAGTGAGTGGGCACGGACAACGAGGGCGCAGAAACCGGCAAGGTTGGCAGCTACCACACCGACTACCGACGCGGCCGGCAGTCGGGTGGTATGTCCCAACTGCTGCCCGACGAGGCCGCGGACCGACTCGTGTCGACGTGCCGGACGACGGTCGGCGACAACGCCCGCTCGGTGACGTTCTTCACGCGGACCGACCACGAGCAGCTGTACCTGCGCGACGACCTGGAGCAGGACGCCGACCTGATGGCCTTCATCGGCACAGAGCGCCAGGACTTCGCGATGGCCAGCGACGGCTACTCGGGGACTGAGTTGGGCGAGTACCGCTACACCCTTCGGGTGTTCGAGAACGGCTACGCCGTCCGTATCGACGGACGCGACAAGGGCGTCCTCGTCACCAGCGACGGCATGGAGCTTCGCGACTTCAACCACCTCGCCAGCGCCGTCTCCGCGACGCTGGAGGAGTGGGAAGGCGAGGACTGAGGAGACCGCCCCAAGACGTTTCTCGTCCCCCCACCGAGTTCGAGTATGGTCCTCCCGTTGGAGATGGGCTGGCGACACCTCCTGTTCGAGAACTGGCCCGTCGACCCCGACGTGATGGACGCGCACCTGCCCGACGGGCTGGTGCCCGACACCTACGACGGCTCGGCGTGGCTCTCGGTCGTCCCGTTCACCAACGTCGCCGTTCGGCCGAAGGGGATGCCGGAGGGCGCCGGCATCCGCCTCCCGGAGCTCAACGTCCGCACGTACGTCACCCGCGACGGCGTCCCGAGCGTCTACTTCTTCAGCCTCGACGCGCAGGGAGTCGCCAGCGTCGTCGGGGCCCGGGTGTTCCACCGCCTCCCGTACTACTACGCGCGGATCTCGCTCGGCTCGGACGGCCGCGGCGGCGTCCGCTTCCGGAGCCGTCGCCTCCACCCCGGCAGCCGGCCGGCGCGCTACGAGGCGACGTACCGCCCGACCGGCGAGGGGTTCCGCGCCCCCGACGACCCGATGGCCGAGTTCCTCGTCGAGCGGTACCGCTTCTACACGGAGGCGCAGGACGGGTCGATCCGCTACACGGACGTGGACCACGAGCCGTGGACGCTGCACCCCGCCGAGGCCGACGTGACGGCGAACACACTCCTGAGATCCCACGGCTTCACGACGCCGGACGCCGACCCTGTGTACCACTACAGCCCCGGGTTGGACGTGGTAACGTCGCGGAGCAAGCGGCTGTAAGCGGGACCGCGGACGGACGTGAGGCGTCGCGGGCGACGACTACTTCCAGAGGGCGAGGACTACTCCCAGAAGCTCTTCGTCCGCGCGTACTGGCGCTCCTGTTTCAGGATGTCGCGGTAGAAGTCGTCCTCGTCCTCGCGCAGCTTCCCGATGATCCGCGCGGCGTTGTGCGGGCCGACGCCGCGGGCGGCCAACGCGATCACCGCCTGCTTGCCGTGCGCCTGCACGAGGTTCGCGGCGCGGTTCGCCTTCCGGGTCAGTTTCTCCTGTTCGTCGTCCTTGTCGCTCGTGCGGACCGCCTTCACGACCTCGTCGGCCCAGGGGTTGAGCGCGGCGATGCGGGTGGAGCCGCACTCGGGACACTCCGGCGTGTCGCGGACGCGACGGACCTTCGTCCGCTGCTTCCACTCGCCGCAGTGGACGCACAGCTGGATCACGTGGTCGTCCATGATGCGGTCGCGGATCGTCTCGATCACGGAGGCGTCGGCGTTCTCGGGGACGAGGAACTCCCGGCCCGAGGAGCGGCCGTCCGTCCCCAGCGGCGTGCGCTCGCGGGCTGCGACGACCTCGACCCTGCCCTCGTCGATGTCCCCGAGCAGTTCGGCGGTCTCCTCGACCGCGAGTTCCGTGTGGAACACCTCCCGAACCGCCTCGTCGAAGACCGGCGTGTCCTCCAGCGCGGCCATGAGGCGGTCGCCGCCGAACCGTTTGTTCCCCTGATAGCGCTTGAGCGCGCCGAACTTCGCGGCGACGTGCGCGAGGGTGAACTTCAGCGTGTCCGAGTGCTTCAACGCGAGTTCGAGGAGCGCCTCGACGTGCTTCGGGTCGGTCTCCTCCAGCACCTCGATGACGGTTCCGGGGGTGACGCCGTTGGGAACCTCCAGCTCGACGCGGTAGGGGTCGGCCTCCATCCCGACCGACGAGCCCGTTCGCTGGCCGATCAGCGCCGAGAGGAGGCGTCCGAGGGTTCGGTTCACCTCGTGGCCGAAGGCGGCGTTGACGGCGATGCTTCGCCCGTGGCCCTCCACGACGATCCGGTCGTCCGTCGGCATCGGGTGGCCGGCGTCGACGTGGCGCCCGACCGTGTCGAGGCCGACCGAGACGGTGTCGGCATCGGCGGGATAGCGGCCGGCGAACTCGCGGGCGACCGCGTCGGCGTCGGCGCCGCCGGCGAACTGCGGCTCGGCGACGCCGCGCATCTCCCCGACCTCCGCGGCGACGGCGCGGGGGACGGGGATCTCCTGGCCGGTCCAGGAGGGCACCTCGCCGGCGGGGTCCTCGATGGGCGCCACGTTCACCTCCGCCTCCTCGTCGTCGATGTCGTTGATGCGCCACAGCTCCCCGCGCTGGATGAACGCCTCCCCCGGCGCCGCGAAGTTGACGACGAACCGCTCGTCGAGCGTGCCGATCTGGCGGCGCGAGGAGATGTCGTACACGTCGTACGTCTCCTCGTCAGGGATCATCGAGAGGTTCCGGTAGTAGTACTGCCAGGTGCCGCCGGAGGTCTCCAGCACGTCGCGCTCCTCGTCGATCCACAGCAGGCGGTTGCCCGACAGCTCCCTCGCCACCTCGCGGAACGTCTCCTCCGGGAGGTCGCGGAAGGGGTACGCCCGGGTGATCAGCTCGTACGCCTCGCGGGCGTCGACCTCACCCATGTCCATGAGGAGGCCGACGATCTGGTTCGCGAGCGTGTCGAGGCTGCCGTGGTGGATTCCGGACTCCTCGACCTCCCCCGCGACGGCCCGTCGGGCGATCGCCAGCGCCTCCATCGTGTCGTCGGGGGCGTCGGTGACGACGGTGCCGTGGCTGGTCTCGTCGCGGCGGTGGCCCGCGCGGCCGACCCGCTGGAGGAGGCGTGCGACCTCTCGCGGGGAGTTGTACTGCACGACGTGGTCCACCCGTCCCACGTCGATCCCCAGCTCCATCGACGAGGTGCACACGAGGCCCGCTATCTCGCCGGCCTTGAACGCGTCCTCGACCTCGATGCGGGCGTCCTTCGACAGCGACCCGTGATGGACGCCGATGGGCTCCCCCAGCGTCTTGAACCGCGAGCCGAGCGCCTCGGCGGTCTGTCGGGTGTTGACGAAGATCAGGACCGACTCGTGCTCGCGGACGATGTCGCGGATCAGCCGCACGTGGCTCGCGATGTCGGTGTCCGTCGCCAGCTTCCCGGCCAGGCGTTCGTCCTCGGGCGTCGTCGACGGCGAGACCACGTCGAACTCGACCTTGCTCCCCACATCGACCTCGATTATCTCACAGCCGCGGTCGCCGGTGAGGAACTTCCCCACCTCCTCGGGGTCGCCGACGGTCGCCGAGAGGCCGACCCGCTGGAAGTCGCCCGCGAGCCGGCGCACCCGCTCCAGGCCGACTGTCAACTGCGCCCCCCGCTTCGAGGCCGCCAGCTCGTGAACCTCGTCGACGACGACGTGATCCACGTCCGCGAGGGCCGCGCGGAGCTTCTCTCCCGTCAACATCGCCTGGAGCGTCTCGGGCGTCGTGACGAGCACGTCCGGCGGGTCGTTCGCCTGCTTGCTCCGCTGGTAGTCGGTGGTGTCGCCGTGGCGGACCTGCACGTCGAGGTCGAGGTAGTCGCCCCACCACTCCAGGCGCTCGCGCATGTCGCGGTTGAGAGCCCGCAGCGGCGTCACGTACAGCGCACCCAACCCCTCGGGTCGCGTCTCCGCCAACGCCGACAGCACGGGCAGCATCGCCGTCTCCGTCTTGCCGGTTCCCGTGGGGGCGATGACGAGTGCGTCGCGGCCGTCCGCCAGCGGCGGGATCGCCCGGCGCTGCGGCGCCGTCGGCGTCGCGAACCCCCGCTCGGACAGTGCCGATCGCACCTCCTCGCCCAGCGCCGCGAAGGCGTCCATCCCGGTCGCTCGCGGCGTGTCGCTCATCGACGCGGATTGCGTCGCGAGCCGGTTAAGCGTCGCGCTCCAGGCGCTTGCCGGCCGCCTCGTTCCCGGCGCTCGGACCGCGCGTTACTCCCGGCTGACGGCGATGTTTCGGACGGCGCCGTCGCACTCCGGACACGTGCCCGGGTGGCTGTTCGTTCGGGTCCGCGCTCCGCACCCGAGGCACTCGAACACGCCCTCCGACGGGCTGTACGGGTCTATTTCGTTGGTCGGCATGTCAATCCGTAACACGGCAAAGGTTGTAACTGTTTTCTACGGATCAGTATGGGCAGTACTAGGTATAAAAGGGATAGCGGTGAACGTACGTCCAGTTCTATCCGCTACAGCAGCTCCTCCTCGGCCAACTCGACGGCGTTGCGAACGGCGCCCACGGAGGTGAGGTAGCCGGCGCCGACGCCCGCCTTCGACGCCCTCGCGGCCGCGCCGGTGAGCACCGTCGGTCCCAGTTGCGCGACGGCGCCGTCGCCGACGGAGACGAGCCACCCGGGCACGTCGAAGCGATAACTGGCGAGCCGCGGCGCGAAGTCGTCCGGCGAGGCCGATAGCTCGTGGTCGACGAGTCGGCCGACGTTCTCGGCGGCCGTCTTCGCCTCGCGCACGGCCGCCGACGCGGAGGCGGGAACCGCCTCGCCGTCGGCGTCGACGACGCGGGCGGCGTCGCCCAACGCGAACGTGCGGTCAGTGAGCCGGAGGTCCGCCCGGACGACGGGTCGGTCGCCGTCGAGGGCGTCGTCGCCGGCGATGCCGCCGGTCCAGACGAGTTGGTCGTAGCGGAGATCGCCCGCGTCGGTGACGATCCGGTCGTCGAACACCGCTTCGACGGCGGTGCCTGTCTCCACGTCGACGCCGCGCGTCCCCAACTGCTCGCGGACCGCCCGGCCGAAACTCGCGGGGAAGTTCGGGGCGACCTCGTCCAACTGTTCCACCAGCGCGATCTCCACGTCGTCGGGCACCTCGGCGCCCTCCTCGCGGGCCAGCGCCGCGAGCTCGCCGGCGACCTGCACCCCCGACAGGCCGGCGCCGCCGACCACGACGCGGCCGCCGTCGTCGACCACCTCCAGGAACCGCTCCCGGATCGCGGCGGCGTCGTCGAGCGACTTCAACGGCGTCGCGTGCTCGTGCAGCCCCTCGATCCCGTAGTAGGCGGTCTCCGAGCCGAGACACACCGCCCCGAAGTCCCACTCGATCGCATCGCCGTCGGCCAACTCGGCGCGTCTCGCCCCCGCGTCCACGTCGACGACGCGGTCGACGACCAATTCCGCGCGGTCGAGCAGGTCCTCCAGGGGAACCGAGATCGCGTCGGCGACCGCGGGGCGGCGGATCGCGCGGTGGGTCTCGTGGACGAGGACGTGCTCCTCGCCGTCGTTGACGAGGGTGATGTCGACCTCCGACGGGAGCCGGGATTCGAGCCTGCGGGTCAGGGCGACGCCGGCGTAGCCGGCGCCGAGAACGACGACGTGCATTCGGTTCCGGTACGGCCGCCGCGGGTAAGGACGTGACGGGCGTCGCGATCGGCCGCCCGTCCGAACGTTCACGTACCGAGCCGGGACCAGCGTCCCCGTGACCTGAGGAGGACCCGCGGGCGACGAGCGGGTGAGCGGCGCACCGCTCGCGGGAGGCGGGGACGACCGGCGGGGCCGGACGTGACGGCGCCGCCGCGGCGTTCCCGGACGCAGCCGCGCCGCCTGTCAGCCCGGGGCGCAGCGACGGCTCCGCGTTCGCCGGACCTGTGTCCCCACCCGTTCCCGAAGTTCGGAGCGGTGTCCCCGGATCAGAACAGCGCCTTCGACTCGCCGAGGACGCGGGCGGGACCGCCGACCTCCCAGATGTCGGTCTCGACGCCGACCTCGGCGACGCGCTCCTCGACGCGCTCGGCGTGCTCGGCGGGCGTGTTGACGTAGACGCTCGCGCCGGTGTCCGTCGAGAAGTACACCGGCACGTCCTCCTCCTGCCGGAGCTCGCGGACGGCGTTGAACACCGCGATGGTCTCGGGCTGCCAGTACACCCAGCCGGCGGGGCCGGTCATCGTCGTCGCCGTCAGCGACAGCGAGTCGTGCTCGGCGATCTCGAAGATGCCCGAGAACTCCCCGGTGCGAAGGCGGTCGCGCATCCGCTGGAGCTGCTCGTGGACGTGGGCCATCCGGGCGTCGAACATGTGGCTTGCCTCCGCCTCGCGGTGGGCCTCCTCGGTCTCCTTGTACGCCGGAACGAGCGCCGTCACGACGCGGAGGTCCTCCTCAGGGTCGAAGCCGTCGGGGCCGACGCCGACGTCGAGGCGCTCGGCGCGACAGTCCTCGTCGTTCATCCCGGCGTACAGCACCGAGTACGCGCCGGTGACCGCGCGGGCGGCCGACGAGGAGCCGCGCCGGGCGACCGTCGAGATCTCGGGGCGCGTCATATCGAGGCCGGCGGCCTCGACCAGCGACATCGCCAGCGCGGCGAAGCCCGAGGAGGAGGAGCCGAAGCCGACGTTCGACGGGAAGGAGTTCTCCGACTCGACGCGGACGGCGGCGTCCAGGTCCGCGAGGTCGCGGACGTGGTCGGCGACCATCCCGATGCGCTCTGCGCCGCGGCCGTCGACGACCTCGCCGTCGATGCGGTACTCGTCGTCGTCGGGCGCACTGTCGGGTTCCCACTCGACGGTCGTCGTCGTCCGCGAGGGGGCCGTACAGAGGCTGATCGAGTCGTGGTACGGGAGCCGCCGCTCGGCGTCGCGCATCCCGTGGTACTTCACGAGGCCCTGAATGGGGTGGGCCGTCGCCGTGGCCTTCATACCCGCCGAACGGGCAGGCGGGGGGTTAGTCGTTCCGAATGGCCGTACCCGGACCGTCGGCGTCGGCAGCGGTGCCGGTGTCCCGGATCGCGTCGCCGTCGACGGCGGCCGGCCCGCGTCACTCGTACTCGTAGAACCCCTTCCCGGTCTTCTTGCCGAGGTCGCCGGCGGCGACCTTCCGCTTGAGGAGGTAGGCGGGCTTGTAGCGGTCGCCCAGCTCCTCGTGGAGCGTCTCGCTTGCGTCGAGACAGATGTCGAGGCCGATGTGGTCGGCCAGTTCGAGCGGGCCCATCGGGACGTTCGTGCCGAGCTTCATCCCCTTGTCCATGTCCTCCTTCGAGGCGACGCCCTCGTCGTACGCGCGGATCCCCTCGTTGATCCACGGCATGAGGACGCGGTTGGTGACGAACCCGGGCTTGTCGTCGCTCTCCCACGTCTCCTTTCCGAGGTCCTCGGCGAACGCGTGTGCGAACTCGGTCACTTCGGCGGCCGTCTTCTCGCCGGTGACGACCTCGACACCCGCCATGATCGGGACGGGGTTCATGAAGTGGAGGCCGACGACGAGGTCCTCGCGGTCGGTCGCCGAGGCGATTGTCGTGATGGAGAGCGTCGAGGTGTTCGTGGCGAGCACGACATCGTCGTCGGTCACGTCCTCGAGGTCCCCGAAGATGTCCTGCTTCACCTCCATGTCCTCGAGCGCCGCCTCGACCACGAGGTCGGCGTCTGCGAGATCGCCGATGGCTGTCGTTCCCGTGATCCGGTCCTGGATGGTCTCGGGCGACTCGTCGAGTTCGTCCTTCGCGTCGAGGCGCGACAGCGACGACTCGATCGACTCCAGCCCGTTGTCGACGAACCGTCGTTCGATGTCGCGCATCACCACGTCGTAGCCGGCGGTCGCGGCGACCTGGGCGATGCCGTTGCCCATCGTGCCCGCGCCGACGACGCCAACCGTCCGAATTTCGGAGAGTCCGCGCATGGGAGGTGATGCCCCGGCGGCCACCGTAAGCGTAGCGGAGCGGCAGCGTGGGAACGCCGACGGAATTATCCACGAATGAGAATGTGCGCAGAAAGATTAAACCGTCCGGGTCCGAGGCATCCGACAGGTGACCAGGTGTGGGGGATGAGGATGTCAGGGAGTTGAAATTCGTGGGGCCGGCGACGGCCGCCGTCCTCGCGGACGCGCCGTTCGGCGCCGCGGACGTTCGCGAGAAAGCCGTCTCCTACCGGATGCTGATCGACGCCGGGGTGAACCCTGGCGTCGCCGCGCGCATCCGTCGTGAGCACTCGCTGGCGTGGTCGTTCGAGTCGGAGGGCGAGGACCTCGCCCGCCGGTCGAGCCAGGTCCGCGGTCTCGGCGACGCCGAACGGGCGTGGGTCGCCGCCTCGTCGGGCGACTGGCAGGGTCAGGACGCCGGGGGATCCGACGCCGCGGAGGGCGGCGCCGGCGGCGACGACACTGACGACGACGTTCGGGTCGTCACCGACGACGACGCTGCTGCCACGGCCACCGACGACACCGCGGCCACGACCGACGACGAGGAGACGGACGACGGTGAGGCCGCCGAACGGGCGTGGGTCGCCGCCTCCGCCCGCGGCGACGCGTCGGGCACGAAAACCGACGGCTCGGGCGACCCCGTCGCCGCGGAGTCCGCGTGGCGCGAGCGCTCCCGACCGACGCCAGTTGTCGACGTGGCGGGGGTCAACGATCGGGACGCAGCCGACCTCGCGGAGGCGGGGATCACCTCCGCACGCGCGCTCGCCATCGCCGACCCCGAGGAGATCGGTGAGGCCCTCGATCGCGACGCCGCGCACGTGGCAGAACTCCGCGACGCAGCCGCCGAACACGTCGACTGATCGACGGAAGGCGATACTCGCGGCCGAGTAAATATCAATCCACGTACACCATTTGATTTATCATCGATGGCGTGGCGGAATCATACATGCTCCCCGACGCGGACGCGGCGATCACCCGGGACGGTAAGGCGCTCATTCTCGCGTACGACCACGGGATCGAACACGGCCCGGTGGACTTCGAGCCGAACCCGGAGACGGCCGATCCCGAGCGGGTGTTCGAGCTCGCGACCCACGACGCGGTGACGGCGCTCGCGGTCGGGAAGGGCGTCGCGGAGGCGTACTACCCCAGCTACGACGACGACGTGGCGCTGTTGGCGAAGCTCAACGGCACGTCGAACCTCTGGATGGGCGAGCCCGACTCCGCGGTGAACTGGTCGGTCGAGTACGCCGCCGAGCTCGGCGCCGACGCGATCGGCTTCACGCTGTACGGCGGCTCGAACCACGAGGTGGAGATGGCCGAGGAGTTCCGCGACGCCCAGGAGGCGGCCCGCGAGCAAGACATGGGCGTCGTCATGTGGTCGTACCCGCGCGGACAGGGGCTGAAGAACGACACCGCCCCCGACACGATCGCGTACGCCGCCCGGCTCGGGCTCGAACTCGGCGCCGACATCACGAAGGTGAAGTACCCCGGATCGCCGGAGGCGATGGCTCATGCGGCCGACATGGCCGGCCCGACGAAGGTGGTGATGTCCGGCGGGTCGAAGACCGACGACCGCGCGTTCCTGGAGACGGTCGCCGGCGCGATCGACGGCGGCGCGAAGGGGCTCGCGGTCGGCCGGAACGTCTTCCAGCGGGAGAACCCCGAGGAGATCCTCGACGCCCTGGAGGCGGTCATCTTCGAGGAGGCGTCCGTCGACGAGGCGCTCGAACACACCTCCGCCTCCGCCGTCGCCGACGACTGATGGAGGGAGCCGACTCCGATCCCGGCGACGGCGCCGCGGACTCGGCCGACCCCGACGCGGTCGCCGCCGCGGAGGCGGTGCTGGAGGCCGTCGCCGCGGCGGCTCCCGAGATCCGCGCGGGGCTGCCGGGGCGACGCCGCTACCTCGACGACGAGAACCCGTCCGGTGAGGACGTGCTCGCGGCCGACGTGTACGCCGACGAGCTGCTGGAGGCGACGTTGGGCGACATCGACGGCGTCGGCACCTACGCCAGCGAGGAGCGCGAGTCGACGGTCGACACGGGCGACGGGGCGGTGTCGGTCGCGGTCGACCCGTTGGACGGCTCCTCGAACCTGGAGTCGAACAACCCGATGGGCACGGTCGTCGCGATCTACGACGGGGACCTCCCGGCCTCCGGGCGCGACCTCGTCGGCGCCGGGTTCGTGTTGTACGGTCCGGTCACGACGATGGTCGCCGGCGTCGGCGCACCCGCGGACGCGACGATCCGAGAGTACCTCGTCACCGGAGAGGGCGACCGGGAGAAGCTGGAACGGATCGAACTCCCCGACGACCCGACGGTGTACGGCTTCGGCGGACGCGTCCCCGACTGGCCCGACGACTTCGCCGCCTACGTCGACGAGGTCGAGGACGAACTGAAGCTGCGCTACGGCGGCGCGATGATCGCGGACGTGAGCCAGGTGCTCTCCTACGGCGGCGTGTTCGCGTACCCGGCGCTGGAGTCCGCGCCCGACGGGAAGCTTCGCCTCCAGTTCGAGGGGAACCCCGTCGCATATCTCGTGGAGGGCGCCGGGGGCCGGTCCTCCGACGGCGCCCGGTCGCTGTTGGACGTCGAGGCGACCGGGATCCACCAGCGGGTGCCGGTCCACGTCGGGAACGAGGCGCTGATCGAACGGCTCGAAGCGGCGCTCGACGAGGTTCCAGCCCGATAGCGCTTCCCGAACCGATAGACCCACACGTCGGGCGTGCGGAAGCCGGACAATGAGAGACCGCTACAAGGCGCTCATGCTGCGCAGTTTCAAGGACGCGATGGACATCGTCGACGAGTACAACGGGTGGGCCCAGGAGGCGTTCGACGACTCCTCGCCGGTGCCGCCGCAGGCGGTGCCGCAGGTCGCGATGATGCTGTATCAGAGCCGGGTGATGGACGGGTGGGGCGGCGAGGGCGGGTTCGACGTGCCGGAGTTCGACGACAAGATGTTCGACTAGCGTCGCCGAACGAGCGAACGGAGTGAGCGAGTGAGGCGACGGTACCACGGCGTTCACAAATCGCGGTGCGATTTGTGAGCTCACGAGACCAAAGGTCTCGTGAACGGCGAGGTCTGCGGGCCGAGCCGCCCAGAAAATTAGCGAGGCGCGAGGGAGCGAACGGAGTGAGCGACCGAGCGTCTCGGCACGCGGCGTTCACGAGACGCACAGCGTCTCGTGAGCTCACGAGAGCTTCGCTCTCGTGAACGGCGAGGTGTGCGCGACCGACCGAAGGGAGGTCGCGTGGCCCGAGCCGCCCAGCAGAACACCGTCGCCGAACGAGTGATACCGCCCGCGACCGACACCCGGCGCTCAGTCGTCGCTCGCGGTCACGTCCGCCTCGACGGTGCCGACGCGACGCTCGAAGAAGTCGTCGAGCAGTT
This sequence comes from Halobaculum roseum, assembly GCF_019880245.1. Lineage (NCBI taxonomy): Archaea > Methanobacteriati > Methanobacteriota > Halobacteria > Halobacteriales > Haloferacaceae > Halobaculum > Halobaculum roseum. Next base: position 506,685 of record NZ_CP082286.1, read on the forward strand.
CGAGGCTCCGGATCTTGTCGTCGATGTCCGAGGAACCGTGGCCCTCCTCGCCGAGTTCCTCGTACTCGTAGTCGTCGCTCTCCTCGTAGCCGGCGTCCTGGAGGGCGTCGCGGAAGATTCGCGCCTGCGACACCGGGACCCGACGGTCGTTGACGCCGTGGACGATCAGGAGGGGGGCCGCGAGGTTGTCGACGTGGGTGACCGGCGATCGCTCCTCGTACAGCGCCTCGTTCTCGTCGGGCTCGCCGAGGTACTTCACCATCAGCTCCGAGCGGAAGTGGGGCATGGTGTTCTCGGCCATGTCGAACAGGTCCGAGACGCCGACCCACGCGACCCCCGCGGCGTAGAGGTCGGGGAACTGCACCAGCTGCCAGTACGCCGAGTAGCCGCCGTATGAACCGCCGAAGACGACGACTCGGTCGTCGTCGAGCCAGTCGTTCTCCGCTAGGACGCGCTCGGCGGCCGTGGCAACGTCCCCCTGCTCGGCGCCGCCCCAGTCGTCGTACAGCTCCTCGACGAACTCCCGGCCGCGGCCGGTGGAGCCGCGATAGTTCACCTGGAGCACGGAGAAGCCGCGCGAGAGCAGGAACTGCGTGCGGTAGCCGAACGAGAGCGTGTCGCGGTGGCGCGGGCCGCCGTGGGGGTTGACGACCAACGGCGACGGCCGCTCGCCGGAGTCGTAGAAGATCGCGCCGATCTCCAGTTCGTCGTACGGGTCGTGCTCGACGGCGCGCTGTGGCGTCTCGGGCACGCCGTCGGACTCGACGGTGACGTACTCCGCGTCGGCGAAGTCGTCGGGGGAGAAGGGGCCGTACTCGGCCTCCAACACCGTCTCGTATTCGTCGGCGTTGAGGTCGTACGCGAGCAGTTCGGGCCGGCGAGTCGGCGTGGTGTGCATGAGCAGCACGCGGTTCTCGTCGAGGACCCACCCGTCGTCCGAGGGGCCGCGACCGAAGGTGGACACGCCGCCGGGCACGTCGAGTTCGCGCCCCTCACCGGTCGTCGTGTCGTAGAGGACCGGGACGACCTCGGCGTCGCGCGTCCGCGTCGCGAGGAAGCGATCGCCGTCGGGGAGGAAGAACTCGGGCGTCTCCTCGTACTCGCCGGTCCCGAACCACGTCACGTCGTCGGCCTCGAAGTCGTACACGCCGCAGCGACCCTTGTCGGGCGTGTTGTCGGAGACGAGCAGCTTGTCGCCGTCGGGGTGCCAGTCCGCCGGCGCCGACTCAGCGCCGGTCTCGCCGATATCGAGGTTTCGGGCGTTCGATCCGTCGAGATCGTCGCCGGCCGCCGGCCGGCCCTCCGTGGCGCTTCGCGCCACGCTGGCGACGAACACGTCCGCGTTGTCGTAGTCCTCGGACGTGTTCGTCGTGAACGCGAACCGCTCGCAGTCGGGCGACAGCTCCGCCGTCCAGACGGCGCGGTCGTAGTCGGTGACCTTCGTCGTCTCGCCCGAGGGGAGGTCGTGGCGGTAGACGTTCATCTGCCCGTCGGCGTTCGACCCGACCAGCAGCGTCTCGCCGTCGTCGCCGACCGACTGGAGCGTCACCTGTCCGTCCATCTCGACGACCGGTTCGGCGGTGCCGTCGCGGTCGATGGCGTGGATATCGTTCTGCTCGTTGCCGGCCTCGTCGAGGTGGAAGAGGACGCGCTGGCCGGCGGCGTCCCACGCGAAGCCGTGGCGGGCGTCCTTCGGAACCTGACCGTCGGACCACCGGTCCAGTTCTCCGGTGTCGGGATCGAGGAGGTACAGTTCGTTGCGGCCGTCGATGTCGTAGTACAGCGCGATTTCGGACCCGTCCGGGGTCGACGCGGGGTGCGCCATCGTCGGCAGCTCTGCGAGGGCTCGGAGGGTGTCGTCCGGGGTATCGGTCACGTCCACCGATTCGACCCCGGAAACTTCAGTGTACCCAGAATCGAATTTCTGAAATCGATCTGAATCGTTTGGCGGTGAGCGCCGCCCGCCATGGAAAACCCTTTCCGCAATTCTTGCGCACACCACCGTATGAAAGTCCACGTGGGCGCGGGTGCGACCGAGGAGGAGGCCGGCGCCATCGCCTCGGCGCTGGCCGAGCACTTCGGCGTCGACATCGAGGTGTACGCCGGCGACGACGCTCATGACGACGACGGCGCCGCCGACGAGCCGATCGCGACCGCCGAGCCGCCCGAGATCGAGTACCCCTTGGACGACGACCTGGGTCCGACCGACCGCGAGGCAGAACTCCGCGCGGAGATCGACGACATCCTCGAGGGCGGTCCCGAGAAGTACAAGCAGCGACTCCCCGAGCAGGGGAAGCTGTTCGTTCGCGACCGTCTCGACCTGTGGTTCGGCGACGGCGGGGCCGGCGGGACCGGCGACGCCGACCGCGATGACGCCGCCGACGGCGTGAAGTTCGAGGACGGGAAGTTCGCCCACTTCGACGCGTGGCACGGGAACTCCCCCGACGTGGGGGAGGCCGACGAGGGGAACCGGCTCCCCGCCGACGGCCTCATCACTGGCGCCGCCGAGTTCGAGGGTCGGGACCTGCACTTCATGGCGAACGACTTCACGGTGAAGGCGGGGTCGATGGCCGGTCGCGGCGTCGAGAAGTTCCTCCGGATGCAACAGCGCGCGCTCAAGAACGGGAAGCCGGTCCTCTACCTGATGGACTCCTCTGGGGGCCGGATCGACCAGCAGACCGGGTTCTTCGCCAACCGCGAGGGGATCGGGAAGTACTACTACAACCACTCGATGCTCTCGGGGCGCGTCCCGCAGATCTGCGTGCTCTACGGCCCCTGCATCGCCGGCGCCGCCTACACGCCGGTGTTCGCCGATTTCACCGTCATGGTGGAGGGGATGTCCGCGATGGCGATCGCGTCGCCGCGGATGGTGAAGATGGTCACCGGCGAGGAGATAGAGATGGACGACCTGGGTGGCCCGGACGTGCACGCGAAGTACTCCGGCAGCGCAGACCTCGTCGCCGAGGACGAGCAGCACGCCCGGCAACTCGTCGCGGACCTGATGAGCTATCTCCCCGACAAGGCCGGCGAGAAGCCGCCCCACAGCGAGCCGAAGCCGCCGACGTATTCGCCCGACGGTATCGACGAGCTGATCCCGGAGGCGCCGAACCGCCCGTACGACGTACACGACCTGCTCGACCGCATCTGCGACGCGGAATCGGTCTTCGAGCTGAAACCGGAGTACGGCACGGAGATCGTCACGGCGTTCGCCCGCATCGACGGCAAGCCCGTCGGCGTCGTCGCCAACCAGCCGACCGAGCGCTCGGGCGCCATCTTCCCGGACGCCGCCGAGAAGGCCGCCGAGTTCATCTGGACCTGTGACGCCTACGAGATCCCCCTGCTGTACCTCTGTGACACGCCGGGGTTCATGGCCGGCTCGCAGGTCGAGAAGGACGCCATCCTCGAGAAGGGCAAGAAGTTCATCTACGCGACCTCCTCGGCCACCGTCCCCAAGCAGACCGTCGTCGTCCGCAAGGCGTACGGCGCGGGCATCTACGCGATGGGCGGCCCCGCCTACGAGCCGGAGTCCGTCATCGGCCTCCCCTCCGGCGAGATCGGGATCATGGGCCCCGAGGCGGCGATCAACGCCGTCTACGCCAACAAGCTCGCCGAGATCGACGACCCCGACGAGCGCGCCGAGCGCGAGGACGAACTCCGCGAGGAGTACCGCCGCGACATCGACATCCACCGGATGGCGAGCGAGGTCGTCATCGACGAGATCGTCCCCCCCTCCGACCTCCGCGAGGAGCTCGTCCAGCGGTTCGACTTCTACGAGGACATCGAGAAGTCGGTCCCCGACAAGAAGCACGGCACGGTCCTCTGATCGAGGGTATCCCCGATAGCGGGACCACACCCGCCGTGACCTGACCACGGACCGGACGACGGTCAGCGGGTGTGCGGTGCCCCGTCGTCCGAGGCGCCCGCACCGCCTGTTCGCCATCCCCCACGTCCCGGGTGTCCCCTCCCGTCGACGCCTGAGTTCACCGGTCGAGCGCCGAACGCAGCAGCCGAACCTCCGTTCGGACCGCCCGCCAGGAGTCGATCGATCCCGGGATCGAGTCCGCCGTGGCCCGCTCGCCGGACCGCGCGTGCTCGTCGACGAGCGACCGCACGCTCTGCGGGTCGTCGACGCGGCGGAAGGCCACGTCGCCGCCGGCCGTCTCCAGCCGCACGGTACCGTAGCCGAACAGCGAGCCGGTAACCGACTGCTCGTATGCGGTGTTCTCGACCATCGACAGCCGCGCACGGACGACGCGCCGCCCGACGATCCCGGTCTTCACCGACGCCGCGCGGTCGGTGAGGACGTACCGGGTGTTCGCGAGCGACAGCGACGCGAGCCCGGGGATCGCGAGACCGACGAGGACGGCGAGCGCCGCGATCGCGACCCCGAAGCGACTCGTCGCCGCCGGCCCGACGGCGACGGCCATCCCGCCGCCGGCGACGAGCAGCCCGACGAGGCCGGCCGGAGCCGCCGCCGAGAGCCGCGGCCGGCCGGTCCAGCGCACCGTCTCGCCGTCGTCGACGGTGACCGACGACGGAACGGCCCCGACGGTGACGACACCGTCGGGTTCCGCGTCGGCCGTCATCGGTCGTCGTCGTCGCCGGCCGTCGACGCCCCGTCGGCGTCGGACACCTCGCCGGTCCCGCCGGCGGGCCCGTTCTCGCCGTCGCGGTCGTCTGCGTCGACATCGTCCCCGGCGGCCACAGCGCCGGCGCCGTCGTCCTCGACGGCCGCGCGGATCGCGCGCAGTTCGCCGAGGATGTCGTCGAGCACGTCGGCTTTCGTCTCCCCGTCGCCGACGTCGCCGCGGCGGTCTCGGGCGCGGATGCGCTCGTTCACCAGCTCCTGGATCCGCTTGGGCTCGGCGACGCTGTCGAAGCTGAGTTCGACGCCCGAGCCGCCGGCCGTGGAGATGTCGACCGAGCCGTAGCCGAACTGCGTGCCGAAGAAGTCCTGCGAGTAGGAGGTGTCCTGGACCTTCTCGAAGCCGACCCGCTTCACGTCCCGGGAGACGACGCCGCGCTTCTTGTACAGCGCCTCGGTGGTGATCACGTACTCCGTGTTCTCGCGCGAGAGGTACGCCGAGACGACGATCGGGATGCCCACGAGCACCAGCGACAGGGGGACGCCGACGACGAGCGCGGGGACGAGGCTCATCGAGTGCGGCTTGCCCGTCCAGACGACCTCCTCCTCGGGGTCGAGCGAGAGCCAGTCGAAGCCGTCCGGAAGCGTGTCCTCGGTGGAGGGAGATTCCATGGCCGTTGCTCCCGCGTCGGAGGTGATAAATGCCCGCGCCGACGCGCCGCGCGTCAGTCCGCCCGGTGGGCCCGGAGGACCCGGCGGTAGTACGGCTCCATCACCCGTATCGCCTCCTCCCAGTGATCGCGGGTGTGGCGATCGTGAAGTTCGACCCCGAGGAGATACCGGACCGGCGCGGTGCCGAACCCCTCCCGGCCGTCGCTCGGCTTGGTCGGGTAGTTCTCGTCGCCGACCGCGGCGCGGTATTCGAGCAACTGCGCGCGCAACATCGGGGTCCAGTAGTCGCCGTTCGCCTTGTGGTTGCGCCACGCCCGGGTCGTCGCGGTCGCGTACTCCCGGTCGATGTCGGCGACGGCGGCACGCTCGGCCAACGCATCGTAGACGCGCCCCCAGTCGCCGCCGCGGATCGACTCGGGGTCGATCCGGTCGCCGTCCATGTGGTCGGTCTCCAACTCGTCTTTCGCCCACAGCGCGTCCACGTACGCGCGAGCCGCGCGCCGCGCGGTGTCTTCGTCGACGTGGGCGAACTGCCGGCGGTCGACCTCGGCGAACGACTCGACTGCCGCGTCCCGTTCGCCCCGGTCGTGGTACCGGAAACCTGCACACAGCTCGCGTGCCATGTGACGGGCAACGTGCTCGACGGACTCGTCGGCTTCGTCGGCATCGATCTGATCCGGGTTCTTCAGCGTCCGGTCCGCCTCGCGATGTGTTTCGTGTCCGCCGGTGGGTTCGTTTCTCGTCATGTTCGGCGGCGGATCCCCTCCACCGGTGACACTACCAGTTTTCGATCCGACAGCGACAAAATCCTACCCCGGCCGATCGGAGAACATCGGATCGAACCGCCGCCGGTCCGGCCGTCCGACGAACTACTCGGCGTGCTCGCGCTTCAGCGACAGCACCGTCCGCTCGAACGTGCACACGAGCGTCTCGCCGTCGTCTGTGTCCGGATCGAGCCTGTACGCGTCGACGCGCATCGTCACGACGCCGCGCTCGCCGTCGCTGGTCTCGCGCTTGTCCAGAACCGTCGACTCAGCGCGGACCGTGTCGCCGTGAAACACCGGGTTCGGGTGCTCCACGTCGTCGTACGAGAGGTTCGCGACGATGGTTCCGTCGGTCGTGTCCGGAACGGACAGCCCGGTCGCCAGCGCCATCGTGTAGATGCCGTTCACCAGTCGCTCGCCGAACTGCGTGTCGGCGGCGAACTCCGCATCGAGGTGGAGCGGCTGCTGGTTCATCGTCATGTCGCAGAAGACCTGGTTGTCCCGCTCGGAGACGGTGCGGCGCTTCTCGTGGACGATCGTCTCGCCGACCTCGAACTCCTCGTAATACTTGCCGGCCATGCGTGGGGCGACGGCGGGACGGGTGAAAACCGTGCGGGAACCGTCGCCGACGCCCGACGCCGGTCGCCGTCGTTGCGGGCGCCGACACCTTCCGACCGGGGAGCAGTCGGCGGGATTGATACGCCGGTCCGACGAACCTCGACCTATGCCACGACGCAGCGTCATGTTCTCGCCGGGCGACCGCCCCGAGTTGATGCGCAAGGCGCCCGCGACCGGCGCGGACACGATCGTCTTCGACCTGGAGGACGCGGTCGCGCCCGGCCGCAAGGCGGAGGCGCGGAGGGCCGTCCGCGATGTGCTCTCGGACCCCGACTTCGACCCGAACGCGGAGGTGTGCGTCCGCGTCACCGGAACCGAGACGTACCGCGATCTGGAGGTCCTCACGGACGACGGTGACGCCGCCTTCGACGCCGTGATGCTCCCGAAAGCGGAGTCGGGCGACGCGGTCGAGCACCTCGGCGACCAACTCCGCGAGCACGGCCGCCGGGTGCCCGTGATCGCGCTGATCGAGACCGCCCGCGGCGTCCTCCGCGCCGAGGCGATCGCGGACGCGAAGCCGACCGACGCGGTCGCGTTCGGCGCCGAGGACCTCTCGGCGGACCTAGGCGCGACGCGGACGGCCGAGGGGACGGAAGTGCTTTACGCCCGCGAGAGGACGGTCACCGCGGCCGCAGCCGCCGGCGTCGACGCGATCGACACCGTCTACACCGACTTCGGCGATGAGGCGGGGCTCGCCGAGGAGACGCGCTTCGCGGCGACCCTCGGCTACGACGGCAAGATGGCGATCCACCCCTCGCAGGTGCCGGTGATCAACGACGCGTTCACCCCCGACGACGAGGATATCGCGTGGGCCCGGCGCGTGCTCGACGCCCGCGAGGAGGCGGCAGCCGACGATCGCGGGGTGTTCGAGGTCGACGGCGAGATGATCGACGCGCCGCTGATCGCGCAGGCAGAGCGCGTCCGCGAGTACGCGCGGCTGGCGGACGTGTGGGAACAGGAGAGACAGTAAGGGTCGGCCGTTCGATCCGGGTCCCTCGCCGCGTCGTTACCGCGTCAGGGCCACAGGCCGCGGACGCTCTTCGCCTCCGCGATGCGGTCGAGCGCCACGACGTAGGCGGCGTCGCGCCAGGTGACGTCCTTGTCCTCGACCTCGCCGCGGACGGCGTCCCACGCCGAGAGCATCTCCGACTCCAGTTCCTCCTGGACCTGTTCGAGCGTCCACGTGCGCCGGTTGATGTCCTGGAGCCACTCGAAGTAGCTGACGGTGACGCCGCCGGCGTTCGCGAGGATGTCCGGGATGACGTGGACGCCGCGTTCGGCGAGGATCTCGTCGGCCGGGAACGTCGTCGGGCCGTTGGCGCCCTCGACGACGATGTCGGCGCGGATCTCGTTCGCGTTGTCGACGGTGATGACGTTGCCGACGGCGGCCGGGATCAGCACGTCGACGTCGAGTTCGAGGATGTCGTTCCCCTCGTCGAGCAGGTCGGCGCCGTCGGCGTCGGCGCCGTACTCGGTGACGGCGTTCGGCTGCTCGGCGAAGCTCGGGATCGCGTGCGTGTCGAGTCCCGACGGGTCGTGGACGGCGCCGCCGGAGTCGGAGACGGCGACCACGTCCGCCCCCCAGTCGTCGAGCAGGCGGGCGGCGTTCGCGCCCACCGAGCCGTACCCCTGCACGGCGACGGTGAGGCCGTCGAGGTCGAAGTCGTAGTACCGCGCCGCCTCTCGTGTGATGATCGCGACCGAGCGACCGGGGGCCTCCTCGCGCCCCTCCGAGCCGCCGACGACGGGCGGCTTGCCCGTGACGACGCCGGGGATCGTCTCGCCCTCCTGCATCGAGTACGCGTCCATGAACCACGCCATCGTCTGGGCGTCGGTGCCCATGTCGGGCGCCGGGATGTCCTTCTTGGGCCCGACGAACTTGCGCAGTTCCTCGGCGAACCGGCGGGTCAGCCGTTCCTTCTCGTCGGTCGACAGCTCCTTCGGGTTGACGACGACCCCGCCCTTCCCGCCGCCGAAGGGCAGGTCCATCACGGCGCACTTCCAGGTCATCCACATCGAGAGGCCGACGCACTCCTCCTCGCTCACCTCCGGGTGGAAGCGCAGGCCGCCCTTGTACGGGCCGCGCACGTCGTCGTGCTGTGCGCGGTAGCCGGTGAACACCTCGACGGAGCCGTCGTCGCGCTCCAGCGGGACCGCGACGCGGTGGACCGTCGTCGGGTGCTTGAGGCGCTCGATGACGCCGGGGTCGACGTCGAGGTGGGCCGCGGCGTGCTCCAACTGCCGTCGCGCGGTCTCCAGCGCCGATTCGGGCTCGTGCTGTTCGTCGGTGGCGACGCGCTTCTCGCCGGTGCCTGCGGTTCCGGTGGACATGATGGGTGTCGACCGCCGCGAACGCGGCGGCGTCGATGTCCGCCGGTCGGAGACAGATGAATATAGTATTGATGGTATGGTCGTTTCTAAGGTATATATATTCAATAATATCCGAGAGGATCCCGACGGTGCTCGGCGTCGGCCGGCGACGAACCGGCGCTTCTCCGTTCTCCGGTAAGCATAACCCCCGACCGACGGAACGGTGGACCAATGACTGACCAAGCGAACCCATTCGAGAGCCTCCAGGAGCAGATCGACGACGCGGCGGCGCACCTCGACGTGGCCGACGACGTGCTCGAACGGCTGAAACATCCCGAGCGGGTGCTTGAGTTGAACCTCTCCGTCGAGTTGGACGACGGGTCGCTGGAGCGGTTTCGGGGGTTCCGGTCGGAGTTCAACGGCGACCGCGGCCCGTACAAGGGCGGCATCCGCTATCACCCGGGCGTCACGCGCGACGAGGTGAAGGCCCTATCGGGGTGGATGGTGTACAAGTGCGCCGTCGTCGACATCCCCTACGGCGGCGGCAAGGGCGGGATCGTCGTCGACCCCTCGGACTACTCCGACGCGGAGATCGAGCGGCTCACCCGCTCGTTCGCCGAGGAGCTGCGCCCGCTCATCGGCGAGGACACGGACATCCCGGCGCCCGACGTGAACACGGGCCAGCGGGAGATGAACTGGATCAAGGACACCTACGAGACGCTGGAGAACACGACCGAGCCCGGAGTCGTCACGGGGAAGTCGCTGGACACGGGGGGATCCGAAGGTCGCGTCGAGGCGACGGGTCGGTCGACGATGCTCACCGCCCGCGAGGCGTTCGACTACCTCGACAAGGACATCGAGGGCGCCAGCGTCGCCGTCCAGGGGTACGGCAACGCCGGCCACATCGCGGCGTACCTCATCGAGGACATGGGCGCGAACGTCGTAGCCGTCTCCGACTCCTCGGGCGCCGTCTACGCCGAGGACGGCCTCGACACCCGCGACGTGAAGGCTCACAAGAACGAGACGGGATCGGTGGCGGGCTACGCCGGCGCCGACGAGGAGTTCTCGAACGAGGACCTGCTCACGATGGACGTCGACCTGCTCGTGCCGGCCGCGCTGGAGAACGCCATCGACGGCGACCTCGCCCGCGACGTGGAGGCTGACGTGATCGTCGAGGCCGCGAACGGGCCGCTCACGCCGGAGGCCGACGACGTGCTCACTGAGGCCGAGGTACACGTGTTCCCCGACATTCTCGCGAACGCCGGCGGCGTCACCGTCAGCTACTTCGAGTGGGTCCAGAACCGCCAGCGGTTCTACTGGACCGAGGAGCGAGTCAACGAGGAGCTGGAGCACCACATCGTGAGCGCCTTCGACGACCTGGTCGAGAGCTACGAGTCGCTCGACCTGCCGAACTTCCGCACGGCGGCGTACGTCGTCGCCGTCCAGCGGGTCGCCGACGCGTTCGCCGACAGCGGCAACTGGCCCTGAACGGCCGTCGGTCGCGACGCTCGTACCGGCTCGCGTGAACGGAATCGGTCTCGCGGATCGAAACCGATCTCGTGGATCGGAACCCGTGCGATCGCCTCGCACGACCGGACTATCCCTATTGTCGCGGTCATCCTCCGTGTTCACATGCAACGCGCGCTCACGAGGCGACGCCTGCTCGGAGCGCTCGGGGTCGCAGGATCCACGGCGCTGTCGGGGTGTGTGGGCGGTATCTCCGGGCGCGGAGACGGCGCGATCACGGCCGGCGGCGCGTCGGGACCGCCCCAACGTGACGGCCCCCTGTATCAGCCGTGGGATCACGAGACGGTGCGGGAGGCCGTCGTCGACGGCGGGCCCGGGAAGGACGGTATCCCGTCCGTGGACGATCCGTCGTTCGCGCCCGCGAGCGAGTCGGACCTCGCCGACGACGAGGTGGTGTTCGGCTACGCGGGCGCCGAGGACGTGAAGGCGTACACCCAGCGCGTGCTCGTCTGGCACGAGGTCGCGAACGACACCCTCGACGGGACGCCGGTCGCGGTCACCTACTGCCCGCTCACCGGCACCGCGATGGGGTTCGAGCGCGGCGAGACGACCTTCGGCGTCTCCGGACGGCTGGTGAACAACAACCTCGTCATGTACGACCGCGCGACCGACTCCCGGTGGCCGCAGCTGCTCGCGACGGCCGTCGACGGCCCGCTCGCGGGCGACCAGCTCCGCGAGTTCCGGCTCGTCTGGACGACGTGGGGACGCTGGCGCGAGACCCACCCCGACACGCTGGTGTTGACAGAGGAGACCGGCTACGCCAAGCGCTACGGCTCGGATCCGTACGGCAACTACAACCCCACCAGCGGCTACTACGGCGGCGGGGGGCCGCTGTTCGCGTCGCTCGACGAGGGGTGGGCCGAGACGCTCGACGAGCCGAAGCGCGTCGTGATCGGCGCCAGGACCGCCGAGGGTGCCGTCGCGTTCGACAAGCCGTCGTTGCGCGAACGCGGGCTGCTCGAAACGGCCGGCGACGGGGACGGCGACGACGGCTTGCTCGCGGCGTACGACCCGGCGCTCGACTCGTCGTGGGTGTACCGCCGGGGCGCCGGGAGCGTGGCCCCCGGCGACGATGAGGGGCAGTTCGTCGTCGACGGCGAGACGCACCGCGCGGGCGACCTGCCGCTGGAGCCTGTCTACGCCTTCGACGCCATGTGGCACGCCTGGGCCGGCTTCTACCCGGAGACCGCGTATGTCTCGTGAACACGAGCCCCCGGAGGATCGGGGTCCGACCGCCGTCGCGGCGACGGCGCTGGCGCGCACCCGCCGAGGGCTCGCCGCCGCGCTGGCCGACCCAGTCGCGGTGGCGGTGCTGCTCGCGTCCACCGCGGTCTATTCGCTCGTGTACGCCGTCGCCGTCGGCGATCTCGGGGCGGCACCCCGTTCGGCGGGCGTCGCCGGCGCGGACGCCGGCGCGGTCTCCGTGACCGCCGTCCCGGCGCCGCTCGCTCGCGCGGTCTCGGGGGAAGGCGTCGCCCTCGTGGCGGTCGGTCCAGTCGAGTACCTGTTCGTGCCAGCGACGCTGGCGGTCGCCGTCGCCATCGGCCTGCTCGTGGGCGCGAACCTGGCGCTATCGGCGCTGGCGTGGCGACGGCCGTCCGTCTGCGATATCTCTCCGGCCTCGGGACTGGCGGCCGGGCTGCCGGCGCTGCTGTCGGGGACGGCCTGCTGCGGCCCGCTGGTGTTCATCGTCCTCGGGATACAGGCGACGAGCGCGGCGCTGACGGCGATCGCGTGGCTGCGACCGGCCGCCGTGCTCCTGCTGGTCGCCTCGCTGCTGTGGGCGGGATGGCGCCTCGACGTTCAGGCCTCCTCCCCGTCGGGGAAGATGCTCTCGGGGATGTAGGCGGTCACCGTCCAGTTGGGCGCGTCGACCACCTCGCTGATCTTGAGGTCCATCGCCGCCGAGCACAGCAGGTACGCCTCGCCGCGGGTGAGCCCACGGTGCTCCGAGAGGTGGGTGATCATGTGGCGGGTCGCCTTCCTCGTCGCCTCCATCAGATCGGAGTCGATGCCGGTGGTGGCGTACATCGGCTCGTCGACGCCTGTCGGCGTGAACGGCCCCGAGGTGGCGAGCTCGGGCTGTTCGATGTCCAGGTCCTTCCGGACGCGGAACCGCGCCGTGACGAACATCGGCGCTTCTACGCCCGTGACACACACCTCGCCGTCGCCCTGGGCGGCGTGACAGTCCCCCGTCGAGAACAGGGCGCCCTCCACCTCGACCGGGAGATACACCGTGGAACCGGCGGTCATGTGTTTCACGTCCATGTTGCCGCCGACCGACCGCGGCGGGAGCGTGTCGTGCTCGCCCGCCTCCGCGGGCGCGTTGCCGATGACGCCCGGGAACGGGTCCAGCGGCACCTCGATGCCGTTCACGAACGTCCCCACGTCGCCCTCGAGATCCCAGATGTGGATGCCCGGCTCGTCGAACTCCTCCGGGAGCAGACCCAGGCCCATGTCGCCGGGGAAGTACAGGTTGTACCCCCAGCCCTTGTGCTGGAGGTCGAGCAGTTCCACTTCGAGCACGTCGCCCGGCTCGGCGTCCTCGACGTACACCGGGCCCGTCAGGGGATGGACCGGATCGAAGCTCACGTCCATCACGTCCTCGGCCGTGGTTTCCACGTCGACCTGGCGATCCACCGCGTCCCGGCACTCGAACCGGACCACGTCGCCGTCCTCGACGGTCAGCGCCGGCTCCAGGGAGTTGTCCCACGCCGAGTGGATGTTGCGGTCGGCGTCGGAGAGGCGGTAGTCGACGGTGTACGACTGCTCTTCATCGTGGCCGTAATGTGGCATGTGATCACCGTTCATACCGAGGCGTCAAAAACACGCCCGAACCGGCGTTCCGAACCGGAAGCCGGCGCTCGCGACCGGGGACGCTCGCGGGGACGGGCTACGCCGGCGAGTACACCTGCTGTGCGTCGCGGGCCGGAACAGCTGGGCGTCGTCGTCACGGCGGCGATACTCGGGCTCGTGGCCGCGTATCAGGCCGCCGCCAGCGAAGCGGTAGAACACCCGCTCCGCGCCGGGTTTAACCGGAGAGAACCGGCTCGAATGCGGACGGAAGCGAGGGCGGGGCGAAACCGGTCAGTGCTCCTCGCGCCGGAGCGCCAGCCTGGCAGCTAGGGCGACCCCGACGAACGGGAGCACCTGAAGCGGAGTGATCGAGTTCAACGGGCCGATTCCCGTTCCGATCTGTTGCTGACTGTTCGGCGGTCCGCACGACGTCACGCTTCCACTGGTTCCGCCCGAGAAGGTGCACTCGTCGGTACTCGACTTGACCACCACCGTCGAGACCGTTTCCTCGGACGACCAATCCGACTCGATCGGCTCGCCCTCGTCGTTCGTCACGACGTCCGTGATCTCGACGCCCTCGTCGTCGCCGCCTTCCGGGGCGAACGCGTTCCCGTTCCACTCGAACTTCACCAGGAGGCTTTCACCCTCCGGACAGGGGTCGTTCACCTGCTGGGTTCCCCCCTCGACGCAGAACGCGATGAAGCTGATCCCGGCGAGGTTCGGCTCTGTCGTCGTAGTCGTCTCGGTGGGCGTGTCGGTGGGGGTGTCTGTTGGCGTGTCGGTGGGGGTGTCTGTTGGCGTGTCGGTGGGGGTGTCTGTTGGCGTGTCGGTGGGGGTGTCTGTTGGCGTGTCGGTGGGGGTGTCTGTTGGCGTGTCGGTGGGGGTGTCTGTTGGCGTGTCGGTGGGGGTGTCTGTTGGCGTGTCGGTGGGGGTGTCTGTTGGCGTGTCGGTGGGGGTGTCGGTTGGCGTGTCGGTGGGGGTGTCGGTTGGCGTGTCGGTGGGGGTGTCGGTTGGCGTGTCGGTGGGGGTGTCGGTTGGCGTGTCGGTGGGGGTGTCGGTTGGCGTGTCGGTGGGGGTGTCGGTTGGCGTCTCGGTGGGGGTGTCGGTTGGCGTCTCGGTGGGGGTGTCGGTTGGCGTCTCGGTGGGGTCACAGTCGACAGTGACCGTTTCAACGGTCATCGACGCCGAATGTTTCGAACGCGTCTTTATCCGGTACTCGCCGTTCTCGAGTTCCTTCAGGTGGTACATCTCGCCGGCACCGAGCACAACGTGCTTATCGAAGTGGTCCGGCCCCTCGATGGTCACTTTGACCGTGAGATGGTTAGGGTTCTCGAGGACGAGTTTGCCGCCGTCATCGCGACACTCGATATGGGTGCCGACTTTCTTGAGATCCTTCTCATCCTTGTCGTCTTTCCTGTCTTTCTCGTCCTTGTCGTCTCTCTCATCCTTGTCGTCCTTCCTGTCTTTCTCGTCCTTGTCGTCTCTCTCATCCTTGTCGTCCTTCCTGTCTTTCTCGTCCTTGTCGTCTCTCTCATCCTTGTCGTCCTTCCTGTCTTTCTTCTCCTCCGGACAGTCGCCGTGGAGAAGGTACGCGGCGCCAGCGTTGGTAGCGCCGGAGTCGTTGCGCGGCGCGCCGACGAGCACGTCCGCGGCGTCATCGCCGTTTACGTCGCCCGCGTCCGCGACGGCGAAGCCGGCACGGTCGCCCGCGCCTTCGCCTTGCAGTTGCGCGTCGGCGTCATCCAGAGCGACCGTTCGCCGGTCATCGTCGTCGCCCGAAACCACGTACGCGACGCCCGTGTTGTTGCCGCGCTTCGTGTCGACTCGTGGCGCGCCGACGAACACGTCCGCGTACTCGCTACAGTCCCCGCCGACGAGCGCGACCGATCTGCCGGCGAGGTCGCGCTCGTCCATCCCGTACGCCGTGATGTTCGCATCGGTGAGGTTGCCGTCGGACAGCGATTCACGTCCGAAAACGACGTACGCGGCGCCGGCGTCCTTCGCCCGCTCGTCGGCGAACGGCGCTCCGACGACGAAGTCGTCGATCCCGTCGCCGTTCACGTCCTCCGCCCCCGCGAGGGAGTACCCGACCCTGTAGCCCGGCGCGGGGCCGTCGAAGCGTGCCGTCGCGGACGAGAGGCTCTCGGTTCCCGCGTCGAACACGTCCGAGAGGACGTAGACGGCGCCCTGGTTGTCGCTGGTCGTCCGGTCGACCTCCGCACCCAGCGCGCTCGCCACGACCTCGTCGCGGCCGTCGTCGTCCACGTCGCCCGCGCCCGCGACAGCGGAGCCCGCCAGGTCGTTGTCGTCCTGCCCGAGGAAGGTGCTGTCGGCGTCCTCGAGCGAGATCGTCCCTTCGGGGCCCGCAGTCATGTCGACGACGTACAGCGCCCCCGATTCGTTGCCAGCGGACGTGTCGACTCTGGGCGCCCCGACGACGACCGCACCGCCCTCGTCGTCGGCGTCTTCCGTTCCGTCGGTCGCGTCCTCGGCGCTCACGACGCCGACCGAGAAGCCCGCCATGTCGTTCTCGTCGACACCCTCGAGCGTCACGTTAGCCGCCGAGGAGAGCGACGACTCCCCCTCGATCGACGGTCCGCCGTAGATCACGTACGCCCCGCCCGGGCCCGTCCCCGGCGCGTCGGTGCCCGGGACGCCGACGACGATGTCGCTGTACTCGTCGCCGTTCAGGTCGCCGCCCGCGAGGGACCATCCCGCAGAGTCGTTCTCGGCGGGACCGGTGAACGTCGCGTCGGCCTCCGACAGGTCGATCTCCTCGGGCTCGACGGGACCGTAAAACAGGTACGCCGCGCCGCCGTTCGATTCCTCGGTATCGTTGTTGGGAGCGCCGACCAGTATATCGTCGTGGCCGTCCCCGTTTACGTCGCCGACGCCAGCGACGGACCAGCCGGCGTTGTCGCCCTGACCCGCCCCGATAAACTTCGAATCCGCCTCTTCGAGGTCGATCTCGCCACGCAGCCGTTCACCTCGGTTCGGTCCGTACTCGGGATGGTCGCCGTCCACTTCGTTCAGGTCCGTGTCGACGTTCACTGCCGTGTTCGCCGCGGCCGTATCGTGCGCGCCCGCCGCTCCCCCCCAGCCGACGACCGGAGCGAGAGCCACTATCAGAACGAGTACCAGCACACGCAGACCGCCGTGACTGCTTGTTCGCATACCACACATACAGATCAACAAGCGGTATTGTTACTCTGACAACATGAATGCCGATATGCGGGTAGATCGAGTCTACTTTCGGAAATCGTACGTTTCGGGAGCGATAATCTGTGAACGCTCGCGCGGCCTTCGGCTCCACGACGCCGGGTGTACAGAAACATCGGGCATCTGGCGTGAAATGCTCCCGATGCGACCGGGTCTCCCCGCACACGCTCTACATGACGCGGACGGTGTCTCTGATGGAGTCGGAGACGGTATCGCTGAAGGTATCGTGGACGGCGTTGCTGTTGGTGTCGCTGTCGGAGTTGGAGACCAGGAAGGAACGACGTCGCCGTGTCAGTCTCGGCGGGTGTCGTACTCGCCGTCGCCGTGTGTTCCGCGGTCTTCGTCGGTCATCGCCCCCCGAAGGTGGCCCAGCCGGCGACCGGCGCGACGAGTAACCTTAGCGTGGACAGAAGGACGGTGTCGCTGTGAGACCCTCGGGGTCCATCCCCGCTATCACGCGGTCGTTCGTTTGGTTAGCCGCCGTGCCGGACAGATCGACGCTCAGTAGACCGAACGTGCGTGAATCAGCTCGGCGGCGTCGGCGGGGGTCTCGATGGCGTCAGTCCCCCATTCCGGCGCAACATCGACGTACTTGACCGGCGTCCACGGGCGGAGGGGAGAACGGATCCGGCGACTGAGAGTCGGGGGAGGCCGCAGACTGACGGCCGACGGGACAGCTCCGGGATCGACCCCGTACGACTGGCCGCGGCTCCGAGGTATCTCACGTCTCTTCGGAGTACCCGTCTCTTCTCGCCGTGAGTTCGACTTCGGCATACGCCTCGTCGAACGACGCCGAGCAGGCTCGGGGAGCCCGACGAAGCGTAGCTTCGTCGAACTACGCTGAACGGAGTTCAGCGAGTTCGATGAGGCTCACGCCTCGTCGAACTACGAAAATCGGAGATTTTCGAGTTTGACTTCGACTTACGCCTCGTCAAACAGGGTCTCGCCGTCGACCATGTGCTCCTCGACGGTGTCCATGTCGAGGGTGAGGCCGATGCCGGGCTCCTCGGGGATGGTGATGTAGCCGTCCTCGATCACGTCCTCCTCGACGAGGTCCTCCCACCAGCCCAGCTCGTAGGAGTGGTACTCGACGGCCAGCGAGTTGGGGATGGCGGCGCCGACGTGGGCGCTCGCCATCGTCGCGACCGGCGAGGAGACGTTGTGCATCGCGACCGGGACGTAGTACTGGTTCGCCACGTCCGCGATCTTGCGGGTCTCGCGCATGCCGCCGACCTTGGGCATGTCGGGGGCGATGATGTCGACCGCCTGGTTCTCGATGAGCCGGCGCTCCTCGGTGACGCGGTAGCGGTTCTCGCCGACCGTGATCGGCGTGACGGTGGACTTCGTGACCTCCTCCTGCACCTCGAGGTTCTCCGGCGGGACGGGGTCCTCCAGCCACCACACGTCGTACTCCTCGATGGCGTCCGCGAGACGTTTGGCCGAGCCGCCCGAGAACGTCCAGTGGCAGTCGAAGGCGACGTCAGCGCGGTCCTTCACGCGCTCGGTGACCTTCTCGACGATCTCGGCCTTGTGGCGGATCTCGCCCGGTCGGAGGTGGCGGTTCGCGCGGTCCTTCTCGAAGCCGGAGGGCACGTCGAGGTCGAACTTCAGCGCGTCGTAGCCCAGATCCTCGACGACGCGCTCGGCCTCGTCGGCGCACGCCTCGGGGTCCGCCTCCTCCTCGGTGTGGCAGTCACAGTAGACGCGCATCTCGTCGCGGTACTTGCCGCCCAGCAGCTGGTAGGCCGGGACCTCCAGGATCTTGCCCGCGAGGTCGTGGAGCGCGACCTCGATGCCCGAGATGGCGCTGACGGTCACTCCCTCGACCGACCCCTCCCCGGACATCTTCTGGATGAGGTGCTCGTACAGCCGGTCGATGTCGAGCGGGTTCTCCCCGACGAGGAACGGCGTCATCCGCTCGATGAGTTCGGGGACGCCCGCGCCCCAGTACGCCTCCCCGGTGCCGACGATGCCCGCGTCGGTGTACACGCGCACGAGCGTCCACGGGAAGTTCCCGTCGACCATCGTGCACTGCACGTCCGTGATCTCCACGTCGCGACCGCCGCCTCGCTTCGCCGTCACGCCCATCGTCTCCCCGGAGAGCTCCCGCATCGTGTACTCCGCGTTCGGGTCGTGGAGCGAGTCGTAGTTCCGGCTCATACTCGCCTGTTTACTCGCATTAGTGTAAAGGTTGGCAGTCTCTCGCGGGGGTCGGTCGCGACGGATGGTCGGAGGTGCCCCGGCGGAACGAGTCAGCGACCGCCCGACGAGCGGACCAACTCGACGGCGCGGTAGGCGCCGTACGAGAGCGCGACGAACCCGACGGCGAAGACGACGGCGCCGACCGCGAGGCCGTAGTCGCGCCAGGCGACGTTGACGGCGACGAGCAGGATGTACACCAGTCCGGCGAGCGCGGGCACGCCGAGGATCGTCGCGATCAGCGACTTCGTCTCGTCGAACGGGCGGCGGGCGGACACGGTGGTTGGTCCGACACGCCCGTGTGTGCTAAAGGACACGGGTTCCCGAGCGTCGCCACGACGGTCCCCAGAACCACTCCACGGAGAGGGATTCCGTAGTTAACTGGTACTCTGCCGATCGACGCTCACGCCCCCGGTACCTTCGAAGCGGACTCCCCTCCACACAGTGGCACATACTTAATTATATTCAGACAACATGTGTGGCATATGGGAGCGGACGTACACGGTGGGGTGGGGCCCGCCATCGACGAAAACTGGTCGGACGGGACGGCGATGCTTCTCGAGGTTCCGGGGCTCGATCCCCGCGAGCGAGTCGCATGCCGCAGGTTGTTACCCAACTCCGACGGGATCGCCAGGTACTGTCGCTTCTCGTTCAGACGCTCCGTCGACGATCAGTTCACGGAGATCTGCCGGCACGGCGACGAGTTGCCCGACCATGGCGTGTGTGTACAGGTTCGCGGGGGGATCGGGGGAGCGTTCGATCCGACGACCGGCGGTTCCGACGAGGGTCCGCTGTCGGTTCAGACCGTCACCGACCCGTCGAACGTCACGAAGCTCGGGATCACACTGACGGAAGTGATCGACGAGGCGCCCGACGATGGAGCGACGGCGATCTGCTTCGATTCGCTGACCGTCCTGTTACAGTACGTGTCGCTGGAGGAGGCGATCCAGTTCGTGAGTTTGACGAACAGTATCGTCGGCGGGTCCGGCGGCTCCATCCATTATCACGTCGACCCGAGCGCACACGAGACGGAGACGATCGGGGCGCTTCGCCAGGTGATGGACACCGTGGTCAGCATCGACGAGATCAGCGAGGCGTGAGAACCGATCGTAGTTGACAGCCCGTGTTCGTGTGGCAGGTCCCGGTGTGGCCGTTGGGTGTCCCGTCCGGGGGACGGTCACTCCAACGAGACATCCCCGTCCTCATCGTACTCGACCGTCGCCTCGAACAGGGAGGCGAACGTTCCGATCGTCTCGGTCGTGTGTCGCGACGGATCGAGGTGATACTGGGCGCGAGCGTTCGCGGTCGAGATCCGACCGGTGAGGACGTGGAGAAACCGGAAGATGCGTTGGTGTTCGGTGCTCGCTTCGAGCAGTTCCGACAGGGAGTGCATGCACACGGCAGTCTCGTTCGTCGAGTCCATCCAGTCGGCGATCGTCCGACTGATCAGGATACCGATGCGCCGGAGGTCCGTCGGGTCCGACACCCGCTGAACGTTCACCGACCGGTCGAACTCGCCGGCGGAGACTCGGTCGCTGTACATCGGGACGTGGATCACGGTCAGCTCCCCGATCTCGACCGGCAGATAGTTCCGAAGGATCGACAGCCGCTGGAGGGGCGATTCGTTGATCGCGACGAGCACGACATCGATCGGCTCACCGGACCGACCCGCCAACAGCCGGGAACAGAGGATGTCCTCGATGACGGCGCCCTCGGGGCCCTTGACCAGCACGTTCGGGATGTCTCCGACCAGTTCCAGCAGCGTCGCGATGGTGTCCTCCGCTGACGACGACACTCCTCCCGTCTCCGGCGAATCCACGGCGTCCCAATCGTCCATCGCGTATCCGTCCGGGTCGGCGTGGTCGGTCCGGTTCGGTTCCCCGCCGGTCCGTCGATCGATCGATTCCGCGAGATCGGAGAGCGTTCGTGACCGGGACTCTCCATCGGGTGTGGTGTCCGTGTCGCGACCCTCCTCGCCGCCGTCTACGTCCTGGGCGATGTCCCGGAGGGCTCCAAGATCCGACTCGGTCTCGTCCGCGTCGGGATCCCGTGACTCGTCGCTGCTCACACGTTCTTCACGCAAGACGATCATAAAACACTGTCCCGATAGTACAGCGGGTGGAGCGTATCCCTAACGCACATCCGGGATCAATTAGCTGATCGAACGAGTAAAACAACGGCCTCGAACGCCCGGAGGCTCACATCACCGCTCGTCCTGCCAATCGAACCGGTCGGCGGCGTCCGCGCCCCCATCGGACTCGTCCGTCCCGTCCGGGCGGGAGTCGGAGTCGGTCTCCTCCGTGATATCGGTGGAGAGTTCCAGCGGGAGATCCGCCGGGTCATCGACCTCCTCGGACTGAGTTCCCTCCGATCCGCCCGCGTCCTCCGAGCGGGGCCTCTCGGGTCGTTCGGGAGGCGTGTCGATGGTGGGTTCCGAACCCGCGTCGGTTTCCGACGGCGTACGTGGATCCGGCTGCGGCGAAGACATCCCTCCCTCCGGCGGGTTCGATCGGGTCCCAGCCTCCGGGTTTGACGAGGGCGAGCGCACGTCCGGCTGGCTCGATCTATCCGTCTCTCGGTCCAGTTTCGGGGGGGATCCGCCCCGACGGGAGCGGTCCGCTCGACCGCCCGATCGGCCGGTTCCTCTCGTCTCGGCGATCGCAGTCGAGAACAGGAACCACTTCGGCTCCTCCCGGAGGCCGGTGAACGGTTCCTCACAGCCCGGGCACTCGGGATCGGTCAGCAGCGACAGATCGACCGACTCCTCGCAGTGTTCACACGTCGCCTCCGAGACGCCGAGTTCCATCGCCGTCCGCATGAGCTGTCGATGCCGATCGGTCGATCGCCGGAGTTCCTTCAACTCCGTGCGGAACTGCTCGACCGTCTGTCGGTGGTCCGCCTGGATCGACTCGGTCCGCTCCTCGAGCCCGTCGGTGGTCCGGACCAGATACGTGAGAATCGTTTCCAGGTCCTCGAACTCGGCGTCGAGTCGGTCACGTATCGCCTCCTGCTCCCCGGACAGCGTCGAGCGGATCGACTCCAGCTCTTGCCGTAGATCCTGGATCCGTGCGACGGTTATCGACTCGTGGTTCTCAAGTTCGTCCTCCAGCTCGTCCAGGCGGTCGCCGATCTCGTCGACGTTCGCCTCGAGCTCCGCCCCCCGGTTGATGTCGGCCTCCAGCTCCGCCTGCAGGTTCGCAACCCAGTTCAGGAGCTCGTCGATCCGTTCGGGTTCCGACGAGCTCTCCCCGTCCGTCGTCGTGTTCTCCGACTCCCGCTCGGCGTCTCGGCTCTCGTGTCGCGGTGACGGGGTCGACCGGGAGGGATCCTGACTGTCGATGTCCTCCCGTCTCGTCGACTCGAGTAACTGCGTGACTTCGTTCAGGGTCCAATACGACGAGAGCAGCCGCTCGAACAGTTCTTCCTCGGAGATCCCTTCGGAGGCCGCCTGCTCGGCTAACCACTCCTCAAGCGAGTCATCCGTCCCGTCGGAAGCGCTATCATCTGAGGAGTCGTTTGCCATTCCCATCGAAACCAGTTGGATAGCCTTACGCTCCGACCGTGAAAACAGTACCGGACAAATACTCCGGCATTTGTCCGTCTCGCCGATAAATTAGGACGGATGCGGATAAATAATTGTCTTCCTTCTCGGATAGTATAGTATTCGCTGCAACCGCCGACGATCATCCGTCTGTCGACCATATAGGTTAACTAACGTCAACTCGTAGTAACGCGCACCTACCCAGCATGTCCCGGTCACTGTGGTATCTCGGCGTGTTGCTTATCATCGCCGGGGTCGTGTTCAGTGCCGTTCCGACCGGGAGCTACAGTACGATCGCGGGGTCGCGGCCGGTCGACATCTCGATCGCCGACGACGATTCGGCGGTGATCGCGCTCGTCGACACGGGGGAGTCGGTGACGAACCCGGGGCAGGGCGGGGGCGGAACGCCGGTCGCGAGGCTGTTCAACAACTTCGATTCGACGCTGACGGTTCGGTTCGACGTGGCGGTCGATACGGAGGCCGTCACCGTCTCCGATCCCGACGACCCGGTGACGATCGCGCCGAGTGACGGCCACCAGATCACGGCGCGGTGCACGCCGAGTGTCGGTGGCTCGGGGACGGCAACGCTCACCCTCACAGTCATCGAGGCGACCGGCGACCGGGCCCGCGTCACCGACGCGGTGCTGACGGCACAGTTCCCCTACGACTGTCCGGGTGGCGGCGGCGGCGGGAACGAGCCGCGCCCGGGGAACGGTGTCGCGTACATCGACACCGACGGCGACGGCGAGTACGACGAGGGGGAGGCCACCCTCACCGCGGAGGAGGTGGCGACCTTCGACAACGACGACGCCGAGCTCGTCGTTCACACCGACGGGGAAACGGTGTCGACGCGACGGGAGATGGATATCACGGCCGCTTCGGTGACCGTCCGGGGAACGACGCTCTCCAGTAACCGGGGAGTGTCGATCGCCGCGGACGGCGGCACGGTGTCGTTCCGCGACGCGACGGTTCGGGGGAACAACGGCCCCGTCGAGATCGAGGGGCGGTCGCTCACCGCCGAGGCAACGACGATCGAGACCAACCAGGGGATCGGCGTCCAGACGGAGACGGAGCTCAGCGTCACCGACTCCACGTTGCGTGCGCAAAACGGCGAGATAGCCCTCGAAGGGGAGCGCATCTCCGCACGCGGGACGGAGTTCTCCACGAACGAGGACCTGAGCCTCGCCGCGGACGGCGGGCCGGTCGACATCGAGGACGCGAGCCTCACCTCACAGAACGGCGAGATCAGTGTCTCCGGCGCCGGCGTCTCGGGTGCCGGCGCCTCGATCACGACGAACGACGCCGTCTCGATCGACAGCGAGGACGGGACGGTCTCGCTCACGGATGCGACCGTCGAGTCCCAGAACGGGGAGATCGCCGTTGCGGCCCGCGAGCTGGACGCGTCGGGCGCGAGCATCCGAACGAACAGGGAGATCTCGCTGACGACCGACGAAGGCCCGCTCACGATGCGTGATGCGGCGGTGACCTCACAGAACGGCGCCATCGAGATCGCCTCGGCGGCGACGCTCGATGCCCAACGGGCGACCGTCGAGACGAACCGCGACATCTCGCTCGGCTCGGTCGGCGACATGACGCTGTCCTCGGCATCCCTCCGGACGCAGAACGGCGAGCTGACGGCCGAGTTGGATCTAGAGGCGGCGACGCTGACCGTCGACGGACTCACGATCCAAAGCCGGGGCAACACGCTTACGTACAGCCCCGCGGAAGCGACCGTCTCCGGATCGCCGGCCTCCGGTCAGGTCGTGTCGGATTGACCGTTCGCACGCGGTCCGTTCGGCTGCTGGTTCGGTCGAACGGCTGAGGCCACCGACTGCTTCGACGGACGAACTCGAAGCCGACTCACGGTTCGTGCCGTCTCCGGGTTCCCTCCAGCGAGCCGACCCATTCCGTGCCTCACAGGAATCGCCGTTTGAACCGCTGGACCATGGTGATGTTCCGTCCGGTCGACCGGAGCCGGATCGGCCCGGCGCCGACGGAGAGGAGGCCGAGCGTCACGGCGACGCCGGCCAGGAACAGGTCGATCGCCGCGATCGCCACGTACGGGTGCACCGCGTGTAACGAGAGGATGACTGACCGCGGCAACACCGGAATGTACCGCCACTCGCCGATCGCCCGGCTGTACGCGCCGGTCTCCTCCGGCGCCCTGATACGCAGGGTCGTCGTTCGTTCCGAGCGCGCCGGGACGACGAACACGGACTGAGAGACACTCAGATCCGGGTGTTGCGGTTCGACCACGGTCAGCGTCGGGACGAACCCGTCGTTGATGACGCGGTACTCGATCGTCGTCTCGGCACCGGCACCGACGACGAGCGGGTTGTCGTTCGGCGACTGTGAGCTGACGATGTCGAAGGAGGTCGTCCCCGACGCCACCACCATGCTCGCGGTCGCCGGTGCCACGACGATCAGGACGATCACCAGCAGGAACGTCGACGTTCGAACGTAGTCCTTGCGGGACCGCGATCGACTGGTTCGGCGGTCACTGCCTGCGGATCCCGTGACCAGACTCACGACGATCAGTCCGATCCCGACCCACACGAGCGACTGTGCCGGCCCCGCCCCCTGCAACAGGGCCCCGAGGTTCAACGTCGACATGACGACGCCGATGGCCCCCGTGGCTACGCCCTGAATCGCGAGCACTCCCGTTCCGAGGTTGGGAATGACGACCACCTGCCCGTTCACTTGGAGCGCCTCGGCGACGATCCGCGACTCCGGGACCGGCGGCTCGACGCTCTCCTGATCGGTAAACGGGTTGGCGTCCCCGCGAGTGATATACCCCTCCTCCGTTTCGCCGACGACCCGGTGTGTCGTGAGGCCGCCCCCCTGGAGCTCCTGGGCGTCGAACACGACGACGTCGCCCTCCTCCGGGGGCGGCGTCAGCGCCGCGGGCACGGCGATGAACCCGTCACCCGGCTCAAGCGTCGGCTCCATGCTCCCCGTCTCGACGTAGCCCAGCAGGACGGGTTGGCCGGCCGCCTGGCCGAACAGGAGCGCACCCGCGCCCAGAACCAACAGGAGCAGCACCAGGTTCTGGAGCGCGTCGGAGAGCTTCACGAACTCCAGTTGACGGCCGGATACGTTAAATCGTTGCTCAGAAAGTGCGCGCATCGCCGACGCGACCGAAGTCCGTCGGAAGCGATGGTGCGTGTCCGCGTTCTAGGTGCGTCGTCGACCCCGAACACGGTCGTCGAAGCGTGGAAAGCTCGGCTTGAACGGGTATATGATTGCTTGTAGCTGTTTCCAGCAGAGCTTGGAGACGTTCAAGCACGTGAATACAAAGTGGGTAGGGGGTAAGGGAATACTATAGACACAGACACGCTGTGTAAGAGGATACTATGGGAATCAACAGACGCAACATTCTGATCGGACTCGGTGCAGTGGTCGGGGGCGGCGGCGCCCTCGTGAGTACGGGCGCGTTTACCACCGTGAGTGCGGAGCGGTCGGTTGAAGTCAGTACGGCAGGCGACGCGAGCGCGTTCCTCACGATCACGGGGGACGACCAGTACGTCACCGACGACAGCGGCGACGGAACGCTCACGATCGACCTGGGTGGCCCCGACAGCAACGGATTCAACCAGGAGGCGGTGACGACGCTCGACGGCGTCGTGACGATCACCAACAACGCCGCCGACGACAGCTCGGCGACGGTCGGCGTGTCGACCGACGGAGCTGACACCGCGGCAGCGGCCGGGTCGGCCTCGCTGCTGATCGAGGACGGGGGCGACGCGGTCGCGGAGGTGACGTTCTACGTCGGCGAACAGGACGCGAACTCCATCGACGACGGATCCACCCAGAGTATCGACGCCGGGAACTCCGCCGAACTGGACGTGAAGATCGATACGCGGAGTGACACACTCGACGATTCCGACGCGTCCACCGGCGGACTCACCATCGTCGCAGAGGAAGCCTGAATATTCAAGTAATCCGAACATAACAGAACGCTATACTAATGCAACGAAGAAAGTTCATCACGGCGGTCGGGACGATCGGTGTCGGATCGGGAATGGCGCTGGGGACGGGTGCGGTCGACGCTGTAACCAGTAGTAACGGTGACAGTAGCTTCCGGGTCGTCGCTCCGGGTGCGGACATCACCATCGATCCCCCAAGCAGTTCGAGCAGTCCGGTCGAAACCGGTACGTCCATCGATTTCGGGGCACTGGAGATCGGCGACCTCCCCAAGGTCGCCGTCACGGACGCCGACGGGATGGTTCAGATCGAGGTCGCGGTGGAACTCGGGACAACACCGGGCGATGTCGGAACGGTGTTCACCGTCACGAACAACAGTAGCACGACGGCGTACGATGTCGGCTTCACGTACACGGGGTACGGCGAGACAGTCACCGGCGGCGAGTACGATACCATCGATCAATCAGTCGCCCAGAGTGCGTTCCAGCTGATCGACGGAGAAACGGACTCGAGTCCGTCCACGTATTCGCCTACCGGTGGTGGTACGGATCCCGCGAACAGGTTCTCTCTCCCGAACAGCTCCGATAGCAAGGAAGTCGCCCTCTCGATCGACGCAGGCCTGTCCGAGCTCACGAACAACCTCGGGAACGACGGGACGTTCGATCAGGACGTCTCCGAGAACGACTTCTCCAGTACCTCCTACAGCCTGATCGAGGAAGTCACTGCGAACGCCCAGGGAAGTTCCCAGTAATCGGTAGCCCCGATGCACAGACGACGCCAATTCCTCGTCGCGGTCGGGAGCGCGGTCGCGACGGGTGGTGTCGTCGGGTTGAGTGCCTCCTCGTCGGTTGCATCCAGCACCAACGCCGACTTCCGTATCGTCGCGCCACAACTGATCACCCTCACCCCGACAAACGACCCGCCGATCCACGTTCGAACGAACGACGACGGCTACGTCACAGCGATCACGCCCGGGGGCGGGGAACGGGGCGTCAACGGGCACGCGATCACCCGGTTCGAGGACATCGTCGACATCACGAATGCGACCACGGCCGACCTCACGGGGATCTACTTCGAGTTCGAGGCGACCAGCGACACGCTCGACGACGGGACGCTCGCCGATATCGAGGCCGCGCTGGTGGTCACCGCGGGATCGGAGCCCCTCGCCACGACCGGCGAGTCCGGCGACGACCTCCTCGCTGCGAGCGACGACCCGACCGTCGCCGACGGCGTCCTCGGGCCCGGCGAGTCCGTCCCCTTCGGCGTCCAGGTGAACCTCATCCCCGAGACGGCGCCGGGTACGATCTCGTCGCTCCCGAGCGGCGAGTACGACGTGCGGCTGCGCGTCATCACCGAGCGAGACGGCTGAGGACGGCACAACCGGCAGGAGTGTCCCCTTCTATCGATCCGTCCGGTCGTTAATTATAGTCACCTCCCCAATACATAGGTGGAATTATGGGTCTCTTACCTCTGTAGCAGGGTAGCCCGATGGCACAGCACGGCGATGACGGGTTGCTCGCCGCGGAGACGAGCGAGGGGGACCTCTCCCGCGATGAGATATTCGAGCTCATCAGCAATCCGCGTCGGCGCCACGCGATCCGGTACTGCAAGATGCAGGACGGGCCGGTCCAACTGGCCGACCTCGCCGAACAGGTGGCCGCGTGGGAACACGACAAGGAGATCGCGGACGTCACCTCCAGCGAGCGGAAGACGGTGTACACGTCCCTCCAGCAGACCCATCTCCCCCGGCTCGACCGGGCGAACGTCATCGACTTCGAGAACGGAACCGTCGAGTTGACCGACCAGATACGGCAGCTGAACATCTACCTCGATATCGTTCCCGAGGGATCGATCTCGTGGGGCGTGTACTATCTGGGGCTGTCCCTCCTGTCGATCGTCGTTCTGGCCGCGTTGTGGTTGGACTTTCTGCCGACCGATCCGCCGTCGGTGCTCGTGTACCCGACGGCGGTCGTGGTCGTCTTCGCCGTCTCGGCGGTCTATCACACCTACCTGAACCACCGGTACCGGTTCGAGGAGTTCGAGCGCCCCTGAACCCGACGCGGACCGTCGGGTTCGAGATCAGAACTCCAGCCACATGTCGGTCTCCTCGGCGTCGTGCGCGTAATAGTAGATCTCGTCGCCGTCGATCACCGCGTACGCGTCGAGTTCAGGGTCGAAGATGACACGACGGCCGGAGTCGATCGCCACGTCGACGAGGTCCTCCAGGGTGAGGATCGAGATGTACTGTTTGTCCGACTCCGTCGGGAACTCGCCCCGGGAGATCCACTCCTCGTTGCGGTCGTGAACGATGTTCACGCGGAGGGTTTCCGGGTCGGCGGTCCGTTCGATCCGAACGACCGTCGCGCTCAGGAGGATCAACACCAGCCCGAGCACGCCGATACCGCCGTACTCGAACGGTGTCGGCGGCTGTCGGACCTCACGGGTCACCGTCCTCGACCGGGTTTCCTCGGCGCTCGGCTGCTCCTCGAGGTAGTAGGCCTGACCCGACAGGACGAACGGCGTGGTCGTCGAGTACGTCCCGTCGTACCGGTCGGTTTCGTACGTGGTGTTCACGACGACGGTTATTCGAAACTGCCCGGCGCCGCCGACCACCGCCTGTCTCGCCAACAGCGCCTCACGGATCCGGCTGACGTTGACCGTGGCTCGATGCGTCACCGTTCCGTTCGTCGGCGTGGACGTCGCCTCGATCAGCGTTCGACGTTCCGAGAAGAACGGTCGGTCGTCCCGGAGCCCGACCGTCTCGATGGCGAGCGTGTGCCCGACAGCCTCCAACCGGCCGTCCGGCCCGCTTGTCCGGGTGACGAACGTCAACTCCGGCGAGACGGACGTGAAGTACACCGACCGATTCCTGAGCGTCGTCCCCCGATCGTACAGCGTCGTGTTTCCGGTGACGACCGCCTCGGTATCGACGTCGGTCTCCATGGACTGGACGTTTCGCTCCTCGGAGACGGTCTCGACGGTCGGCGTGGCGAAGACGTACCCGGCGGCGACGAGACAGAGCAGCCCCGCGATCACCAGCGAGACGGCGAGCGGGCGGGCCCGCTGTGCGATGAAGTACGTGGCTCGGTCTTCAAACGCCATCGATCACTCCCGTCCCGGTCCCGTGATGTCCACTCGTACCCACTCATGGTACCCACCGGAATCGCCACTAAAAACGTTTCTCCTGTGAGAGGTGTCGTACCCGTCGGTTCTCCACACGGATCACCCGAAGGGCTCCACGGTGTGCGTTCGAGGGGTCACAACAGGAGCCCGAGATGAACGTGGTTCGCGATCAGCACGGCGTTCTGATATGCGGCGGCGGCGTACACGAACGACACCGACCCGTACGCCCCGCCACGGAGGAGCACGGGCCAGGTCGGCGAGCCGGTCCACCGGTACAGTTCACACGCGCCGAGCTCGACGACGATCGCGACGGCGAACACGACGACCCCTCCGAACACGACGACGCCGGTAACCGTCCCCATCTCGTGGAATATCGCCGAGGCGATCGGATTGAGCTCCGTGATCCCCGGGATATAGAGGAGACCGACCGCCGTCGTACACATGTCCGCGATCTTCGTGAACACCAGCAGCGTGACTCCCGGTATCAACAACGTCTGGCTCCGTCTCCCGCCCGTGGACCCACGTGCGGCCCGAGATCTGCGGACGTGCCGTCCCACTCCATCCACCGGATTGACAAGACAACCCATTGATAGTGAGTGTTTCGTTTATTGACAGTATTCCGAGGTGGGTGTCGGTGCTGTCTCACGAAGCCATACGGGATCGTCGACACCTCCCGGCGGTCGGCTCGGTTCCGGACGGCGAGTCGGAGCGATCGGCCGCCGCTCCGTGTCGTCACGTCGTCTCGATGCCCTCGATAACGAAGCGGTGTGCCTCGATATCCTCGAGCATCGCACCCCAGCCGCCGACGGACACCGTCCCGTCCGGCGTTTCGAGCGTGAGCACGGCCTCGTCAGTGAACGAGGCGAGGGCCGGACCGTCCCCCTTTCCGGGAGTGTAGGTGATGTCGACGACCTGCCCCGTCACTTCTCGGTCGGACCCGTCCTGGCGGGATTGCCCGTAGATCGTCACGAAGATCCCCTTTCCGGCCTCGAACTCCGGAAGGATCGCCCGGATGCACTCCCTGATGTTCGTGTAGGTGCGGGGGGACTGCTCGTCACGGACACTGTAGACGAGGGGCCACGGCTCCCAGAACGCCGTCTGGAAGTACCAGTCGAACATCCGCGACAACGAGTAATCGTTCACCAGCAGGCCGTACTCCTGGCTCGGATGCGGCGTCTCCTCGGGGGTGAAGCACGCGGACATCCGGTCGGCCAACACGAGAAACGGTGTCGGGAGCCGTCTGTGCCGCGCTTCGGTGACTGCCCCCTCGAGATCGATGTCCGGCAGCGTCTCGACCCCGGTCAGCGTCACCTTCACGACGACGCCGCGGTCGAGGGCGGCAGCGAGGTCCGCACGGAACGATTCGAACCGATCGGGAGTCATCGCGATCTCCAGTTCGTTTCGGGCGTCGGCGATGTGTTCGCGAGCCCGGTCGTACACGCTCGACACCGGCCGGATCACGCTGACGCGGTGGTTCTCTACTTTCGGCTCCTCCCACCGATCTTTGAGTTCCTCTCCGGCGGTACTCACCGTTTCCGCGTAGGCATCCAACCGTTCGACGACGTCCTCGGGGTCGCGCGCACGTGCATGTAAGCTCCCCTGCTCGTACGTCTCGACGTATCCCTCCCCCTCGAGATTCCGGAGGACGTCGTAGATCCGCGCCTGCGGGACATCGCTCGCGTCGGCGATCTCGGTCGCCGAGGCGCTTCCCAACTCCAGCACCGCGACGTATGCCTTCGCCTCGTACTGCGTGAGCCCGACGTCTTCGAGCGTCGAGCGAAGCGTGTCTGTATTCATGGAGTACTGTTTCGCAGTTGCGAATTAAAGCGTGGCTCCCTCGGGGAGCCGCTCGGTCTCCATCGCGCGATTGAAGATCGTCTCGCCGCTGCCGCTGTCGAACATGTGAATTCGGTCGCGCGGGAACCGAAGCCGGATGTCCTGGCCGATCGAGATGTCGTATTCGCCGGACACGGAGGCAACTACTTCCCGATCGTCGATACTCACGTGGAGCAGGTTCTCACGCCCCATCGGCTCGACGACGTCGACGCTCGCGACGACCGTCGCGGGCCCGGTCTCGGTGGCCAACTCGATGTCTTCGGGACGGATCCCGAGCGTAACGTGCCCGCGATCGCCGAGCTGTGTCGACTGCTCGTCCGTGACTTCGTACGTGATATCGCCACGACGGCCCACGCCTGTCCGGGGGGTGTACTCCAACTCGACGAAGTTCATCGACGGCGACCCGATGAACCCGGCGACGAACCGATTGGCCGGTTCGTGATAGCACTCCAAGGGCGTCCCGAGTTGCTGGAGGGCGCCGTCGTTCAACACCGCGATGCGGTCGCCCATCGTCATCGCCTCGGTCTGGTCGTGTGTCACGTACACCGTCGCGACGCCGAGTTGCTCGTGGAGTTGCTGGAGTTCCGTCCGCATCTCGGTCCGGAGCTTCGCGTCGAGGTTCGACAGCGGCTCGTCCATCAGGAACACTTCGGGTTCCCGGACGATCGCGCGGCCGAGCGCGACCCGTTGTTTCTGCCCCCCGGAGAGCGCGTCTGGGCGGCGATCGAGCAGCTCCGTGATACTGAGCATCTCGGCGGTCTCGTTGACGCGGGCGTCGATCGCGTCGTCCGGGAGGTCGCTCGTCATCTCGAGGCCGAACCGCATGTTCTCGGCCACCGTCTTGTGCGGGTACAGCGCGTAGTTCTGGAACACCATCGCGATGTCCCGGTCCTTCGGCTTCGCCTCGTTGACGACCTCGCCGCCGACCCGGACTTCGCCGTCGGTGATCGTCTCGAGCCCGGCCAGCAACCGAAGCGTCGTCGACTTGCCGCACCCGGAGGGACCAACGAGGACGAGGAACTCGCCGTCCCGCACCTGGATGTCGAGATCCTCGACCGCGACGACTTCCCCTCCGTCGGAGTCGAAGGTCTTCGTGACCCCGTCGTACTCGACGGCGGGACGCTGTGAGTGGTCCGCTCGTGCCATGTCCTATCACACTCCTTCAGTCGCATCGACTTAGTCGTTACTACTGTAGTAGTGTGCTGTGTCACGCGCCGTAGCCGACGAGCCACGGGACGAACACGGGGGCGACGTAGCCGAACCACTGGGCCGTCCATGCGATCCCGAGCCACAGGAGTCCCCACGGCGAGGAGACGACGACCGGTCGGACGGGCCATCCCGCACCGGCGTGGGTCATCTCCCGTGGGTAGACGAAATCGGCGACGAGATGGGCGGCCATTCCGAGCGTCACGAAGTTGATCGCGACCGTACTCGCCGACGTCAGTACGCCGAGCCGGTCGAGGAGGACGTACGCCGTGCTCGGAATCAGGAGCGTGTGACACACCCAGGACCGGTGGAATCGCTCGGCGATCGCGTCCACGTCCGGGAGCAACACGCCCGCGAGCAACGGAACCGCGACGAGCGGGTGATAGCCGAACGCGACGGCGACGAACGCGAGCGGCACGACGCTCGCGATATGGATCTGTCGATCGGTCACGGGTCTCCCTCGACGAGTAACTCCCCCTGATACGCCTTGACGACCCGGATCGCGCCCCCGCCCGCGGTTTCCTCGTACGCGACCACCTCCAGTACGGCGAGCAACCCGGGGAGCAACAGCGGCACCGCGACTCCCAGTCCGACACAGATCAGGATCACCAGCCCGACGAACAACACATGCAGCGCCGAGAACGCGGGCGCCGCGAGCAGGTGCCGTGCCGCATCCCACAGCGCGTGCCGCGTGCTCGGCGCTCCCTCGCGTGTCAACAGCGTCGCCGCGCGAAACGCCACCGCGAACGTCGCGACGAACGCGTAGACGCCGAGAAGTGACCCGATCAGGAGGGGTCCGCTCCGACTCGCGATGGCGGTACCGGCGTACCACACGGTCACGGCGGCGACGGCGACCGGCAGCGCCGTCAGGAGTGCCCCCCGGCGAAACGCCGAGCGAAACGTCCGAACGAAGACGCCGATCCGCTCCCGTTCGGTCGTCCGACCGCCCGCCGTACGCTCGGTCACACCCTCGTGAGTCGCGGCCACGATCGCGATGATCGCGGGCCCGAGCGTCACGACCGGGATCGCGGCGACACTGAAGAGCAGACTGAGCGCGACGACGCTCGTCAGGTCCGAGTAGGCGGCCCGTCCGAACGCCGCGAGCGCGCCGGCGGGGTCGAGCGTCGGGCGCGAACTCACAGTAGGGTCACCGGGCGCCCGGGTACATTAGTGCTTACTCCTGGGGTGCCCGGTGTCGATCTCGTCGCCGGAGATCGCCTGGAGGCAGGCGAGCGGGGCCCCAGCGGCCCACGCCTGTGGCTCGCACGCTTCCCCGTACGTGACGGGGATATCGGTGTTCCCTCGATCGAAGCCGGCGAACAGCTCCGGCAGCCGGTCGTTCCCCCGTGCCCGTGCGGCGGCGATGAGGCCCTCCGCGATCCGGCGGGCGCCGTCCGTGCGCCCGTATCGGGCCATCCCGAGGGCGACGAGCGAGTTGTCGTGTGGCCAGACGCTCCCGAGGTGGTAGCTCTGGGGGTTGTAGGCCTCGTGACTCGACGCGAACGTCCGGATCCCCCACCCGGTGAACATGTCGGGTTCGAGCAGTCGGTCCACGACGGCGTCGGCACGCTCCTCGGGGACGATCCCGCTCCAGAGGCAGTGTCCCGGGTTCGTCGTGACGGAGGGGATCGGAGTCCCGTCGCCGTCGATCCCGACCGCGTAGAACCGTTCGCCCGGGAGCCAGAACGTCACGTCGAACCGCTCCTTGAGGTTGGTCGCAGCCTCCCGTAGATCGCGCGAACGTGCGTGTTCGTCGGCCTGACGAGCGATCTCGGCGCCACGGTCGAGCGCGTCGTACGCGTACCCCTGTACCTCGGCGACCGCGAGCTCCCCGCTCGGGTGGGTGCCGTCGGGGTAGACGATGCCGTCGTTGCTGTCCTTCCACGAGATATGACGGAGTTGGCCGTCCTCCTGGTCGTCGTCGACAGGGTACGAGAGGAACCCGCCGTCGGCGACCTCCCCGGTGATCCACGTGAGGGCGCGGCTCACCGCGGGCCACAGCTCCGTCAGGAACTCGTCGTCGCCCGTTCGTTGCCACACCTCGTGCACGAGCACGACGAACAGCGGTGTCGCGTCTATCGTCCCGTAATACGGACGGTGTGGGACCAGCTCACGTGCGGCGAGCTCCCCGTGGCGGACCTCGTGGAGGATCTTCCCGGGCTCGGCGTCCACCGCCGGGTCGGTTCGCGTCGCTTGCTGCGCGGCGAGGTACCGACACGTCCCCTTGGCGATGGTCGTCGACAGCGACAGGGATTGATACGCCGCGATGAGCGAATCGCGACCGAACGCGGTCGCGAACCACGGAACGCCCGCCGAGAGGATCGACCCGTGTTCCGTCTCCTGGCGCAGTTCGAGGAGGTTTTCGCGACTCTCGATCAACACGTCTTCCCACGCCTCCTCGGGACGGGCGAGCGACGTCTCCGTCTGCCACGTTCGATTTCGCTCGCGAACGTCCTCCCCTGCGGCGTCGACCGCCGCCGCCGGATCGTCCGGCCGCCCGTCGACGGTCACGGCGACCGGAAGCGAGAGGGTTTCCCGCGCATCGAGTTCGAGATCGACGACCACCGTCCCGTCCCCGCGGGCCGTTCCGTTCCGCGTCGTTACCGAAACCGCGTCGTCTCCCCCCACCTCGACCGAGACGCGTCGGCGAAACTCGATGTCCGACGGGGCGTACGTGAACGAGAGTCCACGGTCCGTCGTGGTCGTGTGAACCGTCCGGTCGACGTCGGCGACCATCCCCCGAACCTCGAACAGGTCGTCGAAACACGATCCAACCGATAGCAGGACCTCGGTCTCGGCCGGCTCGTCGGTGAGGTTCGATATCGAAACCCGCTCGAAGAGCCCGTCCGTCACGAACTGCCTGCGAGACACGTGGAACTCGCGGGACCCGGTATCCAGCGGCGTGCCGAGGTGGAGCAACCGTTCCCCCGGTCGACGGTCGGTGACGTCCAGCGTCTCGAGTTCCGGACCGAGCGAGAGCTCGTAGCGATCGAGATGGCGAGTATCGCGATGGTAGAACCCGTCGTGCTCTCGAGTCGGCTGTCCCTCGCCATCCGTTACGAGGAACGTCGACCCGGAGACGACCGTGCTGTCGCGCTTCATCGGTTTCGCTATTGGAAAGGCCGTAGTTAAACGCACCGGCTGTTACTACTACAGTAGTTCGCTAGCCACAAGATATTAGTATGAATACTCATACGTGGTGAACGAGCATGACAGACGATAGCAGGAACGACGGGAGCACGCGGCGACGCGTCATCGCCGGGCTCGGCGCGGTCGGTGCGACAGGTGTCCTGGCGGGCTGCACCTCCGGTGGCGGCGGCGGCCAGAACGGCGGCTCGGACGGGTCGGGCGACGGGAACGGCGGCGGCGAGTCGACGACGGAGGGGACGCCCACGCCGGTGTCGGCGGAGCTGACGCTTTCCGGCTGGGCCGCGAACAACGAGGAGTCGGCGTTGCTGGACGAGTTGGTCACCGACTTCAACGACGAACACGACGGGATCGACGTCGAGTACAACGCGATCCAGTCGAAGTACAAACAGAAGCTGCGGACGCAACTCGGTGCCGGGAACGCCCCCGACGTGTTCTACGTCGATTCGGGGTACTTCTCTTCGTTCGCGGACGCGGACGTGCTGCTTCCGCTCGATGACCTCGCGGCCGCCGACTCGTTCGACACGGACGACTTCTTCCAGCCGTTGCTGGACGCGTTCCGCTACGACGGGAGCCTCTACGGGATCCCCAAGGACTTCTCGACGCTCGGGTTGTTCCACAACACCGCGATGTTCGAGGAGGCGGACGTCGGCGTCCCAGAGACGTGGTCCGAACTGTCCGACGCGCTGTCGGCGCTCGACGACAACGTCTCCGACGAGAACTTCAAGGCGCCGATGATCGAGTACGCGAACGGTCGTGCGTGGTGGGCGTTCCTCTATCAGAACGGCGGGCAGGTGCTCTCGGACGACGGCAGCGAAGCCGTCTTCGCGTCCGACTCGGGCGTCGAGGCGCTCGAGTTCCTGGTCGGGCTCAAGGAGGACGGCCTGCTGGCGGTTCCGAGCGATCTGGGATCCGGGTGGCACGGCGCCGCCCTCGCGAGTGGTGAGGTCGCAACTGCAGTTCTCGGCCCGTGGGGGCTTCCCTTCCTCGAGGGCTACGAGAACAACCCCGACATCAACGAGAACGTTGACGTGGCACACCTCCCGACTCCCAGCGACGGCGAGCGGGCGACGATCGCGTACACTGTTTCCTACAGCGCCTCCGCGAACACGAGTTCGGCCGCGGGGTCGAAGGAACTGATCCGGAGTCTGACGAGCGACGAGGGGATGGCCCAGTGGGCACGCAAGGGGCTGGCCCTCTCCGCGCGGAAGTCCCACAGCGAGCTCGAGTACTACGACGACCACCCGCGACGGCGGACGCTGCTCGAGGCCGGCGAGTGGTCACGCCCCTTCTCGTTCGGTCCGAACAGCGAGGCGATCGCCAACCGGATCCGCCCGCAGCTCGAGGCCGCGATGCTCGGCGAGAAATCGCCGTCCGATGCGCTCTCGACGGCCCAGGGGAAGATCAACTCCGAGGTTCTCTGACCGGTATGGCGACGGAACCCCTGCAGTCCACAGCGGAGCGCACCGCCGAGCGTCTCCGGACTGCGCTGCACGACCTGAAGGGGTACGCCGGTATCACCGAGGACCAGAACAACCTGATGGGGTTCGCGTTCATCGCCCCCAACATCGTCGTCTTCTCGCTGTTCCTGTTGGGGCCGGTCCTGTTCGCCTTCTACGTCTCGTTCCAGGAGTGGAGCATCCTCGCCGGCGCAGGCGAGTGGACGGGCATCGGAAACTACGTCGATGTCCTCGAGCCGCTCCCGATAAGCTACGCCGACGGGAGTCTCCAGTGGCGTCCGGAGGTGTTCACCGACCCATCGGCCAGCCTGTGGTGGTACTCGCTGAAGAACACGTTCGTCTACGCGATCGGGACCGTGCCGCTGCAGATCTTCGGCGGCCTCGCGGTCGCGCTCATGCTCGACAAGCGGGTCCGACTCAGGAAGGCGTACCGTGCCGCCTACTTCATGCCGGTGATGTTGTCGGGTGCCGCCTCCGCGGTCATGTGGCGGTGGTTCCTCGCCGGCGACGGCGTGATCAACGGGATCCTCCCCACGTTCCTCGAACACAACTGGGCGGGGGACCCGGGGACCGCCCTCGGCGGCGTCATGCTGATGGCCATCTGGGGCGGGATCGGCTCGAACATGATCTTCTTCCTCGCGGGACTCCAGAACATCCCCGAGGAGCTGTACGAGGCCGCCCGGATCGACGGCGCGAGCCGCTGGCACCGCTTCCGCCACGTCACGTGGCCCAGCCTGGGTAACACCAACTTCTTCGTGTTCGTGATGGCGATCATCTCCGCGTTTCAGGTGTTCGGCATCGCGCTGGTCTTCTCCCAGGGCGGTCCGGTGTACGCGACGACGACGACGGTGCTGCTCATCTACCAGCGCGCCTTCGAGGAGGGCGCCTTCGGTGAGGGCGCCGCGATGGCGTTCCTGCTGTTCCTCCTGATCTTCGCGTTCAGCTACTACCAGTACCGGTACCGCGAGGAAACGGAGGTGGACTACTGATGGCCCGGTCCGACTACGAGTACCCCGGCTACGAGCGCAGCGGCGTCAGCTACTGGTCGAAGACGACGGTACTGTACCTGCTCGTGACCGCGGGTGCGCTGTGGATGACGCTGCCGTTCTGGTGGACGCTCACGACCTCGCTGTCGGCGTCGCCGACGGCCGCCACGGTCTCGTTCATCCCGGCGGAGTTCACGCTTCAGAACTTCATCACTCTCTGGGAGCGGCCGGACATCCTGCTCGTCCGGTGGTTCCTCAACACGATGCTGTTCGCGGGTGCGGTGACCGCGTTCAACCTCACCTTCGACTCGCTGGCGGGGTACGCGCTCGCGAAGGTCGACTTCTGGGGCCGTGAGAAGATCTTCCTCGGGTTCATCTCGACGATGATGATCCCGGGGATGGTCACGCTGATCCCGGTGTACCTCCTCCTGGTCGAACTGGGGTGGGTCAACACCTATCAGGGACTGATCGCCCCGCTCGTCGCCCAGCCGTTGGGGATCTTCCTGCTCCGGCAGCACTTCAAGAGCCTGCCGTCGGCGCTGGGCGACGCCGCGAAGATCGACGGCTGTAACGAGTTCCAAACCTTCTACAAGGTGTACCTGCCCCTGGCGAAGCCAGCGTTGGCGACGCTGGGCATCTTCACGTTCATGGGCGCCTGGAACAACTTCCAGTGGCCGCTCATCATCGCGAACGACGCGGAGATGTACACGCTCCCGATCGCGTTGTTCGCGGTTCGGAACCAGTACTTCGCAGAGTGGGGGCTGATGATGGCCGCCGCGCTGATCATCGTCGCGCCGGTGATTGTCGCGTTCCTGGCCGCCCAGAACTACTTCATCCAGGGGATGAGTCTCTCCGGGATGAAGGGGTGACGGGGGGCCAAGAACGCCCCCATTGACTCAGGATCGATCCGTTTCCGTTTTCGACGGCCGTGCTATGGCTGCCACCCACCCAGCTTTTGCTGCGCTCGCTCGCGGTGGGTGGCTTCGCGTGCTCTCATGATCGTCGTCGTGGGAGGAGTCTCCCTCACCTCCTCGACAACGATCGGCGGAGCGTGAGCCGCATACGCTTCGAGACACGCCGACGGAGGGACCGGGTCGCGGTGGCCGACGATCCCCGTGATCATCGTGTGTCCGACGTGAGCCGAGGATCGCCGATTCTGATCGCCGCCCGTCGGGTGGCTTCGGACGCCCCTGTTCTCACCCGCGACCGCGATGTTGACACGACCGCCATCCTTTACCCCGACGAACGCGCGCGTCGATTCATGGAAGGACGCGCCGCCGCGCCGGGCGCCGGAACCGTCGTCAACGCCCTCGCGACGGGCCGCGGCGCCGCGTTCGCGCTGGATCTGGAGACGACCGCGACGGTCGAACTCGACCCCGACGCCGAGGGCGTGACCGGCGCCATCGCCGGCGCACCCGACGGCGACACGACGCTGATCGAGCGGTGCGTCGAGCGCGTCGTCGACCGCTACGGCGCCGACGAGGGCGGCGCCGTCGAGACCGAAAGCGAGGTGCCGACCGCCGCGGGGCTGAAGAGTTCGAGCGCGGCCGCGAACGCGACCGTGGTGGCGACGCTGTCGGCGCTCGGGCTGGAAGTCGCGAACGACCCGGACGCCGACGTGACGAAGACGGAGGCGTGCCGCGTCGGCGTGCGCGCCGCGCGCGACGCCGGCGTCACCGTGACGGGCGCGTTCGACGACGCCTCGGCGTCGATGCTCGGCGGCGTCACCGTCACCGACAACCGCGAGGACGAGCTCCTCGCTCGCGACGACCCGTTCGCCGAGCACGCGCTGGTGTGGACGCCACCGGAACGGGCGTACTCGGCCGACGCGGACACCGCCGCGTGCGAGCGCGTCGCGCCGATGGCGGAGCTCGCGACCGAACTGGCGCTCGACGGCGAATACGCGCGGGCGATGACGGTGAACGGCCTCGCCTTCTCCGCGGCGCTGGGGTTCCCGACCGACCCCGCGGTCGAGGCGATGGCCGACTGCGCCGGCGTCTCGCTGTCGGGGACCGGCCCGAGCGTCGTCGCCGTCGGCGACCGCGGGGCGCTGACGGCGGTGCGCGAGCGGTGGGAGGACCGGGACGGCGAGACGCGGCTGACCCGGACGCGCGAGACCGGGACGCGGGTGCTGTGAGCGACACGCGATACGACGACACCGAAACCATGAGCTACGAGGACACCGACCAGACCGACGAGACGCGGGAGACAGACGACGTACCGGCCGAGCTCGAGGAGATGAGCCTGGACGAACTGCGCGAGGAGATCGCCGACATCGACCGCGAGTTGGTCGAACTCATCGCCCGGCGGACGTACGTCGCCGACACCATCGCCGAGGTGAAGGAGCGTCGCGACCTGCCGACGACCGACGAGACCCAGGAGCAGGCCGTGATGGACCGTGCCGGCGAGAACGCCGAGCGCTTCGAGGTGGACGCGAACCTCGTGAAGGCGATCTTCCGGCTGTTGATCGAGTTGAACAAGGTGGAACAGCGGGAGAGCCGGTAGCCGAACTCGCGCGCTTCAAGGCAGCTATTGTTGTTCAAGCAATTGATCCTTCTTCCAATAATACCTCTTTCGCTCGTCGATCGACGATCGATACCACAGAAGTCTTTCACCGGATTGGCGTCGCGCCCAGGATTCGGGAACTGTATCCTTCGCTCATTTCTACTCGTTCACGGAACGCAGAGGTCAAAATAGGCGAGAGATCAGGTCGGACTCGGGGCCGTTATCGATACCTCGAGATCGATGTCCAGGTCGTGCCCGGAGATCGGCCCGTTGTCGATGATGTTCTGCGGTTCCATGTCTGGATGGCCGATATCCCCGTCTACTCCCGTTCCGAGGAGTGCACCGCTCATCGGAAGCGGTGGACGGCCAGGAGCCCGTATGACCTCGCCGGGATCGTCCCCGACGACGATTCGCATACCCATCCCAGCCCATTCGTGGGGGGCACAGAACAGGTCGTACACGCCTTCTTCCTCGAAGCGATAGAGCCAGAACCCGTGGTGCTCGTTGACCGTCATGAGAACGCCGGAACGCCGTCGGGGACGCGTTGCTGGCGCTCTTGACCGGGGTGGTATGCCGTCACCGTGTGCTCCGGCGTGTTGAAACCGAATTCGACGATCGCCCCGGGCTCCACGTGAAGCCCTACGGGGGCGAAGTGGAACGCACCGAACTCGACCGTCAGGGCCGGGAGGTTCGTATCGTCGATTTTGTCCTCGTCGACGTGGAGTTCGACGGTTTCATCCGGCTCCAACCGGTTCGGAATTTCGTCGTCGCTCGTCCCTGAATAGCCGAAGTGCGTGTGGATCGTCGGTGGGTCGGTTTCGTCGGTCCCGCCATGCTGGCCGTGGGGCTCAGCAGGATTCCGCTCCGCCGTAGCAACGACTCCGAATATCGGGAGCGCCGCGCCGAGACCGGTCGCTGTGAGGACTGTTCTGCGTCGCCAGATCGGTTCACTGTTCGATACGTCTGGGTTCTCCGTTGGATAATCCGCTGATCGTGTCATTATTGGGTTCTGCTTTCGGGCGAATCGCTCGTTCGTGACACCTGTATCGTCTGGGAGTCGGGCAAGCGGTAGCCAAACACACGGCCGAGGACAGTCAGGGCTTTGAAGACCCAATGCGGCGGGCTCACCGCATAGATATCCTCCTCGTGTTCCGTCGTCAGCATCGCGATCTGCAGGATGTCGGTGAACTCCTCCGGCGGGAGTGACACATCCCGCTCCGTGACGAGCTGATGGAACCGCCGGAAGAACGCCTCGTGCTGAAGGGCGGGTTCGTGGACGTTCACGATCTCGACGGGGGTCGTGTTCCTGAACGTATGGGCTGTGCCTGGAGGGACAGTGTGTTCCTCACCGACCGTTAGCTCCATCCATTCCCCCTCCGCGTACACTTCCAGCACACCTGAAACCACCTCGTAGCGCTCCTCGGCGTGTGGATGGGTGTGGACGAACGGGCCCTCGTCGGGGACGTCTTCGATCTCGAATCGCATTTCCAGCAGTTCCC
This sequence comes from Halobaculum roseum, assembly GCF_019880245.1. Lineage (NCBI taxonomy): Archaea > Methanobacteriati > Methanobacteriota > Halobacteria > Halobacteriales > Haloferacaceae > Halobaculum > Halobaculum roseum. The sequence goes on from NZ_CP082286.1 coordinate 548,602, forward strand.
CGCCCGTGTCCGCCGTCGAACGCATGATTTCCCAGCGGCCGGGGAAACCGCCCCAATCGAGGACGCGATCCTGCTTGCTACGGTCTACTGCCGCCATGGAGTTACCCCCGTGATATGCAGGCTGGTCGGCATCGATTTGCTTGTCATCGTCATTCGTCACCTCCTGTGCCGTCCGTTCCGCCGCTTGTGTCGCCACGAGGCACCTCCGCGTAACGGACGCCACAGTGCCGGGTTCTGCTCTGCTACGAGCAGCTAGTGGTAGCGCTGAGACCGACTTATGTATTAGGAGAGAAACATTTCTCTACCGACGATAGACCTGTCCGGATTACGAAACAACGGTGTCAGTCCGTGGCTCCCGGTCGAACTCGACGATATTCATCTCGTCGTCCAACGTGAGAGTGAACGCCGTCGTCTCCACCTCGAGACTAACCGATACGCGGATGGGCTTCGTCGAGACGTCGGTCTCGACGTTGTTCTGAAGCAGTTGGATAGCCCCGTTGACCGTCGGTGAGTCTATGTCTAGCTCGGGATCGCCTGTCAGTTCGGTCGCCAAGACGAGACCAGTGGTAAACATCTCGACCGGTAACCGCTTGGCGAACCTACAGTTCTCACACTTCATGTCTGCCCAAACCGGGAACGGTGTCCCACAGGTGTCGCAGGGCTGACCCTCGCTGTCGTGCGCGTCACAGACCGTCACCGACGACGAGATCCGTCCTGCACACTCGCGACAGATACCGTACATCAGATAGGTTATGTCCAGGGCACACCGGTACAGTCCGGCTGCGAGTGCTTGCTCAGAGTCACGAGTCGTCAGACCTCCTGCTGGATAGCTCGTGAGGAAGAGCGTCCCAGTCGGCGCGTGGTCACCGAACAATCCATAGCACTCAGTACACCTGACTCGGAGCCACTGATCCTCGTAGGTGACCGCAACGGCTGCCCCGCATAACGGGCACCTCTCATCGAGTTCCTGGGAGAACTCGAGGGTTCCCGCTCCAGACACGGCTATCACCGTTCTGGCGATCCGCTTACCCGCACTGCTCAACCGATATCCGTCGTCAGTTCGTCGGACGAAATGGGGGGAGAGTTTCGAAAGGTGGTAGTTGAACTTCCCGTTGTCGTCGACCTCGATCTCGGTTTGTAACTCAGAGTACGACAGCGTCTCGACGGTGTCAGAGCCGTCGTCGTATTCGTAGGCGGCTCCTGCCCGCCAGAGTACCCGGATGATGTCTAGCCGTATTTCGTTCCCCAGAACAGCGAATGCCTCCTCCGGGGAGAGTCCGTCCAGTTCGAGATCGGGAGTGAATCGAGTCTGATCCATGCTATCAATGCACAGGGCACACTCATTAAGTGTACTTTCAGACTGTCGGTGGGGGTCCGAGAAAGTGGGAACACATTCGCTAAACCTATCCAACGGAGATATCGACGAGACGTCACCGCCGGTGGCGGAGGCTCTTTTATATACGGACAAAATAGACGCTCTCTTCTGCTCAGTTCCGGGGACCTAAACACAGACGAAGCAGTCGTATCGCGGCTATCCGTTACGGATTTCAGCGACCTGAACTCGGTCGAACGACGGGAGAGCCGGTAACCGGACCCCGATAGCCTGCGCCCCTTCTCCCGAACGTCTCACGCGACGGTTCCGATACCGCCCTCGTTGCGCGTCAGGAGGTAGCAGACGAACGAGGACAGCCAGTGGGAGCCGGCGTAGTCGTCGGTGAACGCCTCCTCGACGCCGCGGCGGGCGTGCGCGACGGCGGCCTCCCGGATCGCCGTCCGTCGCGAGCTGTCCGGCAGCGCGTCGGCGACGCCCGCCAGCGCCCACGCCCGCGAGACGTTCAGCCCGACCAGGTGGAGCGCGACGCCGCCCTCGCCGTCGGCGACGGAGACCGGCGCGGGAAGCGTGCCCGCGTCGGCGAGGAAACCGTCCACCCACGTCGCGAACGCGTCGCCGTCGAGGACGCGCCGCATGAGGTCCGCCTCCGCGAGCGCGGGCGAGAGGAAGTCCCAGCCCAGCGGCTCGTTCCCCATCGGGGCGTCGGTGTCGTCGCGGTAGAACGCGAGCGCCGTCTCGACTGCATTCCGTTCGAGCGCGTCGTCGCCGACCGACCGGGCGTAATCGAGGACCAGCGAGAGGGCGAACGCGGAGTTGCCGTGCGTCCCGACGCGGAACGGCCGATCCATCGGGAGGAACCGCTCGGCGACGAGGGCGCGGATCCGTTCCTCCAGCGGCGCGAGCGCGTCACCCCACCGCGCCGCCCGCGGGTCGTCCCACCGGTCGAGTTCCGCGGCGAGCGCGAGCAGCCACGCCCAGCCGTAGGGTCGCTCGAACGTCTCGCGGTCCTCGAACCACGCGAGCTCGCCGGCGACGTGCTCGTCGGTCAACCGTTCGTCGATCCCCTGGGCGATCGCCTCGCGGTCGGGGTGGTCGGGGAACAGCCGCAGCGCCCGCACCAGACACCAGTGGCTGTGGACCGCCGAGTGCCAGTCGAAGCAGCCGTAGAAGACGGGGTGACGCTCGCGCGGCGGCGTCACGTCGTCGGGCCCCTCGATCGCGCCCGTCGCGTGGGGGTACTCGGTGTCGACGCCGTCGAGCGGATGTCGGGTGAGCCGCGCGGCCGCGTCCGCGTCGATCCAGTCGGCGCGACCGGCGATCAGCGTCTCGTCGTCGGGCGGCGAGAGGTCGTCCATACGGCGGGGTCCGCCCGAACCGAGTTCAATCGGTCGCCCGCGTGCGACGCGGTCACACCCGGTTCGGTCAGTACGTCCACAGGCGGCGGATCCGGTCGGCGACGGCTCCGTGTTCGGCCCGCAGCGTCTCGGGGTCGCGCTCGCCGTCGACGTTGATCACGTGGACCTCGCCGCGCTCGCCGCCGTAGACGTCCTGGAAGTCGTAGACGACTCCGATAACGTCCGTGTCCTCGGGCACGTCGTCGCTCCCGAGCAGGTGGTCGACCTGCCGGTCGACGTTGTACTCGACGAGCCGGTTCACGGCCTCGGCGTCGTCGAGGCCATCGGGGAGCCGGTCGACGCCGGGTTCGAGATGCGGGGCGAGCAGGTCGACGCAGTGGCGGATCCCCGCCGGCTCGTCGGCGGCGTCGAAGTCGCCGGCGAGCGCGCCGTACGTCGCCGTCACGGCGCCGCAGCCGGTGTGGCCGACCACGACCGCGATCCGCGTCCCGGCGTGTGCGAGCGGGTACAACACGTCGCCGGAGACGGCCTCGCCGGCGTCGGTGCGCTGGACGACCCGGTTGCCGATGTTGCCGCAGGTGAACAGCCGTCCGGGCGTGTCGTTGCCGAAGACGTGGTCCTGAAGCACCCGCGAGTCCGAGCAACAGACCGTCACGGCCTCGGGCTGTTGTCCGTCCTGTACCTCGTCGAAGCGACCGGCGAACGCGCGGGCGTGCCCGGCGTTATCGGCCAACAAGTCGACCACCGTTCGGTTCATACCCACGTGGTCCGCGTCCGCGTACATATGTCTGGCTCGTCGAACCGGGCACCGGTGTCGATTCGCGACCGAACGGTGGCCGTCGAGTCCCGCGCGAACGGCTGCCGAAACTGGACGAAGGAGGAGCTCCGAGCCGTGCGCCCGTCGGGGTTCTGATCGCGCGTCGACCCGCGACCTGGTATGGTATTATGGTCCTAATATGGTACTGTGTGTCTAAGGTAGTTCCATGCAACGCTGAAATACCGGGAGGTGTTTTTCCGAGCCACGATGACAGAACGAACGATGGGCGACATCAGCCACACCGCACCGCACGGCGCCTCCGCGGACCCCGTCTGGGAACGAGGCGGCGAGAAACCCGAACCGCGAGCGGACGGCGGCGACCGCGACGACGACTGACTTCTCACTGCGACCGATAGGCTCCTCGGAGACTCCCGACCCTCGAGCGACCGCCACGGTGATCGGCCGTGTCGGACTCGTTCCCACGACCGAACAGCGATCGGTCGGTCCGTGTCCATGACCCGTGTTACCACTGATAACAAATCTTTACTCAAGATAGAGTAATCGACGGAAAGACATATTGTGGATGAGCACGAACACTGTAGTATGCCCCAGCAGGTCACCTTCGACTCGTACGCGGCGGCGGTCGCGACTGACGCTGACGCGTGGTCACCGAACGAGCGCACGGCGACGCCTGAATCGGTCGATGTCCCGTACGGCGTCGACGATCCGTCGGACGCCGACGGCTCGGAGACGGTCGGAATCCCCGAGCAGTACACGACGTTCGGCTGCGTGGAGTACCGGCCGCGGGAGTGAGTCGGCTGCGGAAGTGATGTGTCGGCAGTCGAAGTGAGTCGACTGCCCGAGTAACTCGGCCGGGGCGGCGTTCTCACGGCCGATAGGCGCGGCGACGGCCTCTTATCGCGGGGGGCGAATCGGACGGTGTGATAACCGTCGACGGCCTGCGGAAGGTGTACGGCGACTTCGTCGCCGTGCACGGGAGTACCTTCGACGTGGAGCCGGGGGAGATATTCGGCGTCGTCGGCCCGAACGGCGCGGGCAAGACGACGACGCTCAAGACGCTCGCGGGGCTGATCGAGCCGACCGCCGGCACCGTCCGGGTCGCCGGCGAGCCGGCGGGCGACCCGGAGACACGAACCGCGTTGGGGTTCCTCCCGGAGGAGTCGCCGCTGTACGAGGACATGACCGCGCGGAGCTATCTCCGCTTTTTCGCGGACTTGTACGACGTGCCGCGCGAGACCGCGAACCAACGGATCGAGACGGCGCTCGACGACCTAGAGCTGGAGCACCGCGACCGCCGGCTGGGGGACGTGTCGAAGGGGATGAAGCGCAAGGTCGCGATCGCGCGTTCGCTGGTCAACGACCCCGACGTGTTGATCTACGACGAGCCGGCGTCCGGGCTCGACCCGCTCACGACCAACTACGTGCTGGAGTACGTCCGCGACCTCGCCGACGCGGGCAAGACCGTGCTGTTCTCGGCGCACAACCTGTATCACGTCGAATCGGTCTGTGACCGCGTCGTGATCATGAACGAGGGCGAGATCGTCGCGCGCGGCACCGTCGAGGAGATCCGCGCCGAGCACGGCGAGACGACCTACCGCGTGTTCACCACGGTCCCCGTCGAGGGGAGCGAGCCCGACGGCGACCGCCACGTGTCGACCGTCGACTCGATGGACGCGGTCGAGGCGATCCGCGGGGCGGCGGCGGACGAGGGGGGCGAGGTCGTCGACATTAGAACGCGCGAGTCGACGCTTGAGGAGATATTCCTCGACGTGGCCGGCCAGCCGATGCCCGGAAGCCGCCGCACCGATCCCGGGGAGGTCGGGGGGTGAGACGCCCCGGCGCGGTCGGTCGCGCGCTCCTCGCCGCCGCCCGCCGGCACGCCCGCAAGACGGGTCGCGTCGCGCGCTGGGAGGTGTCGCGGACGACCGGCACCGTCGACCGGAAGACCGCAGCCCTCGGCGCCGTCGCGCTCCTGTTGACGGTGGGCGTCGCCGCGGGCGGGTTGTTCGCCGGCGGCGTCGCCCTCGACGACGACATCTACGCGGTCGCGGTCAGTCCGGACAGCCCGTACCACGACCCCGTGAGCGACTCCACGCCGCTGGAGGCGGTGCCCGTCGGCGCGCCGAACGCGGACGTGTACGTCGACGACCGCGACCCGACCGACCGCGAGGCGACCGTCTCGGTGGCGAACACACGCAAGGGACAGGCCGCACTCGGCGCGTTCCGGTCGGCAGTCGAGCGACACAACACGCAGCTCCTGCTGGCGGAGGAGAACCAGTCGGCCGCCTTCCCGGTCGGCGTCACCCTCAGCTACGTCGAGCGCGCGAGCGAGCGCGTCGGCGCCAGCGACGGGGCGGCAGGCGTAGGGGGCTCGGGAGACGACGGCGAGGACGAGGCCGGCGGCGCCGGGGACGGATCCGCCTCCGGATCCGGCGGCTCCGGACCCGCCGCGGGCGACGGGTCCGGGGACGGGCTCGGTGTCCCCGACTTCGGCGGCGTCGCGGGGCCGCTGTTCGGCGGCCAGCCGACCGGGTCGCCGGCGGAGATCTCCCCGCCGTTCCCGTTCTCCTCGCTCGTGCTCGCGTTCGCCTTCCTCGTGCCGATGAACTTCGTGATCCAGGCGTACGGATCGACGGTGCTCAACGAGCGGATCAACCGCCGGGGGGAGCTGCTGCTCGTCGCGCCGCTGTCGCCGGGCGACATCGTCGCCGGCAAGACCCTGCCGTACGCCGCGGTCGCGCTCCTCGCGACGGCGCTCATCGCAGCCGGGGTCGGCGGCGGCGTGCTCTCGGTGGCGGCGGTGTTCCCGATCGCGCTCGTGTTCCTCGCGTCGACGTTCGTCGGCGCGATGTTCGCGCGCTCGTTCAAGGAACTCACTTTCGTCACCGTCACCGTCTCCGTGACGCTGACGACGTACGCGTTCGTCCCCGCGATCTTCGCGACGGTGACGCCGATCGCGCTCATCTCGCCGCTGACGCTCGTCGTCCGCGACCTCCAGGGCGAGGCGGTCGCGATCGGGGAGTACCTGTTCTCGACGGGCCCGTTCTACCTCGTCGCCGCTACCCTGTTCGCCATGGGCGTCGGCGTCTACCGCGAGGAGGACATGTTCACCCAGCGCGCGGTACCGCTGAAGTTCCTCGACGCGCTCGCGGTGCGGCTGCACCGCCCCCGCGACGTTGCGCTCCTCGCGGCGCTGTCGGTCCCGTTCGTCTTCGTCGCCGAGCTGCTCGGGGTCGCGCTGCTGTTCGCGCTGCCACAGGCGGCCGCGGTCGTCGGGCTGCTCGTGGTCGTCGCGGTCGTCGAGGAGATCGCCAAGGGCGTCGCCATCTTCGCGGGCTTCCACCAGTCGCGTTTCGAGCGCGACCTCCCCACGGCGCTGAAGCTGGGTGCGCTGTCGGGCGCCGGCTTCTTCGTCGCCGAAAAGGCGACGGCGATCGTTCAGGTCGTCGGCCTGGGATCGCTCCCGCTCGGGCAGGCCGCGTTCGGCACCGCCGGTGTCGGCGCGGCGTTCGGGCCGGCGCTCGGCCTCGCGCTGTTGGCGCTCCCGCTCCTCCTGCACGTCGTCACGGCGGCCGTCGGCGCCGTCGGCGCGACGCGCGGACGGCGCGCCTGGGCCGTGACGCTGTTCGTCGCGATGGCGATCCACTTCGCCTACGATCTCACGGTGGTGAGCGTCCTTGGCTAGCGATCGCGAGGGGGACGGGGAGGGGAGCGTCCCGGTCGCCGACGGCGGCCCCGCCGACGCGCCGGCGGACGACGCCCCGAACCCGATCCCGGGCACCGTCGCCGCGGGCGACCGCGCTGGCCGGGACCCGCGCTGGACGATCGCGAGGCGGGAGCTGGCGTCGCTACGGTCGGAGAAGACCATCGTACTCGCGCTGCTCATCCAGCTGTTCGTCGCGGCGTTCTCGTCGTTCCTCGTCGTCGGGCTCGTCTCGCTGTACGACCCCGGCGCCGCGGCGGACTACTCCGTCGACACGGCGGTCGCGGGCGACGACGCCGGCGACCTGCTGCGCGCCGTCGGCGAGACCGACGGGATGGACGCCGAGCGGTACCCGACCCGGCAGGCGGCCGCCGAGGCGTTCGCCGACGGCCGGGCCGACGCGGCGCTGCTGTCGACGGCGACCGAACGGGGCACCCTGGAGGTACGGGTCCTCGTGCCCGACGGCAACGTCGGGACGACGCTGGTCGTCGTGCGCGCCCGCGAGGCGCTGCGGGCGTTCGAGCGACTGGAGCGCGACCAGCGCTCGGCGTCGCTTTCGGCGGAGGTCCTCGAGTTGCCGCCGCGGGCGGGCTCGTCGCCGTACTTCGGGTTCACCTACACGGTGCTCGTCCCCCTGTTGCTGTTCCTCCCGGTGTTCATCGCCGGCTCGGTGACGGTCGACTCGCTCACCGAGGAGCTGGAACGGGGGACGCTCGAACTGCTCCGGGTCGCCCCCGTCACGATGACCGACATCGTCGAGGGGAAGCTGCTCGCGGCCGCCGGCCTCGCGCCGGTGCAGGCGGCGCTGTGGCTCGCGCTGCTGTCGGCCAACGGGACCGCCATCGCGCCGTCGCCGACCGCGATCGGCACCGTCACCGGGGTGGTCGGGCTGCTCGCGCTCACCGCGGGGCTGGCCGCGATGGTGACCGCGCTGGGCGCGGCGCTCGCGCTCACGGCGCCCGATCGACGGGCCGCACAGACGGTGTACTCGCTGGGCGTGCTCGGGCTGTTCGGCGCGGCGGCGCTGTCGCCGGCCAACCCCGCGAACGTCGCAGCGAAGCTGGCCGTCGGCAGCGCCGACCCCGCGTCGTCTCTCGCGGTCGTCGCCCTCGTCGTCGCCGGCGGGATCGCCGTCGCGGTCGCCCGCGCCGGCGTGGCGCGCTACGGACCGGCCTGAGTCGTCGGCGATCTCGTCGTACGATTCCCCGGATCAGGCCGCGACGATGTCGACGACCGTCTCCTTGCCGCACACGAGGTTGTACGCGCCCTCGTCGTCGTTCCAGAGTATCAGGACGTTCTCGACCGAGAGGACCGCGCCGTAGGGGGCCTCCCGCAGGTCGCGGTTGAGCGACGACTCGCCCGTGAGTACGAGGTAGTGTTCCAACTCCTCGCTCCCGTCGCCGACCTTGAACAGCGGGTTCGCATCCGCGTCGTCGGTGAGGTCGCCCGAGAGCTTCACCGCGAGGAGGTTCACCCGGTCGGTGACGTGCTCCTCGGAGTCGGCCAGACGGTGGTGGCGCTCGGCGCTGGCGACGACCGGATGGCGGCGCTCGCCATCGGGCCGGAGGATCGCCCACGAGAACCTCACGTCGGTGTTGACGTACGTCCCGGGCTCCTCGTCGTACGCGCGCGTCGCGGCGTCGTCGAGCTTCCGCTGGAAGGAGGGGGTCGAGAGATCGGGGCGCTCCTCGAAGGACCACCCGCGATCCTCGGGGGCGTCGCCGGGCCATAGCCGCAGGTCGGGCGCGTACACGCTCACGTCGCCCTCGGGCGGCGTCAGGGCGCGCTCGACGCGGCGAAGTTCCGTCGAGGTGTTCAGGTCCGCCGGCGCCAGCATGACACAGGAGCCGTCGGCGGCGAGCGCGTCGAGATAGCGCGAGGCGACCGCCGCCGGGTCGTCGAGTTCCGAGAGGACGTTGCCGAAGAGGACGAGGTCCACGTCGCCGACGGCCTCCGGGTCGAACGCCTCGGCGGTCTCGCGGTGGATCGTCGTGTGGACGTTCGGCCGGGTGTCGGCGAGCACTTCCTCCAGCACGTCGGCGTTCGCGCTCGGCTCGATCGCGTGGTAGTCGACGAGCGCGTCCTCCGGGAGGTAGTCGAACAGCCCGAGGGCGGGGCCGCCTGTTCCCGCGCCCACGTCGAGCACGCGGAGGGTCCGGGGAAGCAGTCCGCGGTCCGCGAGCCGGTCGAGCACGTAGCCGACGGCGGCGTAGAAGTCCGGCTGGTGGTAGACCGCGTACGCGAGCGCGGCGTCGGCGTCGTACTCGACGGGGCGGCCGCGGTAGTAGTCCTCCTTCAGCCGGTCGATCGTCTCCCGGAGCGCGTCCCCGGAGTCGCCCTCGTGCCAGTCGAGGCCGTAGCGTTCGAACAGCAGGTCCTCGACCGTCTCGACGTGCTCGTCGGGGAACGACCCGGGCGACCACCCCGGCGGGTCGACGGGCTCGTCGTTCGCGGGGACGAACGTTCCGTCCTCGCGCTCGTAGAGCCCCAGATCGAACGCCTCCTCGCGGAGGGCGGTGCGCACGACCGCCGGGTGCGGTCGGTCGGGGAGGTACTCGTACACCTCGTCGGGGTCGACGGGGCGGGCGTTGCGGAGGTACTTCGCGGTGTCGCGCAGCGCCTCGCGGTCGACGCTCACGGCGACCACCCCGCGGCCGCCTGAGGTCGTGGCCGCGGACACGGGACAGCCTGCGGCGAGTGAGTCATTGCCGGCGGCTACTCGGTCGGCGTGGGTAACGGTTCTGTCTCGCCGGCTTCACTCGTCCGCTCGCGACGCGGGGCCGTCGGATCGCTCGTCGTTTCCGGCGTCGTCGCCGGCGTCGTCGGCGTCGCCGGCGTCCACTCGCGACTCGGCGTCGACAGCGTCGCCGGCGCGCTCGAACAGCGCCGCGAACTCGTTGCGGTCGGCGGCCGCCACGGCCCGGGCCGCCTCCGCGACCGCGTCGTCGCCGTCGAACGCCTCGCGGATGTCGGCGTACACGCGTGGCTCGCCCTCCGTGACGGTGCGTGCGATCTCGGCGAGCGGCTCGGAGACGGGCGTGTGGAATCGCTCGTCCACGTCGCCGGCGGCCAGTGCGTACGCGAGGACCGCGGTGTGGGCGCCCGTCTGGACCTTCGCCATCGCGTCGTCGTGCTCGGTCGCGGTCGTCTCGAACACCTCGTTGCCCACAGTCGCGAACCGCTCGCGGACCCGCTCGACGATTCGGCCCGACTGACCGGGGACGTACGCGATCCGGCCGGGGCCGCGGGGCGGCGCGAACAGCGGATGGAAACTGGCGTACTCGCCGGCGGCGTGATCGGCCATCGCGGAGAGGGGCTCGGCCATCACGCCCGACACGTCGACGAGCGCCCCGCCCGCGGCGTTGTCGGCGTACGTCGCGACCGCGTCGGCGACGACGGGGATCGGCACCGCGAGGACGACGCAGTCGAACGACTCGTCGGTGTCGAGCGGGACGACGCGGCCGTCGACGACGTCCTCGGCGGCGTCCATCGCTGTCTGGGGGTTGGTGTCCGCGAGCGCGACGCGCTCGCTGACCGGGCGGAGGGTCCGCGCGGCCCACCGGCCCATCTCCCCGGCGCCGACGACGAGCAGCTTCATGCCGTTCGGTATCCGTGTGGCGACCGAAAGGGTATCGGTCGGGGCGACGGTGTCGCCACCCCGACTATGGGGGCCCGGAGCTACTCCACCGCCGCGATCCGGAACCACTCCGACGGGAGCGTGTCGCCGCCGTGATCCTCGGCCGAGAGGAGGCGCATCCGCACGTCCGACAGCGACACCGGCTCGGCGAACCGCACGCCGACCAGCGTCTCCGAGTCGACCGTTCGCGCCTCCCCGCGGAAGTCGACCGCGCGGACCGTGACCTTGTCCGCGCCGACACCGCCCTCGACGACCTCGAAATGCGCCTCCAGCAGTCCGGGCGCGACCTCCGTGATCTCGGCGCCGTCGGCGTCGCTGGCGTCGATCTCGATGGTGTAAGTGCGGACGCCGTCGGGGGCCTGCCGACAGACGGCGACGACGGCGTCGGTCCGTTCGTCTGCGTCCGCGTCGACGCCGGCAGCGTCGCCGTCGGCCGGCGCGTCGGGATCGCTCGTCACGTCACTCCACCACCAGCTCCACGGGGTAGTCCCCGGTGAGGTTCTCGTAGCCGTCCTCGGTGACGATCACGATGTCCTCGATGCGGACGCCGCCCACCTCGGGGTCGTACAGGCCGGGCTCGACGGTGATCACGTGTCCCGGCTCCAGCTCCTCCCCGCGGGGGTTGAGCCCCGGCCGCTCGTGCACGTCGAGGCCGACGCCGTGGCCCGTCGAGTGAATGAATCCCGTCTCGGTGTCCGGGTCCGACCGAAGCGTCGGGTGGCCCGCCTCTTCGTACACGTCGCAGGCGGCGGCGTGCACGTCGGCGCCGGTTGCGCCCGGCTCGACGGCGTCCAGCGCCGCCTCCAGCGCCTCCTCGGTCAACTCGAACCATTCGGCGACCGTGTCGCTCGCCTCGCCCTTCGAGAACGTACGGGTCATGTCCGAGTGGTACTTGCTCGCCTTCTCGCGCGGGAAGATGTCGATGATGATGCTCTCGCCCGGTTCGAGCGGACCCGACCCCCGGTCGTGGGGGTCGGCGGCGTCGGCGCCGCAGGAAACGATCGTCTCGTCGAGCGCGCAGCCGTGCCGGAGGAGGGTGACCTCGATCTCCTCTTTCACGCGCTCGCTGGTGAGCGCGGTCGTCCCGCCGCCCTCACCGTCCGAACCCTCCTCGATGACGAGCGTGCCGTCGTCGGCAACGTCGGCCGCGGCGATCAGCTCCTCGGCGGCCGCCATGGCGGTCTCGTTGGCGGCGGTCGCCCGTCGGACGGCGTCAAGCTCCTCCTCGGTCTTCGTCGCGCGGACCGTCTCGATCACGTCGTCGCGGTCCACGTCGACGGCGATCCCCGCCTCGCGGAGGGCGTCGGCGACGCCGACCGGGAAGCGCTCGGGGACGAGCGTCGACTCGACCTCCAGGTCCGCCAGGAAGTCGGCGTACACGCCCGCCTGCGCCGCGGCCTGTCCCTCCTCGGCGGCCCGCTCGGCGTAGTCGTACGTCGACAGCCGCCCGACGGTGTCGGCGTGGGATTCCTTCTTCGCCCTCCCGTATTCGAGCCCGGAGACGAGCACGGCGAGCTCGTCGCCGGTGTAGGCGGTGAAGAACGGGTCCGGCGCGTCGAAGCCCGAGAGGTACAGCTGGTTCGAGTCGTCGCTTCCGGCGTCGATACAGTACGCGTCGGCGTCCGTCGCCGCGAGTATATCGTCGAGCGCGGCGAGGCTGCGTGTCATACTGGTGGGTGCGGCGACCGGCGGGATAGTCGTTTTCGTCGCGGGAACGCGGCCGCGAACCCTCGCGGTTGCGCCGCGATCGCGTCCGGCCGTCAGGTGCGCTCGGCTTCCGCCGGCCACCGTTCGCTGATCTCGCCGTTCATCCCGTACTCGAGCGCCCGCCAGACCTCCCCCGCGTCGCGAAGTCGCTCCACGCCGGCGACCCGATCGTCGGGGACCATCCCGCGGTCGAGGAGCTCGTCGATGAGGCATTCCGCGTGCGATTCGTCCATGAACACATATTTACTACATCTGTTGTATTATTTCTTCCCAACTATTTCGGTGTGTCACGTGTGGCCGTGCACCCCGTCGACGGGGTCGCTCGGTGTCGTCGCCGCATCCGCACCCGCAACCGCTGTCGCGGTCGGTACACACTTGCCCGGCCGGGCGCACCTCCGCCACATGGACGCACACGTCTCCCCCTCGCGGGTCGCCGGCCGCGCGCGCGCCCCGCCGTCGAAGAGCTACACGCACCGCGCGATCCTCGCCGCCGGCTACGGCGCGGGGACGACCGTCACGGACCCGCTCGACTCCGCGGACCCGCGAGCCACCGGCCGCGCGGTCGAGGCGTTCGGCGGCGAGGTCGCGTGGGTCGGCGGAGACGACGCCGACGGCGCCCAGGGCGGCGCGAGCGCCGTCGAGGTCGAGGGGTTCGCGGGCCGACCGAACACGCCCGACGACGTGATCGACTGCGCAAACTCGGGGACGACCATGCGACTGGTCACCGCGGCCGCCGGGCTGACCGACGGCCTCGCCGTGCTCACCGGCGACGAGTCGCTGCGCTCGCGCCCGCAAGGGCCGCTCCTCGACGCCGTCGCGGGCCTGGGCGGCCGGGCGGAGTCGACCCGGCGCAACGGACAGGCGCCCCTGGTCGTCGGGGACGCGATGGCCGGCGGGACGGTCGCCATCCCCGGGGACGTATCTTCGCAGTTCGTCACCGCGCTGCTCATGGCCGGCGCGGTGACGGAGGAAGGGATCGAGATCGATCTGGAAACCGAACTCAAATCGGCCCCGTACGTCGAGATCACCCGCGAGGTGCTGGCCGACTTCGGCGTCGACACCGAGCGCACGGGGACGGGCTTCCGAGTCCCCGGCGGCCAGACCTACGAGGCCGACGAATACGCGGTTCCCGGCGATTTCTCGTCGATGTCGTACCTGCTCGCGGCGGGCGCGGTCGCCGCCGCCGAGGGCGAGGCGGTCGTCGTCGAGGGCGCCCGCCCGAGCGCGCAGGGCGACTCCGCCATCGTCGACGTGCTCGACCGCATGGGCGCCGACATCGACTGGAACGAGGACGACGGCGAGATCACCGTCCGCGGCGGCGACCTCTCCGGGGTCGAGGTGGACGTGGGCGACACGCCGGACCTCCTCCCCACCATCGCCGTGCTCGGTGCCGTCGCCGACGGCGAGACGCGGATCGTGAACGCCGAGCACGTCCGGTACAAGGAAACCGACCGCGTCGCCTCGATGGCCGAGTCGCTGGAGGCGATGGGCGCCGAGGTGACCGAGACGCAGGACTCGCTGACGGTCCACGGCGGCGACTCCGAGCTCGTCGGCGCGACGGTTCACGGTCGCGGGGACCACCGGCTCGTGATGGCGCTGACCGTCGCCGGCCTCGTCGCCGACGGGGAGACGACCGTCACCGGCGCCGAACACGTAGACGTGTCGTTCCCCGGCTTCTTCGCGACGATGGGGGAACTGGGCGCGGACGTGTCGGTGGAATAGGCCGGTTCCGTCTCCCGCGGGGCGACGACGCGTCGCTCCGCCGGCCTCGTCTGACTCGCCGGATCCGAGGAGCGGCGAGTCCGTCGACGCCGCCGGGCTCTCGATCCGAACAGCTTTGCTACTACACAACATACTTCCCAGATCGGTGATCTACTCATGGCAACCGAGGACGTCGGCGGAACCGTAACTGAGCCCGAGGAGGCGGTCGTCGAGGGATTCCTGACGGCGTTCGTCGCCGGCGACGCCGACCGGATGAGTGACCTCGTGACGGACGACTGCGTGCTCCACCGGCCGCGGTGGCCGCTCGATACGGAGGGTCGGGCCGCGATCGTCGAACTGACCGAGGGCAACGAGGGGATCTTCACTGACGTGACCGTCACGGTCGAGCAGTCCGTTCGATCGGGCGACCGCATCGCCGCGTACGCCACCGCGAGCGGGCGCAACGTCGGGCCGATGCGGATGGAGGGTCGCGAGATCGCCCCGACGGGGCGGCGCTTCGAGGTGCCGCAGTTCGGTATCTACCGGGTCGAAGGCGGCCGAATCGCCGAGACCTGGGTGCTCGCGGACGCGCTCGGGATCGTCGAGCAGCTCGACAATCTCCCGACGGGACCGAGCACGATGGCTCGGATCGCGCTGAGGCAACTCCGGTGGCGCCTCGGCGGCCGACAGCGGCTCCACTGACCGGCCGGTCCCCCTTCCGCCGTCGGTGCCGTTTTCGCCCGGGAGAGAGACGATCCGGCCATGACCGACCTCGACACGCCGCCGTTCGCGTTCGACTACGACCCCGGCGCGATCCACTACGGGCGCGGCTGTATCGCCGACATCGGCGACGCGCTCGACGAGCGCGAGTGTGACACCGCGCTCGTCGTCTGCGGGTCGAACGTCGCCGCCAACGCGGAGCTCATGGACGCGGTCGGCGACGGCCTCGGCGACCGCCTCGCGGAGGTGTTCGCCGGAACGACGCCCGACAAGCGACTTCGCGAGGCCGCCCGCGCGGTCCAACGCGCGGACGATCTGGACGCCGACGCGTTCGTCCCGGTCGGCGGTGGTTCCAGCCTCGATGTGGCGACGGTCGCGTCTGTGGTTCGCGCTCGCGGGCTCTCGCTGGACGACGCCCGCGCGGAGGTGGCCGAGACGGGCGGGATCGCGACGCCCGAGGACTCGGCCTCCCTCACGCCGCTGTTTCCGGTGCCGACGACGCTCGCGGGCGCGGACCTCTCCGTCATCGCGGGCATCGCCGCCGAGGTCGACGACGGTGCGGGCGGCACCGAACTCGTCTCGACGGGCGTCGGCGGCGCCGACCTCATGCCGGAGGCGCTGTTCTACGACCCGGACCTCTTCGAGACGACGCCCGAGGGCGTGCTCGCTGGGTCGGCGATGAACGGGTTCGACAAGGCGATCGAGTCGCTGTACGCCAGCACCCGGACCGCCGTCACGGACGCGACCGCGACGCGGGCGGTCCGGCTGCTCGCCGACGGGCTGCCGGAGATGACCGACGACCCGACGGCGATGAACCGCGCGGTCGCGGGAGTCGTCCTCGCGCAGTACGGTATCTCGCGCCCGGGCGACATGACGATCAACGTGATCCACGCGTTCGGCCACGGCCTGCGCGACGCCTTCGGGATCCAGCAGGGGCTCGCGCACGCGGCGGTCGCCCCCCACGCGCTGCGGGCGATGGCCGACGCCGGCGTCGACCTCTCGCTGCTGGCGGCGGCCTTCGAGGTGGACGGCGACGGCGACGGTGGCGACGGCGTCGTCGAAGACCCTGCGGTCGAGGAAGCGATCGCCGAGGTCGAACGGATCCGCGACGCGCTCGGCCTGCCCGCTTCGATGTCGGCGATCGACGGCGTCGACGCGGACGGACTCGCAGAGGCCGCGCGCGTGACCGCCGGCGACTCGCTGTTGTCGTACGCGCCCGACGGATACGATCTCACGGAGGCGGACGCGCGGGCGGTGCTGGAGGCGGCGTTCTGAAGCCACGGAGATTCGGACGCGCCACGGACCGGCGACAACCGAACTGAACCGACCCGGCGTTCACCAACCGCTTTGCCCCCTCGACACGGATCGGGTCCCATGAGCGACACGGATTCCCCGCCGCGCCCGCCCGACGCCGTCCCCGGCCCGGACGGCCTCCCCGTCCTGGGCTCGTTTCTCGAGAACCGCCGCGACTTCTTCGCCTTCCGCGACCGCGTCGCCGCCGAGTACGGCGGCGTCGCGCGCTATGAGATCCTCGGACAGGACGTGATTCTGCTGACCGACCCGGACCCGATCCGGAAGGTGCTCGTGGCCGAGAACGAGAAGTACGTGAAGGGGGAGCTGTTCCAGCAACAGCTCCGACCAGTGCTCGGCAACGGCCTGCTCAACAGCGAGGGCGACTTCTGGCGGCGACAGCGCCACCTGATCCAGCCGGCGTTCACGCCCGACCGGATCGCGGGCTACGCCGACATGATGGTCGACGTGACCGAGCGCACGAGCGCCCCTTGGGACGACGGCGAGGTCCGCGACGTGCACCGCGACATGATGGGGCTGACGCTCGACATCGTCGCGCGCGCGCTGATGGGCGTCGACATCCGCGACCGCACGCCCGCGATCGGCGGCGCGCTCGACACGGTGATGGAGCAGTCCGCGGGCGGAAGCCTGCTCGATCTCCTTCCCCCGTCGGTGCCGACGCTCGGGCGTGAGAGGCTCCGCGAGGCGGTCGCCTCGCTCGACCGCATCGTGGACGAGCTGGTCGACGAGAAGCGCCGCGCGCTGCGCGAGGGCGAGATCGAACCCGACGCCGACGTGGTCTCGGCGCTCCTCACGGCCGAGGACGACGACGGCGAGCGGATGGCCGCCGAGCAGGTGCGCGACGAGGTGAAGACGCTGCTGCTGGCGGGCCACGAGACGACGGCGCTGTCGCTCACGTTCACGCTCCACCTGCTCGCGCGCCACCCCGACATCGAGCGACGACTGCTCGACGAACTGGAGGCCGAACTCGGCGACGACCCCGCCGGGTTCGACGCCGTGCGGGATCTGGAGTACCTCGATCAAGTCGTCACCGAGTCGATGCGGCTGCTCCCGCCGGTTCACGGCATCCTCCGTGAGCCGACGGAGGACGTGGAACTCGGCGGGTACCGCGTTCCCGAGGGAACTCCCATTGCGATCAGCCAGTGGGTCGTCCACCGCGACCCCGCCCACTACGACGACCCGCTGGAGTTTCGCCCCGACCGCTGGACCGACGAGATGGAGGCCGACCTGCACCCGTTGGCCTACTTCCCGTTCTCCTCGGGCCCGCGCCGGTGCGTCGGCGATCGGTTCGCCCTGTTGGAGGCGAAGCTGATCCTCGCGACGTTGCTGCGGCGGTACGCCTTCGAGGTCGTCGATCCCGTCGACCTCGAATCGAACCTGGAGGCAAGTATCACCACGCGCCCGACCCAACCGGTTCGGATGCGGCTTCACGAGCGCTGACGGGGACCGTCCGACCGATCCCGTCCGCCGCCTCCGCCCCGGCGGTTCTTCGCACGTTCGCCGCATTTTATACCGCCGACCCCCCGAACACGAGCATGAACGGCAACGAGTTCGGCCGGCTGTTCCGGCTGACCACCTACGGCGAGAGCCACGGCGAGGCCATGGGCTGTACGGTCTCGGGCGTGCCGGCGGGCGTCGAGTTGGACGAGGAGCGCATTCAACGCGAGCTCGACCGCCGCAAGCCCGGCCAGTCGATGATCACGACCAGCCGCGGCGAGCCGGACGAGGTGCGGATCAACTCCGGGATCCAGGACGGCTACACCACCGGCACCCCGGTCGGGATGGTCATCCAGAACAAGGACGCCCGCTCGGGCAAGTACGAACCCTTCGTCACCGCGCCCCGGCCAAGCCACGGCGACTACACCTACTCCGCGAAGTTCGGCACGCGCAACTGGGGCGGCGGCGGCCGCTCCTCGGCCCGGGAGACGGTGAACTGGGTCGCCGGCGGCGCCGTCGCGAAGGCGGTGCTCGACCAGAGCGACTACGACGTACAGATCAAGGCCCACGTCAACCAAATCGGCGACATCGTCGCGCCGGAGGTCACCTTCGAGGAGATGTTGGAGCACAGCGAGGAGAACGAGGTCAGATGCGCCCACCCGGAGACGGCCGCGAAGATGCGGGAACTGATCGACGAGTACCAGGAGGCCGGCGACTCCATCGGCGGCGCCATCGAGTTCGAGGCGCGCGGCGTCCCGCGCGGGCTCGGCGCGCCGCGGTTCGACGCCTTCCCCGCCCGCCTCGGACAGGCGATGATGTCTATCCCCGCGACGACGGCCTTCGAGTTCGGGCTCGGCCGCGACGCCCGCGAGGTCGCGGGCCACGACCGCAACGAGAACTGGGAGTTCGACGAGGGCGACCACCCGGAGACGGTCAGCGAGGAGGGCGACCCCGTTCCCGTCGGCAACGATCACGGCGGTCTCCAGGGTGGTATCACGACGGGCGAACCGATCTACGGCGAGGTGACCTGGCACGCGCCCACATCGATCCCGAAGGAGCAGACGACCGTGGACTGGGAGACGGGCGAGGAGAAGCAGGTGCAGGTCGTCGGCCGGCACGACCCCGTCCTCCCGCCGCGTGCGGTCCCCGTGGTCGAGGCGATGCTCTACTGTACGGTGCTCGACTTCATGCTGCTCGGGGGACGGATCAACCCCGACAGGCTGGACGACCGCCCGGGCGAGTACGACACCGACTACCACCCGAGCAGCCCAGGGAACGAGGAATAGCGGAAACGAAGCCGGAGGACGGATCGCACGCATCCGGCCGCCAGGCACATCCTGTTATCGTCTCGATTCGACGAATTCCCTGAGATCGGCGGCGGTGGATCCCTCGATCGGGTCGGTTCCCCACCGGAACGCCGGGAGCGTCTCGACGCCGCTGTCGCGGCCGAGTTGTCGGTCGGAGAACGTCTGATTCCGCCGCCGTCGCGTCCGTGCGGCCTCGACCACCGCGTCGCCGTCGACGCCCACGTCTCCGGCGAGGTCTCGGAGTAGGTCGAACGAGTACTCCGGCGCCGCCTCGACGAGCGCCTCGTGGAACGCCCACGCGTCGGCGCGGGTGCCCCGGGCGCGAACCTCGAACAGCGCGCTCGGCAGCAGCATCGACCACTCGTTGACCGGAAGCGGGAACATGAGCAGCGTCGGTCGGAACCTGTCCTCGACGAGGAGGTCCGACAGCTTTGGGAACTCCTCACGCCACCACCGGATCGACGGCTCGTGGGCGTAATCGAAGTAGACGGCGACGAGTGTGCCGCCGCCCGCGTATATCTGCTTCACGCCGGCGTAGGGGGTACGAGTTCCCTCGCGGTAGCTGAACGTCTTCGTCGCCTCGACGGTGGTGAACTCCTCCGTGTGCCAGCCGCCGTTAGGTTCGTCGCCGTCGGAGTCGCCGCGCAGCCAACCGAGGCAGCCGGACGTTCCGACGAGTGTCGCGGTGCCTGCGGCCGCGAGGAAGCGTCTGCGCGTAGGGTCAGGGTCGAGGTCCGTCATGGTTCGGTTTCCTCCCCCGGGTTAGCGTCGCAGAAATTCACTGTGGCGTACGTTCGCCCGTCCTCGGCGATGTATATCCCGACCCCGATGGTGTCGTGACTCGGGAGGAGCATCCCCGTGTTGTGTTCTGGGGACCGAATGAATCCACGAAGGATGACCTCTGCAAGCTCCTCCTCGGTTTGCGTATAACTTCTGTTCCAGAAGACCCCCCTGAGGTTTTCGCCACCGCCACCACAGGCATAACTGCTTGCTTGGACACGGTCGGAGAACGTCTCACCATCGGGATTGGTATGGTTGAAGAAGTCCCGCGTGGCCATGTCATAAGAGTGATGGCGAGCGATACGGGCAAGTCGGGGGTCAGAGACTAATGTGCTAACATCGTTGTTGTGTCTATGATCGTCTATTTTCAACTTCAATATCTCTTCTGCTAATGACACATTAACATCATCTCGCGGCGTTTTATTCTCCAACGGAACTGGAGTATCAACTTCATCATCCGCCTGATGATGACCAAATTTCGCTGTTTCCGGATTGGAGTCTTCTATTTCTACTGGCTCTTGGCTATGGACGACCGGCTCGGGATTCGAACCGACGGAGGAGAGACATCCAGCTAACGAGATCATCGCGACAAGTGTGAGTGCAATCGTGAATCTCCTACTCATTGTACCAACCTCGAGCGGAACAAACCGGTTTGAAGGGTCGAGATTGCCATAATATCAGTGATAATTTATTGTATATGTATGTTCGTAATTAGTCGTCAGCACATGACGGAATCGTGGTTGCTCTCCTCAGATCCACACCGAACTTCAACAGTCCGGAGAGTCCCCGAAATATACGAACCAGTCTCGGGCTTCTTGAGTGAGTACTCCTGTCTCACGGTACTTCCTTCACGTTCCCACAACCATTCGGTCCAGGATTCCGTTTCCGCGAAGGTCTCCGTGGTAACGGTGAACTCGCGCTCGCTCGCGTACTCGTGGTAGTGAACTGTCCGGGTCCGTTCGACCTCGGTCTTGTACAGGTAGTCGGTGTCGTAGTACGTGTAGCCGCTGTGGTCGTGGCCGGTGTACCAGACATCGGTGTCGTATCTCCAGTTGGAGCACTCGCGTGAGAACCCGCCGTACGGGCTCGGATCGAGGTCCCAGTTCGTACACGTTCTCGTGGTCCGGGTGTGTCGCTCGCGGTCGTGATTATGTCCGTCGCCGACGACGACCCGATCAGTTCTGGTTTCGCCAGTGTAACTCCACCCCGGGCGCTGGAACTTGCTCGAAAGCCACTGGTATTTGTCCTCGTAGTACGTCCGTTCCTCGGTCCGAACGTTCCGTTCCACGAGCTGCCAGTCGTCTCCTGCCCCGTCCGGGTCCGACTGCCTGACGCGAGTGATCCGGCGCGATCGCTGCTCAACGCTCGTCCCCGTCGATACCCAGTTGTCCCCGAGCATCGACGGTCGTCCCGCGTCTGCCCTCACAGATACCGTTCGTCCAGTGCGAAATGTTCCGGAGTCATGGACAGATCGCTTCTGCCACCTGTCTCCTTTGGGGCTATCCTCTGATACGACCTGAGTTATTGTACTCCCCAAAATATCGTACCAGTACTCCGTGTAGGTCTTCGGTCGAACGTTGATGTCGACGGTTTTCAACGCTTCACCGTTCGGGCCTTGTGTCGAGATAAGTCTCGCCTTGTACGTTCCAGGGTCGTCGTAGGTGTGAGCGATTGCGACGTTCCGCAGTGACGAGGTTCCCGACCCGCGTGCAGCACTCCCGTCACCGAAGGCTAGACGGTAGTTCTGGTTCGATCCGACGATGAACTCGACCTGATCGCCGGGTTCGACCTCCAAGCTGTTTTTTCTCGCTGACTCGCCCGACTTCATCGCATAGAACACGATGTGGTCGTGAGTCTGTACTGAGTGAACCCGGCTAATCCACTTCTGTTCGTCCCTATCGCCGTCCGCGTCGACCGCCGAGAGTGAAACCTCTCTCGTGACCTTGCCACCGTGTTCGGAGACGAACATATGACGGATCCCGGTGTCGCGGGTGCCCGAGAATCGGCCGAGCGTATCGACGACGACGGCCCGATTCGTGTCGTTCACCCGCCATGTCGCGCGAACGATCTTCGGTTCTTCATGTGTGACCGTCGCTAGAAATTCGTAGGTGCCGAGCTCTACGGAGTCCGTTTCCGATGTCTGTTTCGTGTCGTCAGTGACGTATCTCGACGAGATTTCCGAGATATAGGGCACGGCCTCTCCGGTCCCGAAACTCGTCTGTGTCTCCACGTTCGTCTCCTTCACCGCGGTCACGGTGTTCCCCTCGTCGTCCGTAACCGTCGCCGAGACTTCCACCGTGTCCCCAAGCATCCCGTCGATCCCGACGTGGTTCACGTACCGATCCGACTCCCGCTCAAGCTGGGTCTGTGGAGGACCCCAACTGATCGTCAGCTCCCCGCCGTCCGGATCGTACGCCTCCAGCGTGTACTCCTGTGTGCTCCCCATCGGCGCGGTGTCGGGGCCGTCTATCGAGACCACCGGCGGCCCCTCGTCGTACACTTCGACGGTCTTCGTCGCGGTCGCTCGCGCCCCGTCGTCGTCAACGGCAACGCCTCGCAGCGTGTACGTCCCCGTATCCGTGAACGTGCGCTCGAGGGTCGCGCCCCTCTCGGAGTGATCGGGCCACAGTCGTCGAACCACGGTTCCGTCCGGGTCGCTCGCCCGGAGCACGAACGTCGCCTCGTGGCCGGACGCGACGCGGTCCGGGCCCGCAATGCGGGCGGTCGGTTCCTCGTTGTCCGACCCGGAACTCGTGGATCCGGTGTCGCCGTCCGGCGCGAGCACGCGCACCGACTTCCGGACCGTCGCCGTCGCGCCGTCGTCGTCCGTGACGCGGACGCTGAACGCGAACGTCTCGCCCGCCGGAAGATCGACGGTGCGGTCGACCTCGCGGGTCGACTGCCCGTCCGACCAGGCGTAGGAGGCGATCTCCCCGTCGGGGTCGTACACGTCGGCCGTGAACGTCGCCGTCTCGCCGCGGACCACGCTGTCCGGCCCCTCGATGTCCCCTGTCGGCGGTTCGTTCGGCTGCGGGGTCGATTCTCCCGACTCGGCGTCGGACGGCTCCTCGTCCGGGGCGGCCACGTCGACGTACAGCGTGTCGCTCCGCTCGACGCCGTGGTCGTCGGTCACGGTCAGCGTGACCTCGTATCTGCCGACGGTCGACGCGGTGAACGTCGTCGAGACCGCCGTCGGATCGCTCGGCTCGATCTCCCGGCCGTCGGGAGTTCGGATCGACCACTCGTGGGCGACGAGCTCCCCGTCGGGGTCGAGCGAGCCGCCGCCGTCCAGCCACACTACGGTGCCGCGCTCGACGTGTTGATCGAGACCGGCGTCGGCGAGCGGCGGATCGTTTTCCGCCGCATCGTGCGCGGCGACCGACGCGGGAACGGCCGCCACGACGAGGATCGCCGCGACGGCCAGGGAAGCGCATCTCATACTCTCTGTCCGAGATGCCGCGCTATCTGTTATAAGATTTTAGAACTCAAGCGAAAAATTATGGTTCCGAAACGAGAGTCTCAGATCCCGGAGCGTGTCGATCTACCGAGCTGTGGGCCGACCGTCACCGATATCGTGATCGCCGCGTGTCATTTGGTGAACCGACACCGGTTCCGGTCGGACTGGGCAGCCGATCACTCGTCGGCGGGGTCGATCCCCGAAACCCTCACGATCGACCCTTTGCGAACCCATAGCAAGGCATTTTACGTGGGCAAGACAACCGTCAAATACTGCCCATCGGAGGGCCGATCAGTACCTATGTCAGCCGACGAACTCATCTGGCGGATCGCTGGCGGGTCGGGGGACGGTATCGCCTCGACCAGTCAGAACTTCGCCAAGGCCCTGATGCGGTCGGGGCTGCACGTCTTCACGCATCGTCACTACCCCTCGCGCATCCGGGGCGGCCACACCTACGTCGAGGTACGCGCCTCCGCCGATCCCGTCAAGTCGCGGGGCGACGGCTACAACTTCCTGCTGGCGCTCGGCGACTCGTTCGCCCGCAACCCGCAGGACGAGGCCTACTACGGGAACGAGGAGGCCAAGCCGCTCGCGGAGAACCTCGACGAGCTCCGCGAGGGCGGGGTCATCGTCTACGACTCCGGGCTGCTCGACCCCTCGGAGGTTCCGAACTTCGAGGAGCGCGTCGAGGAGAACGACTGGCACGTGTACGACATCGACCTCCGGTCGCTCGCGCGCGAGCAGGGCCGGGAGGTCATGCGCAACACCGCCGGCGTCGGCGTCACCTGCGCCATCACCGGGATCCCCCTCGAGGCCATCGAGGAGCTGATGCGCGACGCGATGCCCGAGAAGATCCTCGAGCCGAACCTCGAGATCATGCAGACGGGCTACGACCTCGTGCACGAGGAGTACGATGTCGACGCCCCCGACGTGTCCGTCCCCTCGGGCGACCACGACGAGGAGCAGGTGCTCATGTCCGGCTCCGACGCCATCGCCTACGGCGCCATCGACGAGGGCTGCCGGTTCATCGCCGGTTACCCCATGACGCCGTGGACCGAGGTGTTCACCATCATGAGCCAGAACCTGCCCGAACTGGGCGGGATCTCCGAGCAGGTCGAGGACGAGATCGCCGCGGCCGCGCTCGCCATCGGCGCCTCCCACATGGGCGTCAAGGCGATGTCCGGCTCCTCCGGCGGCGGCTTCGCCCTGATGGGCGAGCCGCTCGGCCTCGCGGAGATGACCGAGACGCCGCTGGTGCTCATCGAGGCCATGCGCGCCGGTCCCTCGACGGGGATGCCGACGAAGCCGGAGCAGGCCGACCTGGAGCACGTCCTGTACACGTCGCAGGGCGACTCCCAGCGCGTCGTGCTCGCGCCCGGCACCGTCGCCGAGGCGTACGAGGCGTCGCGACGGGCGTTCCAGCTCGCCTACGAGTACCAGATCCCGACGATGATCGTCTACGACCAGAAGCTGTCGGGCGAGCTGACGAACGTTCCGGCCTCGCACTTCGACCGCGAGCCCAACGGCGACATCGGCATGACGCTCACCGAGGACGAGCTGGCCGAGCAGCCGCACACGGCCGACGGCAAGTTCCACCGCTTCCAGCACGAGGGCGAGAACGGCGTCTCGCCGCGCTCGGTGCCCGGCCAGAAGGCCGGCCGCTACCTCGCGACCGGCAACGAACACAACCCGGCCGGCCACATCAGCGAGGACCCGGACAACCGGGTCGCGCAGATGGACCGTCGTCAGCGCAAGCTCGACGCCATCCGCGAGGACCTCGACGGCGACGGACTGCTCGTCGAACACGGCCCCGAGGACGCCGAGTACGGCATCCTCACCTTCGGTTCCCAGCAGGGGACCGTCGAGGAGGCCGTCGACCGGCTCAACGAGAACGGCACGTCGGTGAAGGCGCTGACCGTCGCCGAACTCGCGCCGTATCCGGTCGACGCGGTTCGGTCGTTCCTCGACTCCGTCGACGAGGCGCTCGTCGTCGAGATGAACGCGTCGGCGCAGTTCCGCGGTCTGACCCAGAAGGAGCTCGGCACGCACGGGGAGATGCTCTCCTCGCTGCTGAAGTACAACGGCAACCCCTTCGAGCCCGCGGAGATCGTCGAGGGGTTCACCACGAAACTCGTCGACGGCGGGGAGCTTCCCGGCAACGAGACGAAGTTCGTGCCCGCGGCAGGTGACTGACAATGAGCGCATTCAGTGCAATCGGCGAGGAACGCGAGATCGACCGTAACGAGTACACGCCCGAGATCGAACCGCAGCCGACGTGGTGTCCGGGCTGTGGCGACTTCGGCGTCCTGAAGGCGCTGAAGGGCGCGCTGCCGGAGGTCGGCCGCACGCCCGAGGAGACGCTGCTGGTCACGGGGATCGGCTGTTCGGGCAAGCTGAACAGCTACCTCGACAGCTACGGCTTCCACACGATCCACGGCCGCTCGCTGCCGGTCGCCCGTGCGGCGAAGCTCGCCAACCCCGGCGTCGAGGTCGTCGCGGCCGGCGGCGACGGCGACGGCTACGGGATCGGCGGGAACCACTTCATGCACACCGCCCGGGAGAACCACGATATGACGTATATCGTGTTCAACAACGAGATCTTCGGGCTGACGAAGGGGCAGACGTCCCCGACCAGCCCGAAGGGGCACAAATCGAAGACGCAGCCCCACGGCTCGGCGAAGACGCCGATCCGGCCCCTGTCGCTGTCGCTGACCTCGGGCGCGTCGTTCGTCGCCCGGACGGCCGCGGTCAACCCGAACCAGGCCCAGCGTATCCTGAAGGAGGCGATGGAGCACGACGGGTTCGCACACATCGACTTCCTGACCCAGTGCCCGACGTGGAACAAGGACGCGAAGCAGTACGTCCCGTACACGGACATCAACGAGTCCGAGGACTACGACTTCGATCCGACGAACCGCGCGGACGCCCAGGAGCTGATGCGGGAGACCGAGGACAAGCTGTACGAGGGCGAGGTGCTCACCGGTGTCTACTACCGCGAGGACGACCGCCCCTCCTACCAGCAGGAGAAACAGGAGATCGGTGAGATGCCCGAGGAGCCGCTGGCGGAGCGGTACTTCGACGGTGACTACGAGTGGGAGCGCTCGTACGACAACTTCATCGACAAGCACAAGTGAGCTGTCGGGCGGACGCACCCGTCTGACGGCCTCGTCGTCACGCGAATCGGCGGTCGCGGACCGCCGTCCGCTTCCGGCCGGCTCGCGGGGTTATCGTCGACACAACTACCGTTTTCTTATTCGCAAGGTATTTTTTCTGCGGGGCGAAATCATACGGCAATGAGTACGTCCTCGACGGCCGACCGCATCCTCGAAGCGCTCGAGGAGGATGCCCAGGCCTCCTACGCCGAGATCGCCGACCGCGCCGGCGTCTCGAAGCCGACGGTGCGGAAGTACATCAACAAGCTCGAAGACGAGGGCGTCATCGTCGGGTACTCCGCGGAGATCGACCCCAAGAAGCTCTCCGGGCAGACGATCGCGCTCGTCGGCATCGACGTGGACAGCGAACGCTACGTCGAGGCGACGCGGGCGCTGAAGGAACTCGACTCGGTCGTCTCGCTGTACACCTCCTCCGGCGACCACATGTTCATGGCCGAGGTCCGCGCGGCCGACGGCGAGGAACTCGGCGAGGTGATCTCCGAGGACATCGGCGGGGTCGAGGGCGTCACCGCGGCGCACCCGTCGGTGCTGCAGGAACGGCTGAAGTAGCAGACTGGACGGCTGGCGGGACAGTCGGCGGGGACGCTTCGACAGTCTGGCTTCACTTTCACCGCGGGTGGCGACGGTTTTTGAGGGTTCGGGGACTCACCGACTCGTATGGAGGAGACGCTTCCGGGGGCGCCGACGGACGAGAGTCGCGGCGAGCGCGTCGTCCTCCACGTCGACATGGATTGTTTCTACGCCTCCTGCGAGCGACTGAAGGAGCCCGACCTCGCGGGCGAGCCGGTGGTCGTCGGGATGGGGTACGAGCCGGGCGACACGATCGGGGCGGTCGCGACCGCGAGCTACGAGGCGCGCGAGTTCGGCGTCGAGTCCGCCCAGCCTATCTCGAAGGCGCTGGAGCGGCTCCCCCGCGTCGCCGACGCGGACCCCGACGACCCGGACGCGCCCGACCCCGCGGAGGCGGGCCACTACCGGCCCGTCGACATGGCGTTCTACAAGGAGGTCGCCGGCGACGTGAAGTCGGCGCTGCACGACCTCGCGGACACGGTCCGGGAGGTGAGCATCGACGAGGCGTACCTCGACGTGACCGACCGTACCTCCTGGAACACGGGCGAGGGCGCCGGCGACGCCCCGCTCGCGGAGGGATTCGCCCGCCACGTCCGCGAGCGTATCGAACGGGAGGCGGGCGTATCCGCAAGCGTCGGCGTCGCGCCGAACATGGCGACCGCGAAGGTCGCCTCCGACTACGACAAGCCCGAGGGTCTGACGGTCGTCGAGCCGGGGGAGGTGGCCGACTTCCTCGCGCCGCTTCCCGTCTCGGACATCCACGGCGTCGGTCCGGTCACGGCCGGCGACCTCGCGGACATGGGCATCGAGACGGCCGGCGACCTCGCCGACGCGGACCCCGCCGAGCTGGAGGCGCGGTTCGGCTCGCGCGGCCGGGAGTTCCACGAGCGCGCGAACGGGCGCGACGACCGCGAGGTGACGCCGACGGGGCGCCCGAAGTCGCTGTCGCGGGAGTCGGCCGGGCGGACCGCCGACGCGGAGACGCAACGCGAGCGGGTTCGCGCCTTGGCGGCCGACGTGGCCGAGCGTGCGCGCTCGCGCGGCGCGATGTACCGCACGATCGGCGTGAAGGTCGTGTGCCCCCCGTTCGACGTGAACACGCGCGCCGACTCGCTGCCGGGGCCGGTCGACGACCCCGACCTAGTCGAGGAGGTGGCGCTGGACCTGCTGGAGGAGTTCGCGGGGGAGACGGTCCGCAAGCTCGGGGTCCGCGTGTCGAACCTCTCGTTCGCCGCCGAGGAGCAGGCGACGCTCGGCGGGTACGAGGGTGCGGCGCCCGCGTCGGCGGCCGACTCCGAGGAGGACAGCGACGACGACCGCGGAGCCGACGCGGACGCCAACGCAGACTCGGATGCGGAGGCCAACGCCGACGCCGCCGGCGACGCGGACGCGGACGACGTGACGCGCCGGTCGGCCGACGGCGACGCGACGCTCGACGAGTGGGCCGACGAGGGCGACCCCGACGCCGAGCGGGAGCGCCGCCGGCGACGCCGACGGGGACAGGTCGACCTCGGGGAGTTCGGGTAGGCCGTCGCCGACCGCGGCGGGTTGCCGACCGCCGACGAACCTTTCGGGCGCGGACGACACGGATCGAGCATGGCAGGCATCGCGACCGGACTCGTGCTCGGGAGCCTCGTCGGCGCGGTGGCGACGGCCGCCGGATCGTACTTCGTGTTCCGCCGCCGGCGACGCGCCGAGACGGATCACCTCCGGCTCGCGTTCCGAACCGAACTGGAGGCGCTGTCGTACGTGGCCGACCTCGCCGAGGAGGGTCGCTACGAGGCGCTCGCCGCGAGCGTCGAGCCGCCGCAGGTGTACGAGAACAACGCCGACCGCGTGGGGCACCTGACGGACGACGAGGTCGAGGCGCTGGTCGCCTTCTACACGGACCTGTACTGGCTCCGGGACCAGCAGGACATCGAGGACAAGAAGGAGCGCGCCGACGAGGTGGCGCGCGAGTGGCACGAGGCGGTCGAGGCGGTCCGGGCGGCCGGCTGACCGCGCGGGCGGCCGACCGGGCAGTCGCCTGACCGGATCACTTCCGTCACCTCGCTTGCCGCCGCCGCGCCTCGCGTCCTACAGCCGTTCGCGTGCTACAGTCGACGCCGTCCGCTCGCGCCGACGGCGTCGGCGAACAGCGGCAGCGCGGGGATCACCGTCTCGACGGGACCGCCGTTGAACCGTGCGAACAGTCCCGCCACGTCGTCGACGGCCTCGGCGTCGAAGCCCGCCGCCACCGCGGATTCCCGCGAGAGCGCCGGGCGGTAGGCCAGCCCCTCGACGTAGTCGTCGACGACCGCCGACGCATCGGCGACAGCGGCGTCGAAGTCATCGGAGCGCAGTTCGGGTTCGAGGTCGCCCCACAGCCGATCGAGGAAGCCGGGCCACTGCGCGAGACAGCGGTAGATACTCGGGAGGCTGTCGTCGTCGAAGCCGTGGAACGCGCGGATGGCGTCGACAGCGTCGGCCGCGGCGTCGGGGACGGCGTCGACGGCGACCATCGAGGGGTCGAGCCCGCGGTCGGCGTCGAGGCCGGCGGGGTACGGCCCGGTCGCGGCCGGGTCGTCGGGCACCGCGGTCCCAACGTCGCCGCCGTTCATCGCGCGGTCGACCAGCTCGAACAGTACGGCGAGCCGCGGCGCGACGGCGTCGAAGGTGGCGATCTGCCCGCGCAGTTCCCGCGCCTCGGCCGGCGCGAGGTCGAGGTCGCCGGGGCGGTAGCGGGGGCCGTCGACGGCCGAGAGAACGGCGTCGCGGTATGCGACCGACGCCGCCGCGAACGCGCGCGTCTCGAAGGCGGGCTTGACCTGTCCCCACAGGTAGCGGGTGAACTCGGGGTGGTTCGCCGTCGCCGTCCGCCAGATCCAGTTGACGACCGGCGCGCGGACGGTGGCGCGGATGTCGTCGTACATGCCGGCGCGCCAGCCGGTCGCGTCGGCCGCGTGGAGTTCCAGGCTCGTGTCCATGCGCGGGGCGTCGATCGGTGCGCACCTAAATCCACGCCGCGGCTGTGCTGCCGACGCATCCCGGAACGACGAAGCCCAATGAGCGTCCGCCGCCGGTCGCCGGCGTCAGACGCGCGTCGGACGCGACTGCCGAAGTTTAAGCCCGGTGGGGAGCCAGGGTTCGGTAATGAGCGACGAGACCATCACCGTCGCGGACGTGAGCGACGGGACCGGCGGCGAATCGGAGCTGTCGGCGGGTACGCCCATCTCGCTTCCGGTGGTCGAGATCCTGACGGGCCGAGGGTTCATCACGGGGAAGTCGGGATCCGGGAAGTCCAACACCGCCTCGGTCGTCATCGAGAAGCTGCTGGAGAACAGCTTTCCGGTCCTCATCGTCGACTCCGACGGCGAGTACTACGGGCTGAAGGAGGAGTTCGAGATCCTCCACGTCGGCGCCGACGAGGAGTGCGACATCCAGGTGTCGAGCGAGCACGCGGGCAAGATCGCCTCGCTCGCGCTGGAGGACAACGTCCCGATCATCCTGGACGTGTCGGGGTACCTCGACGAGGACGAGGCCTCCGAGCTGATCCGCGAGACGGCCAGACAGCTGTTCGCCAAGGAGAAGAAGCTCAAGAAGCCGTTCCTCATGCTGGTCGAGGAGTGTCACGAGTACATCCCGGAGGGCGCCGGGATGGACAAGACGGGCAAGACGCTGATCAAGATCGGGAAACGCGGGCGCAAACACGGCCTCGGCATCGTCGGCATCTCCCAGCGCCCGGCCGACGTGAAGAAGGACTTCATCACCCAGTGCGACTGGCTCTGCTGGCACCGGCTCACCTGGGACAACGACACGAAGGTCGTCTCCAGGATATTGGGAAGCGACTACGGCGAGGCCATCGAGGACATGGACGACGGCGAGGCGTTCCTGATGACCGACTGGGCCGAGTCGATCCGCCGGGTGCAGTTCCACCGCAAACAGACGTTCGACGCGGGCGCGACGCCCGGCCTCGACGACTTCGAGCGCCCCGACCTCAAGTCCGTCTCGGGCGACCTCGTCTCGGAGCTGCAGACGATCACGGACGAACGCGAGCGCACGGAGTCGGAACTCGCGGATCTGCGCCAGGAGCTGGACAAGAAGGAACAGCAGATCACTCAACTCGAACGCGAGCTGGAGGAGGCGCGGGACATGTCCGACATGGCCGACACCTTCGCGCAGGCGCTGCTCCAGAAGGCCGATGCACCCTATCGCGGCGGAAGCGGGCGGAACTTCGGACGGGGGGCGGGCGACGCCGGGCCTGCACCCGGGGGGAACGGCTCGGCGCCGGAGCCGCAACGCCGCGATGGTGACGCAGAGTTCGGTGGTACCCCCGTCGAGGACCAAGCAGAACTGCACGACTACGAGGACCCCGAGGCCGCGGCGGCGCCCGCCGCGCCGGCCGAAGCGGACGACGGGAGACGGGACCGCCCCGCGTCCGAGCAGGCGGGGGAGCGCACGAGCGACGCGTCCGACACGGCCGCCGGCAACGGAACCGCGGAGGCGACGACGGGGTCGGACGCCGCCGGCGACCCGGCGGACTCGCCCGCGGGGGCGAGCGACGACCGCGTCGCGAGCGCGGTACCGCCGACCGACGGCGTGGACATCTCGCCGGCGCGGTCGCGCTCCGGGTTCGACGGCGTCGAGGACGCGGCCGCGTTCATCGACGGCGACGAGTTGCGCCGCCGCGAGGCCGTCGTCGCGGGGTTCGTTCGCGCCGTCGAGTCGCTGGAGGAGGTGACCCGCGGGATGCTGACGGCCTACCGCCGCGCCGGCCGAGCGACGCCGGTCGAGGCGCACCGCGCCGCCGACGGTTCGGGCGACCGACGGTACGCGTACGCCCGAAACAAAGTGTTGCGACGGGCGGGGTTCGTGGAGCATCGCAGCCGGGGCGAGTACGCCTACGCCCTGCCGGAGCTGGTCCGGCGGGTGTACGGCGAGCACACGGACGAACAGGACCTCGTGGAAGTGATCGCCGAGATCGAGGCGCGCGCCGGGCTCGACCCGGACGTGTCGCCGTGAGGCCGTGACGCTGAAACTCCCGCCCAGCGGCGACGACCGCTGGCGGCTGGCGGCGCACGCGCGGGTCATCGTCTACGAGACCGACGACGGCAACGAGCTCCTCACCGTGTACGACTGCGGCGCCGCCCAGAAGCCGCCGTCGGCGCAGGTGATCGGCAACCTCGTGCGCGTGAACGCCGATCACGAGCTCGAACGCGGCCCGACGGGGTACGCCGTCAGCATGCGGGAGGCCGCGGACCTGGTCAAGCAGGACGACCACCACTACCTGATCGAAGCGGTCGACCGGGACGACTGAACTCCGCTGGACGGCGATCGAGTGCCGACGCCCGCGTCGGAGTGTGAGTCGTTCACGACCCGGGGGAAGCCTCTTGACGCTCGGTGTCGACGCTGTCGTCAATGGAGACCTCTTCTCCGTCCCGTTGACCGACGCGTCGGCGAGGGCGCGCCGGTCGACACGGCGGGGGCCGCGCGGTCCCCGGGACGCACGACCAGCGAGCGATCGGCGGCGGGCGCGGCGGGGTCGGGACTCACCTTCCGACTCCGGCGGGCGCGCGGCCACGACACACAGTGAACGTACGAGACAGACTCACCGGCGGGCGCGCGGTCGTCGCCGCCCGGGACGCGGATTCGACGCCCGACACGACGGAGATCCGGCGCCTCGCCGAGGCGGCTGGCTACGACGTGGTCGGCGAAGTGACACAGCGACGCACCGAGGACCTGCGCTACAACCTCGGCGAGGGGAAGGCCGGCGAGTTGGCGGACCTCGTCGCCGAGGTCGACGCCGACGCGGTCGTCTTCGACGGCGGGCTCACGCCGGGACAGTACGCCGACCTGCTTGACCTGCTCCCGCCGGCGGCGACGCTGGCGGACCGCTACCGGCTGGTGCTGGAGATCTTCGCCGAGGGGGCGGGGTCGGCCGCGGCGAGGACGCAGGTTCGGCTGGCGACGCTCCGGTACGAACTGCCGCGGGTGCGACGCGCGACCGAGGAATCCGTCCTGAACCGGGCGACCGAGAAGGGGTCGCCGGTGCTGGACGTGGAGCGTCGGATCGACACGCTGGAGGCGAACCTCCACGACATCGCCGACGCGGCGGCCGACCGCCGCGAGCGACGCCGCGAGGAGGGGTTCGACCTCGTCGCGCTCGCGGGCTACACGAACGCCGGGAAGTCGACGCTGCTGCGGCGACTGGCGGACGACCTCGCGGTCGACTCCGGCGGCGAAGGCGCCGAGAGTGACGAGGACGCCGATCGTCCGGGGCACGTGGACGACCCCGGTCACGCGGATCTGCCCGAGACGGCGACGACGGAGGACCGCCTGTTCGAGACGCTTGAGACGACGACCCGCCGGGCGACGCTCGGCGGACGGCGGGCGCTCCTCACCGACACCGTCGGACTGGTGGCCGACCTCCCGCACGACCTCGTTCGCTCCTTCTCGGCGACCCTCGACGAGATCGGTACCGCCGACGCCGTGCTCGCGGTCGTCGACGCGAGCGCCGACGAGGAACGGCTCCGGCGTCGCCTCGAAACGACCGTCGACGTGCTCGCGGCGGACGCGACCGGGCCGGTGATCCCCGTCGTGAACAAGGTGGACCGACTGGACGACGCCGAGCGCGAGGCGGCGCTCGCGGTCGTCGACGACGCGCTCGCCGCCGGCGACGTGGACACCCGCGAGCCCGTGGCGATCAGCGCGCTCGACGGGACGGGCGTGGACGCCCTCCGCGCGGCGGTACTCGATGCGCTCCCCGGCACGACGGCGACGTTCCGGGTGGCGAACTCGGGCGAGGCGCAGGCGTTCGTCTCGTGGCTCCACGACCGCGGCGACGCCGACGTGACGTACGGCCCCGAGTCGATCGAGGTCGCGTTCGCGGGGAGGCCGTCGGTCGTCGAGGAGGCCCGGCGCCGCGCGGCCGACCTCCGGCCGGCGGACGGCGTGGGGTAGCCGAAGGCACATCCGCGTCGAACGCCGTTCACCGGTATGGACGCGACGCTCGAACTCCCGACGGGCGAGACGGTCGACACGGAGACGGTGTTCAGCTTCAACGGCTACCCGTACCGCTTCCGTCCCCTCGACCACGGGGAGTACGGGTTCGCGCTCTCGCCGCTGGTGTGGGGCGGCGGCGACATGGACGTGCCCTTCGAGGACCGCGCGGAGCTCCGCGAGCAGTGGGGCCCCGAATCGCGGGGCGTCCTGACCGACGAGGAGTGGCGCGACTGGCTGGTCGAGGCCCGGGCGGACGACCGCTTCGGCGACGACGAACTCGACGCCGTGGAGCGGGAACTGTTCGGGACCGACGGGGGATTCCTCGACCGCGTGAAGCGGACGTTGGGCGTGGGATGACGGCGCGCGGCGACCGCGTCGCCCTGGGCCGCGCGGTCGCCGATGACCCGAGCGCGCGGCCGGAGTACGCATCCTTAAGAAGCGTCCACCACTTCTCTCGCGCATGAACACGCGCGACCTCTCGGCGAACGCGCCGTACGTCCCCGGCCGAGGCGTCGAGGAGGTGGCCCGCGAGCTCGGGCTCGACCCCGACGAGCTGGTGAAGCTCTCCTCGAACGAGAACCCCTTCGGCCCGTCGCCGAAGGCCGTCGAGGCGGCGAAGACAGCCGCCGAGTCCGCCCACGTCTACCCGAAGGCCGCACACGCGGACCTCACCGAGGCGCTGGCCGAGCGGTGGGACCTCGCGCCCGAACAGGTGTGGGTGAGCCCCGGCGCCGACGGCGCGCTCGATTACCTCTCGCGGGCGATGCTGTCGCCCGGCGACCGGGTGCTCACGCCCGACCCGGGGTTCGCCTACTACCCGATGAGCGCGCGCTATCACCACGGCGAGGTGGCGACGTACCCCGTCGAGAAGGGCGACGGCTTCGCCCAGACCGCCGACACGATCCTCGACGCCTACGACGGCGAGCGGATCGTCTACGTGACGACGCCGCACAACCCGACGGGGAGCGAACTTCCCCGCGACGAGCTCCTCGCGCTGTTGGAGGGCGTCGACGAGGAGACGCTCGTCGTCGCCGACGAGGCGTACGGCGAGTACACCGAGACGCCCTCGGCGGCGGGGCTGCTCGGCGAGTACGAGAACCTCGCGGTCACGCGCACCTTCTCGAAGGCGTACGGGCTCGCGGGCCTGCGGATCGGCTACGCGCTCGTCCCCGGAGCGTGGGCGGACGCATACGCCCGCGTCAACACGCCATTCGCGGCCAACGCCGTCGCGCTCGACGCCGCCCTCGCGGCGCTCGGCGACGACGAGCACGTCGAGAAGAGCGTCGAGTCGGCGAGGTGGGCCCGGGAGTACATCGCCGACGAACTGGACGCGCCGACGTTCGACAGCGCCGGCAACTTCGTGCTCGCGGAGGTCGGCGACGGAAACGCCGTCGCGGAGCGCACACAGGAGCGGGGCGTGATCGTCCGCGACACCGGCTCGTTCGGGCTTCCCGACTGCGTACGGATCTCCTGCGGCACGGAGGCGGAGACCCGCGAGGCGGTCGCGACGCTGAACGAGGTGCTCGCGGACCTGGAACTCGGGGTCGAAGCGTGACTGGGGGCGGTCCCGTCGACCGCCTCGCGGTCACGGGCACCCCGGGGACCGGGAAGACCACCGCGACGGACCTTCTGGCGGCCGAACGCGGGATCGAGGTGGTCCACCTCAATGACGTGATCCGCGAGGAGGGGCTGTACGTCGAGCGCGACGAGGAGCGCGACTCCCTCGTGGCCGACCTCGACGCGGTCGCCGAGCACCTCGGCGACTGGTCGGGCGTGGTCGACTCCCACCTCGCGCACTACCTCGACGCCGACCGGGTCGCGGTGTTGCGCTGTCGCCCCGACGTGCTCGAACGGCGCCTGATCGAGCGCGGGGAGAGCGAGGCGAGCGCACGCGAGAACCGCGAGAGCGAGGCGCTGGACGTGATCCTCGGCGAGGCCGTCGACCGCTTCGGCGAGGATCAGGTGTACGAGATCGACACGACCGACCGCGACCCGGAGCGCGTCGCGACCGAACTGGGCCGCGTGCTCGACGGCGACCGCGAGCCGTCGGCGGGCGAGGTCGACTTCGTGGAGTACCTATGACGCTGGATCAGCTCCGGCCCTTGGCGGAGAAGGGCCTCAGCCCGTTCGTCCGAGTCGCCGACGGCCTCGGGCTCTCCCCCGACGGCGTGAGCATCATCGCGTTCGCGTGCGCCGTCGCCGCCGGCGTCGCGTTCGGGCTCGCGCCCCCCGCGGAGGCGCCGCTGTCGTACGTCGCCGGCTCGCTGCTGGTGTTCGCCAACGGGTGGCTCGACCTCGTCGACGGCGCGCTCGCGCGGGCACAGGGGACCGACTCCTCCGGCGGCGATCTGCTGGATCACGTGCTCGACCGCTACGCCGACATCGCGGTGCTCGTCGGCCTCTCGGCCGGGATCGGCCGCTACGGCCTCGGGCTCGCGGCGGTGACGGGGGTGTTGATGACCTCGTATCTCGGCACGCAGATCCAGGCCGTCGGCATCGGCCGCGAGTACGGCGGGCTGTTGGGCCGCGCCGACCGGCTCGCGCTCGTGGGCATCGTCGGCGTCGTCGCCGCCGCGGTTCCGGGGTCGCTTGTCGCCGGCCTCGGGGTCGTCGGCCTGCTGCTCGTCGTGTTCGCGGTCGTCGGCCACCTCACCGCCTTGCAGCGCTTCTGGGGCGCGTGGACCGACCTCCGGTGACCGCGGTCGTGTCGCGCGAACCGAGCGACGCGGGACGTGTGTACGGACGAATACTTTTGTCCCCCGGGTGGAATGGCGATGGTATGACCGGTACGACGGAGGACCCCGACGCCGCCGAGTCGATCCGCCGAGGATCGGACTCCACGCTCTCGGCGGCGCTGGCGGAGCTCGACGACGGGTGTTGCGTGCTCGTCACCGGGGACGTCTCCGAGGAGGCCTATCGCGTCGCGTCCTCGCGGTACTTCGGCGCGACGCAACGACGGCGACGGCGGGTGCTCGCGCTCACGGCCGGGGGGACGGAGTCGCCGGAGGCGTGGCTTCCGGACGGCGTCGACGCGGCGGACGACGGCGCCGCGGTCGTTCGCCTCGACGGGACCGTCCGGGACCCGGCGGCCGCGGCGGGATCGGACGCCGCCGGGTCGGGACCCGACGCCGACTCGGCGGGACCTGACGCGGCCGCGCCGACGGCGTTCGGATCGGAGCCGGAGGCGACCGACACGCCGAACGCGACCACCGACCCCGACACCGGGCCGGATCGGATCGACCTCGACGGGACCGTCAGCGACGATGGGACCGTCGCGAACGACGGGGCTGGGGACGGGGACGCGGCGACCGTGCGGACGACGCTGCTCGAAGCGATCGACGAGGTCGACGAGGACCGCTCGAACCGACTCGGGCTCCGGGTCGGCATCTATCGGGTCGACATGCTCTGTGCGACGCTGGGAAGCGAGGCGACGGGGGATCTGTTGCGAGAGGTGTCGCGCACGACGCGCGACCGCGGCGGCATGGCGCACTTTCACCTCCCACGGCCCACGGACGAGGATCCGCGATCGGACCCGATCGTCTCCGAGTTCGCCGAGCTCCTCGACGACGACCTCGACGTGATCGTCGAGCTACGATGCCGTGAGACAACCCCCGTTCCCGAGGAGCGATGGCACATCGTCGGGTGGGGAACGACCGAGTGGAACGCCCTCCGGTGACCGCATGACGGAACGAACCTCCCGAACGCCGACGGACGAGGATCCGGACACGGACGCGGACGCCGGCGCGACCGCGGTTCGGCTCGTCCCGGCGCGGGGGCGTGGCCCGGGAACGTTCGAGCTCGTCGACTCCATCGAGGAGGTCCGCCTCCCGGTCGCCATCGAGGGCACCGAGGCCGGGGCCCGTCCGGCGACGACGCGGCTGACCACCGCCGATCGGTTTCACGCGCCGGTCGACGGCTGCTGGGCGGTCGAGGCGACGGCGGTGACGCCCCTTTGTACGGCCGACGTGTACGTCCGCGACGCGGACAACACCGTCGTCGCGACCGCGACGGCGGAGGCGCCCGCCCGGATCCCACCCGGGCCGCACGTGCTGGAGCTGTCGACGGCCCCCGTGAAGACCTACGTCGCCGTCGACGGGCCCGCGCGCGTCTCCTACGAGGACCGGTACCCGCGGGTCTCGTTGGATTCCCCGGAGCGCGGCTCAGGTGACGACGCCGACGGCGAGATCCTGCTCGGCGCTCGGTCGCGGCGCACGTCGCCGGCGGGGACGGTGACGGTTCCGGACTCGCCGGCGGGGCTCGCGCGGGCGGTCTCGACGTTCGGGTCGGCGCTCGCGACCACGTCGCCCGAGCGGTCGTTCCCGACGCTTCGGGGACACCCGCCGCTGGTCGAACGCGGGGAGTCGTTCGAGACTCCGCGGTTCGTCGAGCGCGTCGACACCGGCGTCACGCTCGGACTGCCGTTCGCGTACGACGCCCTGTACTCGGCGACCCCGCTGGCGTTCTACCTCAGCGCGGATATCGAGGAGAGCGCCGAGCCGTACCTACGGGCCGGGGAGTACCGACACGAACTCCCCCGGGACCCGGACGCGCTCGCGGCCGAGCTCGGCGACCTCCTCCGGCACTGCTTCACGCTCGATTGTGCGACGCGGGCCTGCTCGGTCGGCCTGTACGACGTTGACCTGCACGTCCACGAGGTGCTCACCGAGCGCCTCGACCCGCCGTGGGCGGAGTGGTACGAGGCCGATCTCGCCGAGCGTACCGCCGCGTACCTCGACGTGCCGACGGAGGCGACGCTCGACTGCCTCGACTGGCCCCACACGACGGACGTGGTTCCGGTCGCGGAGAACGCCTCCGCGCTACCGTTCCTCGCGGCCGACCTCTCGGTCGTGCGCTCCCCGCCGCCCGAGACCGACGCGACGAGCGACGGGGGCGTGACCGAGCTCGACGACTTCGTTCGCACGTCGCGGGAGGCGGTCAGGAACGCGGCGCTGACTCGGAGCGCGAGCGAGGCGGACGGCCCCGCCCGCGACCCGACCCGCGGACCGACGCAGAACGCCCTCGACGACTCCGAGTCGATCGTGACCCCAGAGCCCGCCGACAGCATCGCGCAGGCGTGGATCGGCCCCGGGTTCCCGATGCGTGCGGCCAAGCCGACCGTCGAGACGTACCGCCGCCGCCTGGATCGCACGCCGGCGGAGGACCTGACGATCGGCGTCACGGTCGTCTGCAACGACGAGGCGATGGTCGACGAGCTCGGCGACACGTACGGTTTCCGCGATCACGTCACGTTCGACATTCGCGAGGAGCGCGACCTGACCGTCGAGGAACTGCGCGAACTGCTCGCCGACGAGCACGACTTCTTCCACTACGTCGGCCACGTCGACGAGCGCGGGATGGAGTGTTCCGACGGCTTCCTCGACCTCCGGAGCCTGCAGACGACGGGCGTCGACGCGTTCCTACTCAACGCCTGTACGTCCTACCAGCAGGGCATGGGACTGGTCGAGGCGGGCGCGCTCGGCGGCGTCGTGTCGCTGACGGACCTGCCGAACTCGCTGGCGACGCGCGTGGGACGGGACCTCGCGCGGCTGTTCGACGCCGGGTTCCCGCTGTATGCCGCGCTCGACGTGGTCGGGACGGGCCCGTTCGCCGAGAGCGCGTACAGCATCGCGGGGGATCCACTGGTGCAGTTGTGTCAGTGCTCGACTGGCGTCGGGTTTTTACTAGAAATAACGGACATAGAGATGGAACAGCGGGAAGTAGAAGTCACACCGAGCTGGTATCCTACAAAGCGACATGGCTTGGGTGGGATGGCAAAGCCAATTATGATGAGTGTAGAGAAGCAGTGGATCGCAACCGGAGTAACAGCTGCTATCGATACTTCGATAGACCGCCTATTCGAGTGTCTGAACTCTGGCAGATTCCCAGTCCGATTTGACGGGGATCTGTTGTGGAATTGGGATATTACGGAAGAAATGTTGTCATCTACGGGCCAGACGTGACCGTAGCGCCGGCGACGGCATTCCCCGCACTCGACAACAACAGCACGAGCGCGAACAGCGCGCCCATCATCCGCGGGTGGTCAGCCAGCCATTCCGTCATCGTGGCGTCGTCTTCGGACATGACACTCGCTTCCTTCGTTGGTTTCTGAATGAATATATCGGAAAGATTCTGATATCAAATAACGCGAACCAACTACTGATATTTAGGGTATTTAAATACCGGTCGAACGGGCCGGCGGTGGCACACGTTTTATACCGCACACCGCGCTAGGTCGAGGTATGCCCCAGTGTGAGATGTGCGGCGCGGAGAAGGCGTCGCTCACCACCACGAAAGTCGAGGGCGCGGAGCTGGAGCTGTGCTCGGACTGCTCGGACTTCGGCACCGAGGTCCGCACCGAGAGCTC
Organism: Halobaculum roseum; assembly: GCF_019880245.1. Taxonomy (NCBI): domain Archaea; kingdom Methanobacteriati; phylum Methanobacteriota; class Halobacteria; order Halobacteriales; family Haloferacaceae; genus Halobaculum; species Halobaculum roseum. The sequence goes on from NZ_CP082286.1 coordinate 588,916, forward strand.
CTCCTCGACATCCACGAAGTACTCCACCTCCTCGTCTTCGTCGTCCTCGTCGGACTCCGCGAGTTCCTCGTCGTCGTCCTCGTCATCGTCGTCGTCGGGACGCCGCCGCGACATGTTCGACGACATGGAGACGGTCGCGGGCGACTACGACGACCGGATCCGGCAGGCCCGCGAGTCGGCCGGGCTGAGCCAGGAGGACCTCGCGAGCGACATCAACGAGAAGGCATCCGTCATCCGGAAGCTCGAGCGCGGGGACATCCTCCCCTCCGACGAGGTCCAACAGAAGATCGAGAAGAAGCTCGGCATCTCGCTTGTCGAGGGTGACGCCGTCGACGACGCCGACTGGGAGAGCTCCTCCTCGGGGAGCATGACCCTCGGCGACGTTGTCAAGCGCAACGACAACTGAGCGACGCCGCGGTCATCGCGATCGTCCCCGCCCCCTCCGGCGCCGCACGATGTCGGGTGCATCCCCCGCCGTCGGCACCCGCGCCGTCCGCAACCGCTGTCGCGACCGAAGCGACTTTTCGCGCGCCCCCCGGACCCATCGACCGTGAGCGACTCCGACACCCTGATCCTCGTCAACCTGAAGGCGTACCCGTGTGACCCCGTCGAGATCGCCGAGGCGTGCGCGACCGTCGCCGACGACACCGGCGCGCGGGTCGCCGTCGCGCCGCAGGCGGCACACCTATCGGCCGTCGCGGACACCGGCGTCGAGACGTGGGCACAGCACGTCTCACCCGTCGAGCACGGCAGCCACACCGGCTCGACGCTGGCGGAGGCCGTCGCCGACGCGGGCGCGACGGGCACGCTGATCAACCACTCCGAGAACCGGCTGAAGCTGGCCGACATCGACGCCTCCCTCGCGGCCGCCGGGCGCGCCGGACTGGAGACGGTCGTCTGCGCCAACAACCCCGCGCAGTCGGGCGCGGCCGCGGCGCTCGGTCCCGACGCCGTCGCCGTCGAGCCGCCGGAGCTCATCGGCGGCGACGTGTCGGTCGCGACCGCCGACCCCGCGATCGTGGAGGACTCCGTCGCGGCGGTGGAGGCCGTCGACGCCGACGTGGACCTGTTCTGCGGCGCCGGCGTCTCGACGGGCGAGGACGTGACCGCCGCGGGCGAGCTCGGCGCGACGGGCGTGCTCCTCGCCTCCGGCGTCGCGAAGGCCGACGATCCCGAGGCGGTGCTGCGGGATCTCGTCTCGGGGCTGTAAGCGACTACCCCTGCTCTCGGTCACTTTCGCGCCGGGCCTGTTCGTCGATCTCCCGGATCGCCTGCTCCTGTTCGCTGCGGGTGATCCCGCCGGCCTCGGCGAACCGACCCTCGTACTGCCAGTCGGGAACGAGCGACCAGCCGTCGCCCTCGCCGTCGTCGCCGCTGCCGCCGCGATCGGCGTCGGTCCGGCCGCTCGCGACCGCGCGAAGGCGTCCGAGGAGGACCAGTACGACCAGCGCGAGCGTGGCGGCCGCGATCGCGATCCCCAGCCGCTCGTCGAGGTTCCAGAGCACGGAGGCGACGATCGGGCCGATCAGGAGGGACACGAGGACCACGGCGGTGACTCGTCGCATCAGGAACCGATCGAGGCGACGGTACAAACGAGTACCGCCGCGTTCGCCGGGACCGTCCCGCTCGACCGTTACTCCTGATTAACGTCGTGTTCGAGGACGCCGACGCCCTCGACCTCGACCTCGACGCGGTCGCCGTCCGAGAGCGGACCGACGCCCGCTGGCGTCCCGGTCGCGACCACGTCGCCCGGCTCCAGCGTCATGTACGTCGTGATCTCCTCGACGAGCTCGGGGATGGAGAACATGAAGTAGTCGCGAGAGGAGGACTGCTTCGTCTCGCCGTTCACGCGGAGTTCGACCGCGGCGTCCCCGGGCACGTGCTCGGGGTCGGCGATGCAGGGGCCGATCGGCGCGGCGCCGTCGAACGCCTTGCCGCGCACCCAGTTCTGTTCCTCGTTCTGGTCGTCGCGGTTCGACACGTCGTCGAGACAGGTGAAGCCGGCGACGTGGTCCATCGCGTCCGCGGCGGCGACGTTGCGCGCCTGTTCGCCGATCACGAACGCGATCTCGGCCTCGTGGTCGACGCGCTCTTTCCCGGCCGGCAGCGTGACTGTGGACCCGGGGTCCGCGACCGCGTTGGGCGGCTTCAGAAACAGCAGCGGTCGGTCCGGGACCTCGTTGCCGAGCTCCTCGGCGTGATCGGCGTAGTTGCGGCCGACACAGACGATCTTCGTGGGCGCACAGGGCGCGAGCAGGTCCACGTCGTCGGCGTCGGTGTCGTACGTCTCGCCGCCCGCGGTCACGGTGCCGTCGTCGTACGTGCCGCGGCGAACGGTGCCTGCCGGGTCGCGGATCCTGGCGTAGCGCATTGACGAGGGGTCGGCTGGCTGGTGCTTAGGCGTTGTGAGTCCGGTAGACCACGGCGCCGCCGCTGGCGACCTGGAAAACGAGAGAACCGCGACGGCTGCAGCGTTTACAGCTCGACTGCCTGCTTCTGCCCGAGCGATTCGGGCACCGTGAAGCGGATGGTCGTCGTCGCGCCGGCCATCGTGTTGATCTTGATCGTGACCTCGTCGCCCTCGCCGAGATTGTTCGGGGCGTTCGTGTCGCCGAAGCCGTTGTCGTTCAGGTTGAACTCGATGTTGAACCGGTCGTCTGCGTCGTTGAGCACCGTGTTCGAGCTGTCGGTGTTCTTCACCTGGTAGGTGTTGAACTCCCACCCGGTCTCGGCGGAACTGGAGTGCGTCAGCGTCTCGGTCCCCTGTGGGCCGATCCAGTTGATCGTCGCGTTCGAGAGGTCGATCTCTCCGGCACCCGGTGCCTGCGTCACGGTCACGTTCACCGACTTGACCGAGTTGTCGGTCGTGTTGACCGTCCCGGTCGTCACGACCTCCTGCAGGCGGTTACTGACCTGTTTGCTGGACTGCTGTCCCGTCTCCTGCGACTTGCTCTGGAGGAATCCCGCGGTGTTGATCAGGACACCCGCGGCGATCGCCGCCACGAGTACCATCGCGATGAACACGATGAGCGTCCCGATACCAACCTGGCCGCGCTCTTCCTCGTCCGTGATGAATTCGAACATCTGTGGTGTGCTCCCGAGCGCTCTCGCACGTCGGTTACCCGAGTCGATGCCGTTCCCCTACAAATACCTCAGCCGCCGAGAATCAACGCTGAATATCGGACCGGGGGGCCGGGCACGGGCTCACCGAACGGTCCCGTCTCACCGGACGGTCGCGTCCGTGATCCGCGCGAGCCGTTCGGCGACGGCGTCGTTCAGGCCGTCCTCGGTGACGCGCCAGCGCCAGTTCCCCTCGGTCGTGCCGGGAGTGTTGAACCGGGCGTGGCTGTCCAGCCCGAGCAGGTCCTGCATCGTCGTGACCGCGAGCGTCGCATCCGAGTTCCACACCGCCTCGACGAGGTCCCACTCGATCTCGACGCCGTCGGTGCCGAGGTTGTAGTGGAGGCAGTCGCGCTGTCGGTCCCCCAGCGACTCGTAGTAGCCGACGGCGGTGTCGGTGTCGTGGGTCGACGTGTACGCGACGCAGTCCTCCGGGTAGTGCATCGGCTGATACATGTGGCCCTGCTGGCACCAGTCGGCGTACTGGGGCACGCGCATCCCCGGGAGGTCGAACGCCTCGCGTAGCCCCGCGCTCTCGGCGTCGAGAAAGCCCAGGTCCTCCGCGACGAACGGAAGGCGACCGAACTCCCCGCGCACGGCCTCGAAGAACGCCTCCCCCGGACCCTCGCGCCACTCGCCGTCGGCGGGGTCGTCGCTGTCGGCCGGGATCGCCCAGAACTCGTCGAACCCCTTGAAGTGGTCGAGGCGGGCGTAGTCGACGAGGTCGAACAGCCGACGGAGCCGGTCGAGCCACCACTCGTACCCCGTCTCGGCGAGGCGGTTCCAGTCGTACACCGGGTTCCCCCAGCGCTGCCCGGAGTCGCCCATGTTCGGCGGGACGCCCGCGACGGCGGCGGGGCGGCCGTCGTCGTCGAGGTCGAACGCCTCGGGCGCGGCCCACACGTCGGCGGAGTCGAGCGCGACGTAGATCGGGAGGTCGCCGAGGATCTCGACCCCGCGGTCGGCGGCGTCCGCACGCAGGTCGCGCCACTGTCGGTCGAACGTCCACTGGCAGAACGCCCGGAAGTCGACCGCGTCGGCGAGCTCGTCGCGGTAGTCGGCGAGCGCGTCGGGGTCGCGCGTCCGAACCGGCTCGGGCCACTCGGTCCACAGGGTCCCGTCGAACTCGCGTTTGAGCGCGCGAAACAGCGCGTAGTCGGCGAGCCAGTCGCCCTCGCGCTCGCGGAACGCGGCGAACGCTTCGCGCTCGCCGTCGCTCGCGACCTCGCGGAATCGTTCGAACGCCGTCCGGAGACGGTCCAGCTTGACGGACTCGACGGCGTGGTAGTGCACCTCGTGGCGCGAGAAGTCGGCGTCCCGATCGGGTTCGCCGGTCGAGTCCCCCTCGGCGGCGAGTTCGTCCTCCTCGAGGTAGCCGCGCTCGGCGAGGTCGACGAGGTCGATCAACAGGGGGTTCCCGGCGAACCCGGAGAACGTCTGGTACGGGGAGTGACCGTGGATCCCGACGGTCGGTCCCAGCGGGCACACCTGCCAGATCGACTGGTCGGCGCGGTCGAGGAACTCGAGGAACGAGCGCGCGCCCGCGCCGAGGTCGCCGATGCCGTGCGGACCGGGCAGCGCGGTGGGGTGGAGCAGGACGCCGCTCCGTCGGTCGAATCGCATCGGGTGTGGGCTCGGAGGCGAGCGGTATCAAGTTCCGGGTCGTCGGGGAGGGATCGGGACGCCCGGCGAGCGTCGAGTGACCGGGAAGACGAGTCGCCGACCGAGCCATCCGAGGGCGTCACGAGGGCGTCCCGAAGGATCGATCCCCCACGCCGACGCCAAGTGACTAAGTACCGGACCCGCGATACTCGACTCGATGCCGTACACGGTCCTAATGCTCGGGTGGGGGTTTCCGCCGAACGTGACCGGAGGACTGGACACGGCGGTCGGCGAGCTGTTCGAGCGCCTCGACGCTCGCGAGGGCGTCGAGGTGGAACTGGTGTTGCCGGCGGAGTACGCCCCGGAGGGACGCGACGGAATCTACGGCGTACCGACCGGCGAGGGCGACATCATCACCCGGATCGGCCGCCTGTCTGGGACGTTCGTCGAGCGCGCGGCCGACGCCGACATCGTCCACACGAACGACTGGTTCGGCTACAACCCCGGCTCGCGCGCGCAGGCCAGCCACGACGTGGAGTGGGTGACGACGTTCCACTCGCTGTCCTCCGACCGCAACGCGGACCCGCCCGAGCGCGAGAAGCGAACCGAGGCCCGCGTGGTGAACCGTTCGGATCACCTGCTCGCGGTGAGCGAGTTCACCGCCCGCAAGATCGCCCACGAGTACGGCGGCGACGCGGAGGTCATCTACAACGGCTTCTCGCGGGTCGAGCCGACCGGCCGGGACCTGAAATCGGAGCTCGGGATCGACGGCGAGATGCTGTTCTTCGTCGGCCGCCACACCGACCAGAAGGGCCTGGCGTACCTGCTGTACGCGCTGCCGAAGGTCCGCCGCGACGACGTGACGCTCGTCATCGGCGGCACCGGCCACCTCACCGACCAGCTGAAGCGGTTCGTCGAGCTGCTCGGGATCGGGGACCGCGTCGAGTTCGTCGGCTACGTCCCCGAGGAGGAGCTGGGCGACTACTACGCGAGCGCGGATCTCTTCGTCTCGCCGTCGCTGGCGGAGCCGTTCGGGATCACCATCGTCGAGGCGCTGTCGGTCGGCACGCGCGTCGTCGCCGGCCCCAGCGGCGCCGCGGAGGTGCTCCCCGGCGACTGCCTCATCGAGGTCGAGCCCAACTCCGACGCGATCGCCGCCGGCATCGAGCGCGCGCTCGCGCTGGACACGCCCATCGAGTACGAGGAGCGAACCTGGGACCAGGTCGCGGACGAACACGTCGCCTTTTACGAACGGATCCTTGCGGAGGAGTCGCCCGACGGGGAGTGACCCGGCGGGGGATCACGAGACCCGCCGGTTCCGCTACCTGAGCAGCCGGAAGTCCGTGACCGGCTCGGGGTGAACGATCCGGAAGCCGTCGGCCGTCGGCTCGAGTCCGACCCGCTCGGACGCGGGGCCGCCGCGCTGGTAGGGGCTGTCCGATTCCCCGGGCGACTGATAGGGACTGTCGGCTGTCGCCGACTGGTACGGACTGTCGGACGCCGCCGACTGGTAGGGGCTGTCCGACGGCCGAGGGCCGGTTCCGTAGGCGTCCTGGCGCGCGTCGCCCTCGGACTCGGGCGGGCGCTCGAAGTCCTCCGGCGGGAGATAGATCCGCTCGCCGGAGGCCGACTCGACGACGACCGCCGCGTCGCGATCGCCCGTGACGACGATCACGGTCCGGCCGTCGGCGATCTCCACGTCGACGGAAACCGGGCGGTCGTTCCCGTCCGTCTCTCGACGCCCGTCCTCCGCGTCCTCGGCGGTTCCGTCCATACCTCGAGGATTCACCGGCGGGCACTTAGCGATTCCCCGCCTCGAGGGGAGCCGGAGCCCCGCGGGCCTCCCGGCGAAAGAGCGAAACCGCTACCGCTCCAGCGGCCTGCCATGGAACATCCGGGGCAACCGCGCGTGTGTGCGGCGGGCGAAGCGGTCGAGCTCGCGCCGCGCGATCCCGATCCGAGCGTCGACTACGAGTGGAGCGTCGTGCAAGCACCAGCGGATTCAACGGCGGAGACCGGCGACGGGCCGGTTCAGTGGTTCGAACCCGACGTGCCCGGTCGGTACCTGCTCCGGCTCGACGCCGGGGGAACGACACACGACCTGACCGTGCGGGCGTTCGCCCAAGGAACTGCCCCCGACAGCGGCGACGGCCGGTCCGCCAGCGGCGACGCCGTCGGCGACGACCGGTCGGGGCAGGAGAGCGGGCGGTCAGGATCGGGCTCGGCGGTCGGGTCGGCGAGACATTCCGGGTCCATCGGCGGCGGGGGCGACCCCGAGCGCCCGCGCGTCCACCTGGAGACCGCCGTCGGCGACGAGGAGGTCCGGATCGACGCGCGCCTCGATCCGACGGCCGGAACGCGAGTCGAGTTCCTGCTGGACGACCGCGACGACCTCGACGAGTCGGACGTGACTGTCGAGGGCGGGACGCTCACGGTCGCGCGCGAGCGCCTCCCCGAGCAAGCTCGGGTGTACGCCGTTCCCCTCACCGACGACGCCTACGGCGTGCAGGACGCCGTCGATCTGCGCCGCGACGGCGACGAGGTCGTCGTCGACCGCCCGTACGACCCGCCGGAGTGGGCGCTCGACTCGACCATCTACGAGGTGTACGTCCGCACGTTCGCCGACCCCGAACGCGGCCGCGAGCCGTTCGAGGCGATCCGCGAGCGGCTCGACCGCCTCGACGAACTGGGGGTCGACACGCTCTGGCTGACGCCCGTCCTCCAACACGACGGCGAGCCGCACGGCTACAACATCACGGACTTCTTCGAGATCGCCGCGGACCTGGGCGGCCGCGAGGAGTACGAGGCGCTGGTCGACGCCGCCCACGAGCGCGGGATGACCGTCCTGTTCGATCTGGTGTGCAACCACTCGGCGCGCGACCACCCGTTCTTCGAGGACGCGTACCGGAATCCGGATAGCGAGTACTACGACTGGTACGAGTGGCAGGAGAACGGCGAGCCGGGCACGTACTTCGACTGGGAGCTGATCGCCAACTTCGACTTCTCCTCGTTGGAGGTGCGCCGGCACCTGCTCGACGCCGTCGACGAGTGGGCGCCGCTGGTCGACGGCTTCCGCTGTGACATGGCGTGGGCCGTCCCCGACGGCTTCTGGACGGAGGTCCACGACCGCGTGAAGGCCCACGACTCGGAGTTCCTCCTGCTCGACGAGACCATCCCGTACATCCCCGACTTCCAGGGGGGGCTGTTCGACATGCACTTCGACTCGACGACGGCGTTCACCCTCCGCGAGATCGGCGCCGGAAACCGGCCCGCCGAGGCCGTCCTGGACGCCGTCGACCAGCGCCGGAGCGTCGGGTTCCCGGATCACGCCTCGTTCATGCTGTATCACGAGAACCACGACGAGTCGCGCTACCTCGCCTCCTACGGGGAGGATGCGGCGTTCGCCTCCGCGGGAGCGCTCGCCACGCTGCCGGGCGCGCCGATGGTGTACGCCGGCCAGGAGACCGGCCAGCTCGGCCGCCGCGACCAGCTCGATTACGGGAACGCCCGCACGGACCTCACCGAGCACTACCGGCGCCTGCTGGCGCTGCGCGGGGACCACCCGGCGCTGGCCCATCGCGCGACGCTGTCGCGCGTCGACTACGAGGTCGCCGCCGGCAGCGCCGAGTCGGTCGTCGCCTACCGCCGCGAGGCCGCCGACGGCGAGGCGGTCGTCGTCGCCCTCAACTTCGCCGCCGGCCCCGCGGAGGTCGCCGTCGACCCCGCCGTCGGGACCGAGGACCTCGTGACGGGCGCGGCGGTCCGGGGCGACGACGGGGCGGTGACCGTCGACGACGTGGTCGTCGTGCCCGTCCGCGGGTAGGCGAACGCGACGCTCCCGCGTGTCGCCAGTTCGGACGGGTCGCAATCGCGTGTCGCCGGTTCGGGCGGGTCGCAACCGCGGTTCGACGGGGCCGGACCGCCCGCGTCGACCCCGACTGTGAACTGATCACGTACCGCTGAGACTTTACCCGCCCGAGTTGTTGCTCGGGTAAATGCGGCTGCGAACGGCACTCAACGACTACAAGCGCGACCGGGAGCACGGCTCGGCCGGCACCGCCAGCACCGTCCGCGGCGGGCTGTCCGGACGCGGCGAACGGCTGGTTCACGTCGCCCCGACCGGCGGGATCCGCGACTTCTCGTCGGCGCTGTCCGGGCTCTCGGGTATCGACCGCTCCCGGTTCGGTATCGAGACCGGCGAGCGAACCTACTGGTTCGACGAACTGGAGACGGTCCGCCAGCACTACTACCGCGAGACGACGCTCGTCGAGACGGAGTACGACGCCGGCGCGTTCACCGTCCACCAGTACGACCTCACGCTCGGACGCGAGCACGTCACCCACGTCGAGCTGCGCGGGTCGATCCCGCCCGAGGCCCACCTGGTCGCGTTCCTCACGCTCGCCCCGGAGGGTCAGGAGACGCGCGTCGGCCGGCTCATCCACGAGGGCGCCGGCCCGCTCGACGGCGACGCGGTGGAGGTGTTCCACCGCGACGAGCACGACTTCGTCACCGCCTCCACCGGTCTCGAGGACGTGCGCGCGCAGATCCCCGAGCGCTTCGAGGAGCTCCTCGACCCCGACCCGATCGCGCTCCCGCGCGACGGCGCGTTGAACCGCTACGAGGACACCCACCTCAGCGGCGACGTGGTCGTCACCGCGCCCCTGGAGCGGGCGGGTCGCGGGCTCCGAACGACGCTCGTGAGCGCGTTGACCGACAGCGACGCCGACCGCGAACGCGCCCTCGCGGACCTCCGCGAGTGCGCGACCGACCACGCCGACGCCGACGAGCTCCGGACCGTCGCGCGCGAGCGCGCCGCCGTCGCGATCGCCGACGACGGTCCGCGGCGCGGGACGGTCCGCGCCGACATGCGGGCGCTGTCGCTGCTTGAGGCGCCCAGCGGCGCGCGGATCGCCGGCCCGGAGTTCGATCCGTTCTTCCGTAACTCCGGCGGCTACGGCTACACCTGGTTCCGGGACGACGCGCGGATCTCCCACCACCTGCTCGATGCGAGCGAGCCGCTGGGGCTGGATCTCGACCCCGAGGTGCTCGCGCGAAGCGCCCGCTTCTACTGTGAGGCCCAGGGCTCCGACGGCTCCTGGCCCCACCGCGTGTGGGCGGTCGACGGGTCGCTGGCGCCCGGGTGGGCCAACGCGCACGTCGAGGGACGCGCCGGCTCGGACGAGTACCAGGCCGACCAGACCGCGATCACCGTCGCGTTCCTCGCGACGCTGCTTCGCGAGCACCGCGACGCGCTGTCGCCCGAGGACGAGCGGCGGATCCGCGAGAGCGTCGCCGCCGGCGTCGACGCGCTCGACGACGCCCGCGGCGACGACGGCCTGCCGCGGCGCTGTCAGAACCTCTGGGAGGACATGGCGGGGCGGTTCACCCACACCGCCGCGACGTTCGTCGAGGCGTACGCCGCCGTCGCCCGCGCGCCGGTGAGCGAGGACCTCCGCGAGCGCGGGCGGGCGGCCGCCGAGGGGACGTTCGAGGCGCTCGACGCGCTGTGGGACGACGAGCGCGGGACGTACGCCGTCCGGCTCGTCGGCGGCGAGCGCGACGACCGCCTGGACGCCTCGACGTTCGCGCTGGTCGACGCGCTCGCGGCCGTGGAGGCGGTCGACGGGATCGGTGTCGACCCCGAGGACGTCGACCGCGTGGCCGATCACGTGCGGGCGTCGCTGGAGGGGCTGTACCGCGACCCGGCCGAGTCGGCCGTCGAGGGGCTGATCCGCTACGAGGGAGACGAGTGGCGCACCGAGGGGCAGGACGGCGAGAAGGTGTGGACGCTCGCGACCGCGATGGGCGCCGGCGGCGCCGCGACGCTCGGGGCGCTGTTGGAGGACCGCGGCCGCGAGCAGACCGCGGCGTGGCTGTTCGATCGCGCGGCGGAGCTGTACGGCCTGCTCGAGGACGGCGGGCCGCTGACGACGCCGATGGGCTACCTCCCGGAGCAGTGGTACGACGACGGCACGCCCGACAGCGCGACGCCGCTGGGGTACGCCCACTGCTTCCGGCTGGGCGTGACCGCCACGCTCGCCGAGCACGACGCCCTGCCGAGCGCGGCCGCGGCGCCGTCGGCGCCCACCGACCGGCCGCGGTGGACGACCGGCGAGAAGTTCGGCGTCGGCACCGTCGCCGACCACGGCGAGCCCGACGCCTCCCGCGTCTGGTTCACGCTGACCGAGGGGGCGCTCACCGAGGTGCGGTTCCCCCGCGTGGACCTGATGAACCTGCGCACGCTGGATTTCATCGTCTCGGCTGCCGACGACGACTACACGGTCCGGACCCACGTCGAGGGCCAGCGCGACGAGGAGGACACCGTCGAGCGACGCGTCCACCCGATCGCCGACGACGCGCTGGCGTACGAGCACGTGATCACCGAGACGGGCGACGGCCGCGGCCACGAGTGGGAGCTGCGCGTCGAGTACGCGGTCGACCCGAACCACGACGCGCTCGTCGCGGACGTCGAGTTCCGCGCCGGCGACGACGGCGAGTACCACGTGTTCGCGGCCGCGGACACGGCGCTCACGAACACCGGCACGCGCGACCGCGGGCTGCGCCTGGGCCAGCCGGGGAGCCACCACCTCGTCGCCCGCGACGCCGGCGCCTACACGGGCGAGCGGGGCGACGCGCGGCTCGTCGACGAGGGCGGGAACGGCTACTCCGTCGCGGTAGCGATGGCGACGGCCGACCGCTTCGACTGGGCGACGGTCTGTGCCGCCGGCAGCGACGAGCTGTCGGCGCTGTTCGCGACCGGGGAGGTGCCGCGGACGCGTTCGTCGGTCGACAACGACAACGTCGTTCTCGTGGGTCGCCTCGGCGCCGGCAGACACACCAGTGAGACGCTCGCGCTCGGGTTCGCGCGGCAGGCGGACGCCTCGGCGGCGCTGGGCGAGGCGGTCGGGTCGCTCGCGACCGGCTACGACGAGGTCGCGACGGCGTACCGCGAGTCGTGGCGGGACTTCCTCGCGGACCGACCCCTGCCCGACGCCGTCGCCCGCGACGACGAGCTCGCGAACCAGTACCGCACGGCGCTGATGACGCTTCGCGCCGTCGAGGACAAGACCTACCGCGGGGCCAGCGTCGCCTCCCCGTCCGTGCCGTGGGGGGAGGCCGTCCACGCCGACGAGCAGAAGGGGTACGGCTACAACTTCGTGTGGGCGCGGGACCTGTATCAGGTGTTCACCGCCTCGCTGCTCACCGACGACATCGGCACCGCCGTCGATCAGCTGGAGTACGTCTACGAGTACCAGCAGGACGAGGACGGCTTCATCCCGCAGAACACCTACCTCAACGGCATCACCCGCTGGGGCGGCGAGCAGATGGACAACATCTCGTTCCCGGCGGTGATGGCCTACCAGCTGTGGGAGGCGGGCGTCGACTTCGCGGACACGCTGTACGACTACGAACACGTCCGCCGGTCGGCCGACTACGTCGCCCGCAACGGCCCCGCCAGCGGGCAGGAGCGCTGGGAGGAGGAGGCGGGCTACTCGCCGTCGTCGATCGCCGCCGAGATCGCCGGGTTGGCCTGCGCCGGGAAGCTCGGGCTGGAGACCGGCGACGAGGCGAACGCGCTGGTGTGGCTCGCGCTGGCCGACCGCTGGACGGGCGAGGTGGAGACGTGGACCGCCACCGAGACGGGCACCGCCCGCCACACGCACACGCCGTACTACGTCCGCGTCACCCGCGACGGCGACCCGGAGGCGGGCCACCTCCGAACCCTCGCCAACGACGGCCCGCGCCTCGACGAGCGCGACATCATCGACGCCGGGTTCCTCGAACTCGTGCGCCTCGGGATCAAGCCGTGGGACGACGAGACGGTCCGCAACTCCGTGCGCGAGGTCGACGACACCATCCGCGTCGACCTGCCCGCGGGCGTCGCCTTCTACCGCTACAACGGCGACGGCTACGGCGAGCTCGACGAGGGGGACGTGGGCGCCCCGTGGTCGGTCGAGAACCACGGGAAGGGGCGGCTGTGGCCCCTCCTGACGGGCGAGCGCGGCGAGTACGAGCTTCGGGCGGACCCGGCCGAGACCGACCGCGAGCCCGAGCTGGATCCGACGGCGCTGCTGCGGACGATGCAGCGGTTCGCCAACTCAGGCCGGATGATCGCAGAGCAGGTGTGGGACCGCGACTACCGCACGGAGTACGACTGGGAGTACGGCGAGGGGACCGGGAGCGCGACGCCGCTGGCGTGGTCGATGGCGCAGTTCGTCCGCCTCGCCCACGGCGTCGACGCCGGCGAGCCCGTCGAGACGCCCGCGTTCGTCCGCGACCGCTTCCTCGACCGGCGGCTCCACGACAGCGACGAGAAACCCGCCCTCCGCGTCGACACGAACTTCCAGGGCAACAGCGTCGTCGTCTCCGGCGAGACCACCGGCGCGCGCGTCGCCGTGACGACGCCCGTCGACTCGGCGATCGTCGACGCCGAGGACGGGGAGTTCGAGGCGACGCTCGACATCGGCTACGGCGAGAACGACATCACCGTCGCCGCCGCCAGCGACGCGGACCTGGAGACGGCCGCGACGACCGTCTCCCGGTTCACGGTCTGACTGTCGGTCGGGCTGGCGCCAGCCAGCGCCGACCCCCGCCCGCGTCGTCCGTTCCACGCCGGTTCCCGAGATCGGTGACCGGTGATCGCTCGTCCACACATCGCCGAAATTCCTAGTAGGAGTATATACAACATCAGGGGTACCTTTACCACCGGACGAGTCAATCAACTCATATGACCGAGCCGGAGACGACGTACGTCGGGAAGGCGTGCGCGTACATCACTCGCGGCGGCTCGCAGCTACTGGTGTTCGAGGGACCGGGACACGACGGCCTCCAGATCCCGAAGGGAACGATCGAACCCGGCGAACGGCCGCGAAGCGCGCTGTTTCGGGAGGTACGAGAGGAGAGCGGCCTTGCGACGCTGGCGAGCGTCGACAAGCTGGCGACGGACGTGTGGACCCGGCGCGAGTCGCCGCCGAAGGCGTACGTGCGCCACTTCTATCACGCGAGCGTCCACGAGCCGCGCGACGAGTGGACCCACGTCGTCCGCGACGGCGGCGGCGAGCACGGCAGCGAGTTCGAGTTCTCCTGGGTCGACATCGGCGAGGCGCGCGACCGGGAGTTCGCGCTGGCGCTCGACGACTACGTCCACCGCCTCTCGGCGGTCCCAAGCGCCGTCGAGGTCGCCGGGGCCGCCGACTGAGTCGCGGCCGCCGGCGAGTAGCCTGCGAATCGACTACCGGGGTCCCGCAGCCGGCGAACGGATTTATGTGTAATTCGACCGAACACACGGGTGCATGACACCCATGGACCTCACCTGGCACGGCCATTCCACCTGGACCGTCGAGATCGAGGACACCACCTTCCTGATCGACCCGTTCTTCGACAACCCCCACACCGACACCGACCCGGAGGAGGTCGACCCCGACCACGTGCTGCTCACGCACGGCCACGCCGACCACATCGCGGACGTGGACCGCTTCCGCGGCGCCCACGTCGTCGGCACGCCCGAGGTCACCGGCTACGTCACCGACGAGTACGGCGTCGATGACACCACGGGAATGAACCTCGGCGGCACCGTCGAGCTGGGCGACGCGTTCGTGACGATGGTCCGCGCGGACCACACGAACGGGCTCGACACCGGCTACGGCGCCTCCGGCGGCACCCCCGGGGGGTACGTCATCTCCGAGACGAAGCCGACCCAGGAGTCCGACCCCGATAGCACCTCCTTCTATCACGCCGGCGACACCGCGCTCATGACGGAGATGCGCGACGTGATCGCGCCGTTCCTCGAGCCCGACGCGGCCGCGGTCCCCGCCGGCGACCACTTCACGATGGGGCCCGCGCAGGCGGCCATCGCCGTCGACTGGCTCGACGTGGACTACGCGTTCCCCATGCACTACGACTCGTTCCCGCCGATCGAGATCGACCCCGACGACTTCGTCCGCGAGGTCCGCGCGACCGGCAGCGACGCCGAGGCGATCGTTCTCGGCGACGACGAGACGTTCACGATCGGGGGAGAGTAAGTCGCCGCCGGAACCGGACTCGGCGTCGGTACCCGTGAACCGGTGTCGTCCGCAGTAACAAGGTTTACGCGCGAACCGCCCTTGGTGCCGGACGCATGTCCGATATCGAGACCTCCACCGTCAGCGAAGAGGGCTTCACCAGCACGAGCCAGATCGGCGACTTCTCGCTCACCGTCGACGCGCTCGGCGAGGACGGCCCCGACCCGAACTCCGTCCTCGTGGCCGACTACGCCTCCTGCTTCCTGCCCGCCTTCCGCGTCGGGGGGCAGCAGCGCGGGCACGAGGACCTCGGGCAGGTCCAGATCGACGCCGAGGCCGACCTCGACGACGACGACGACCTCACCGCGATCCGCTTCGACATCCACGTCGAGGCGGACGTCGACGACGAGACGCTCGCCGACATCGTCGAGCGTGCCGAGGGCATCTGCCACGTCCACTCGGCGCTGCGCGAGGGGCTCCGCGCCGACATCACGGCCCACGCCGACGCCTTCTAAGGCCGGCGCGGCCGCTCACGGGACGAACTCATTTTTTCGGGAAACGACGACCGGGAGCGACGGCTTCGCGTCGCCTGCGGACTCAGCGACGGCTGTCGTCGCCGCGGTAGGATCGGTACGTCATCGCGCGGCCGTCGATGATCACGACCTCCTCGTCGGTGCGGTCGCTCGCACCCCCGACGGGGTCGTCCGGCTCGTCACGGAAGACGTACGGTGAGTCGCGCTCTTCCATGGTAGTGGATACCACATCACCACGTATAAATCTTCGTCAGACAGTCTCTGGCATGATTTTTGGGGCCGCGCCGTCGTCCGTCGGATCGCCGGATCTCCGGACTACCGGCGGGCGAGATTTCAGACCGCCGGCCCGTTCACTCTTCACGGGGCCCGTTGACTCGTCGCGGGCGATCATCACCCGCGGGCGCGTTGATTCCCCGCGGCCGTGGGACTCCCAGCCCGTCGCTGGCCGGTGTGAACTCCCACCCGTCACGGATCCGTGAACGGTAACGCGTATGTGTCGTCGGTCCTCGAATCGACATACAGTGACCGCCGCGCAGTTGACGTTGGTGCAGATCGACAACTACGGTCCGTGGACCGTGACGCCGGAGCCCCGTCGGGAGATGGACCTCCAGACGCTCCAGTCGCGCCTGTTCGCGGACATGGCACAGTACATCGGCAACCGGGGCGGCTACGTCTTCTTCACCCGCTTCGACAACATGGTCGCCGTGACGAACGGCCTCGACCGCCGGGACCACGAACTCCTCCAGGAGTCCGTGGGGAACCGCTACCCCGTCACGGTGAGCCTCGGCGTCGGCGTCGACGAGGTGCCGATCGAGGCGCTGGAGACGGCCACCGAGCGCGTGCAGGCGGCCGGATCCGCCCAGTCGTCGGACCGCAGCGAGGTCCTCGCGGGCGAGTTCCACGGCGGCGACGCCGCGGACGACGTTCACATCGCGCACTTCGACGTGAACGACGCGACGGGGAAGTACACCGACCGGCTCAACGAGTTCGACTCGTTCATCAACATCGAGCAGGGGTACGCCTCGCTGATGAAGTACATGCGCGAGGAGCACGGCGCGCTCTCCTTCTTCGTCGGCGGCGACAACGTCATCGCGGCGTGTCCGAACCTCTCGCACGAGGAGTACATGGGCGCGATCGACCACGTGGCGGACGACGCCGACGTCCAGCTCAAGGTCGGGGTCGGCTCGGGCGCGACGCCCCACGAGGCCGGCTTCGCGGCGAAACACGCCCTCGAGGACTGCCGCTACGAGGGGACGCTCGTCGAGTTCGCCTGAACGCGACCGAACGTCCCGACACCGACACGGTTGTGTCGCCGCCGACCCGACGCACCCCCATGACCGACCGCGACTCCGAACCGCCGGCCGCGACGGATCCGTCCGGGTCCCGCCGCGATCGCGCCCGCGCGAGCCTCCTCGGGGTGGCCTGCGGCGACGCCCTCGGGCGCCCCGTCGCCGGCGACGCCCCGGCCGCCGTCCGCGACCGCCACGGCCGCGTGACGGAGATGCTCGGCGCCGACGGCCGCCCCGCCGGAACGACTACCGACCCAACGGCCGCCGCCGTCGCGTCGGCGGACCGACTGCTCGGTCGGGGCGACGGCGACCGGTCGGATCGCTCGGCGGACCCCGGAGTGACGACGGGCGCCGCCTCACTTCTCGCCGCCGTCCCGTACGGCTGCCTCGTGGGGGACGCGCACGACCGGGCCGCCGCGGCGGCCGAGGCCGCCGTCGCGACCGGAACGGCCGCCGGCGACGATGTCGCGGCCGAGTCGTCCGCGGCGCTCGCGGCGGTCGTGGGTGAACTCGTCGACGGCGAATCCGTCGCGGACGCGGTGTCGACGGCCATGAGCGTCGCCGTGGCGCGGGACGCGCCGGTTCCAGTGCGCGAGACGCTGTCGGTCGTCGGCGACCGCGGCGCCGTGACCATCGACCCCGCGGGCGACCCGGCGGCGGTGTTCGAGACGGCACTCCACGAGGCGGTCGCCGCGGCGGACGCCGAGGAGGCGATCGTCTCGGCGGTCAGCCGCGGGGGGCACGCGAGCGTGCTCGGCGCCGTCGCCGGCGCGGTCGCGGGGGCGCGCTTCGGAGCGGTCGAGGAGGGGGACGCGATCCCGGCGCGCTGGTTGAACGAACTCGGCGGGGCGGCGGATCTCCGGGCGCTCGCCGACGCGCTCGTCGCGCGGGAGGTCCGGGTCGACTCCGGGGTCGACACCGGCAGGGACGCCT
This sequence comes from Halobaculum roseum, assembly GCF_019880245.1. Taxonomy (NCBI): domain Archaea; kingdom Methanobacteriati; phylum Methanobacteriota; class Halobacteria; order Halobacteriales; family Haloferacaceae; genus Halobaculum; species Halobaculum roseum. The sequence continues at coordinate 606,394 of NZ_CP082286.1, forward strand.
GAACCGACGGCAGTGGGAACCCGTGTCACCGTTCCCGAAGCTTCGTGAGGGGGGCCGCCATCGGATCGGCCGTGCACCACGACTACCACGTCCACTCGACGTACTCGGACGGGTACTTCATCGAGTTCATGGCGACGGCGGCCGCGGAGGCGGGGCTGTCCGGCATCGGCATCGCGGACCACTGCGTCGTCTCGGAGGACCCGGCCGAGGACCGCTATCGTCGCGAGATGGGGTTCAACCTCGACCTCACCTACGAGCGCCGCCGCGACGCGATCGAGCGACTGCGCGACCGCGTCGACGTGCGCCTGTTCGACGCGGTGGAGTTGGACTACGAGCCCCGCGACGAGGCGGCGATCGCGTCGTTCCTCGAGGAGGCGGAGTTCGATTACGCGATCGGGAGCGTCCACGACCTGGAGGACGTGAACGTCCACGTCCGCGACTACTTCGCCGACAAGTCCGAGCGGGAGCGCCGCGCGCTCGTCGACGAGTACTTCGAGAAGCTGGTCGCGCTCGCGGAGTCCGAGCTGTTCGCCATCGCGGCACACCCGGACCTCGTGGAGCGGAACCCCGCCCTCCGCGGGCTTGCGACCCGGGATCACTACGACCGCGCGGCCGCGGCGTTCGCCGAGTCGCGGACGGTGCCCGAACTCAACGCCGGGCGCGTGCTCGACGACTACGGCGCGTTGCACCCCGCGCCGGGGTTCCTCGACGCGCTGGCCGACCACGGCGTCGCCGTCGCGGTCGGCACCGACAGCCACCGGCCGGCCGCCATCGAGCCCCGCGTCGAGCGCATCGACGCCGAGTTGGCCGAGCGCGGGCTGGAGCCGGTTCGAGTGATGGACGTCCCGGACGCCAGTTGACTGCGAGAATCCCGCGGTTATTGGATGTGGCCTTCCTCGCGGAGCTGCTGGGCGTCGTCGGACTCGTAGCGCCAGACGACCTCCGCCTTCTCGTCCTGCCAGTCCCACGGCTCGGCGATGACGATGTCTCCCTCCTTGACCCACGTCCGGAAGCGCATTCGACCGGGGATCCGGCCCATGCGCTCTTCCCCGTCGGCACACCGGAGCGTGACCCGCCGGCCGCCGAGCATGTCGGTGACGGTGGCGAACACCTGGTTGTCGTCGGGCATCCTGAGGGGTTTGCGATTTCCTGTGTCGTCGCTCATGGACGCCGGTAGGTGACCGAGTGGGATAAGTACGTGTATTCGGCGAGCGACGGACGCCGGCGCCGACAGCCGACGGCCGACACCGGTCGCGTCCGACTCGGTCCCCTCAGCGGTCACGTCCCGCGGTTTTCGGTCGTTCGCTAAAACTCCGTTTAGGGAGGCTTTTTCCGGCGTCGACCCATACCCTGGAGCGATGACCGCACTCGCGACGACGACTCACGTCGGTGGTGACCGATGAGGGGGAACGACCAGCAGGCGTACGACCGCGGCACGTCGCTGTTCTCCCCGGACGGCCGGATCTATCAGGTCGAGTACGCCCGCGAGGCCGTCTCCCGGGGCGCTCCCTCCGTCGGCGTCCGCACGAGCGAGGGCGTCGTGCTCGCGGCGCAGGCACAGGCGTCCTCCAGCCTGATGGAGTCGGAGTCGATCGAGAAGCTCCACAAGCTCGACGACCACATCGGCACCGCCAGCGCGGGCCACGTCGCCGACGCCCGCCAGCTCATCGACTACGCCCGCCGGATGGCACAGGGCAACCGCCTGCGGTACACGGAGCCGGTCGGCGTCGAGACGCTGACGAAGTACGTCACCGACCACATCCAGGAGAACACCCAGCGCGGCGGCACGCGCCCGTACGGCGCCGCGCTCCTCGTCGGCGGCTTCGAGGACGGCAAGCCACGCCTGTTCGGCGCCGACCCCTCCGGGACGCCCCACGAGTGGAAGGCGACCGCGATCGGCGGGTCCCGCCAGGAGATCCAGGAACTCCTGGAGGAGGAGTGGAGCGAGGAGCTCACGCTCGACGACGGGATCAGCCTCGCGCTGCGCTCGCTGTTCGAGGTCAACGACGAGCTCACCCCGAACGATGTCTCGCTCGCGACCGTCTCCGAGGACGGCTACACCTCCTTCACGGCCGACGAGATCGCCGACCTCGTCGAGGGTCTCGATCTGAATACCGAGGAGGACGCGGACGAAGACGCGGACGACGACGCCGAAGAGTAACGCGCTCGCTCGGCCGCGACGCCGTTCGAACCGGGTTCCGTTTTCTCCACCCGTGCTCCGGCGATAGCGACCGCGTCGGCGACGCCGACATCGGACCGGTCGATTCAACGGCGCCGGCGTCGTACGACGGACGATGACCGACGACGCGCTCGCGACGACGCTCGATCGGATACGCGTGTTCCCGATCAAGTCGCTCGACGGAGTCGACGTTGACGCCGCAACCCTGGCGCAGGCCGGCGGGCTCGCCCCCGACCGCGAGTTCGCGATCCTCGACGCCGACGGCGACTACGTGAACGGGAAGAACGAACGGCGGATCCACCGTGTCTCGGCCGACTTCGACCTCGACGGTCGGACCGTCCGGCTCACGGCCCCGCACGACGCGGACGCGCCAGACGCCGCCGCCTTCCACCTCGACGACGACCGCGACGGGATCGAGTCGTGGCTCGGGTCGTTCCTCGGGTACGAGGTGTCGCTGACGGGCGAGCGAGACGGCGGGTATCCGGACGACACGGAGCTGCCCGGCCCGACGGTGATCTCGACGGGGACGCTCCGCGAGATCGCCTCGTGGTTCGACGGCGTGACGGTCGACTCGATGCGACGACGCTTCCGCGCGAACGTCGAACTCGCGAGCGAGGAACCGTTCTTCGAGGACCGACTCGTTGCCGAGCCGGGCGAGCGCGTCCGGGCCCGCGTCAGCGACGCCGAGCTGATCGGGGTGAACCCCTGCCAGCGCTGCGTCGTTCCGTCCAGGAACCCCGACACGGGGGAGGAACTCGACGGCTTCCGGACCCGGTTCATCGGAAAGCGCGAGGAGACGATGCCCCCGTGGAGCGGCGGCGGGCGCTTCGATCACGCCTTCCGGCTGATGGTGAACACCGAGGTTCCGGAGGCGAGCGTGGGGGCGACGCTCCGCGTCGGCGACGACATGCGCGTCCTCGACGTCGAGAAGGAGTGAGAGTCTGGCCGCGGCCGGGAATCGGCAGCCGTCCTACTCCCCGCGTTCCTCGTACTCCTCGGGCGTGTACGTCTTGATCTCCAGGGCGTGCACCTCCCGCGTCATCGCGTCGCCGACGGCGTCGTACACGAGTTCGTGTTGCTGAACGAGCGACTTCCCCTCGAAGGCGGGCGAGACGACGACCGCGGCGAAGTGGGCGTCCTCGTGGTCCGGGTCGGGCGCTCGCGGGGTCGTGACGGTCGCCTCGCAGTCCTCGATGCCGGCCTCGATGGCCGCCTCGACCTCCTCGGTGCTCATGCTCATGGGCGAGAGTGGGCGGTCGTCGGGGAAAAAGCGGTCGGTGCGGGCGTCGACATCGGCGGACGCGCGGTCCCGACGGGCTTACGAGCCGAGGCGGGAAACGGGCGGTCGTGAGCGCCGGCACCGCCGAGGGCGACGACCCCGCGGACGCGGTTCGCGAGCGGTTGCTGTCCGAGCACGGCCCGCTGTTCGACGCCGTCGACGCCGTCGCCGACGCGGTCGCCGGACGGTGGGACGACCCCGGCCACGGCGACACTCCCCGGACGGCCGATCGCGACGCGGTGGTGCCGGCGCTGCGCGGGGCGCTCGAGGCCGCGGACGTGCTCGACTATCTCCCCGCGATGCTCGCGACGGGCGCGAACGCGCTGGGCGTCGACCTGCCGGCCTCGCCCGTCCCGGCCCCGCCGTACCTGGTCGTGACCGCGACCGGGCCCGTGGTGCGGGCGACGCTCCCCGACCGAGGGCGACTCGTGATCACCGTCCGCGTGTTCGACGTGGACCGATCGGGCGCGTCGCCGCGATACCGCCGGCTCGATCGCGGCGTTCGCGAGACGCTGACCGTCGAACTCCGGTAACGCCGGGAGGAGGACACGACACCGTGGAGTTTTCACCCGGGACGCGAACCCCGAGGTATGACCGAGATCGTCGACTACGAACTGTATGCGGTGCCGCCGCGGTGGCTGTTCCTGAAACTGGAGTGTGCTGACGGCTCCGTCGGTTGGGGCGAACCGGTCGTCGAGGGGCGCGCGCGGACCGTCCGCGGCGCCGTCGAGGAACTCGTCGAGGAGTACCTGCTCGGTGAGGACCCCGCACCCGTCGCCGACCACTGGGAACGACTGTATCGCGGTGGGTTCTACCGCGGCGGTCCCGTGCTCATGTCCGCCATCGCGGGGATCGACCAGGCCCTCTGGGACCTGAAGGGCAAGCACCTCGGCGCGCCAGTTCACGAACTCCTCGGCGGCCCGGTTCGCGAGCGCGTCCGCGTGTACCAGTGGGTCGGCGGCGACCGGCCCGCGGGCGTCGCGGAGGCGGCCGAGGCGAAGGTCGACGCGGGCTTCACCGCGCTGAAGATGAACGCGACGCCGGAGCTGGAGCGCGTCGAATCGCCCGACACGATCGATCAGGCCGCCGAGCGCCTCCGGACGGTCCGGGAGGCCGTCGGCGACGAGGTCGACATCGGCGTCGACTTCCACGGCCGCGCGACGAAGACCGCGGCGAAGCAACTGGCGGCGGCGCTGGAACCGCACGATCCGTTCTTCATTGAGGAGCCGGTCCTGCCGGAGCACAACGACGCCCTCGCCGATATCGCCGCGAGCACGAGCACCCCGATCGCGACCGGGGAGCGGATGTTCCATCGCACCGACTTCAAAGAGGTGCTGGAGACGAACGCCGTCGACGTGATCCAACCGGACCTGAGCCACGCGGGCGGCATCACCGAGTGCCACCGCATCGCGTCGATGGCCGGCGCCTACGACGTTTCCGTCGCGCCCCACTGCCCGCTCGGCCCGGTCGCGCTCGCCTCGTGTCTCCAGATCGACGCGGTCGCCCCGAACGCCCTGATCCAGGAGCAGACCCTCGACATCCACTACAACGAGACGAGCGACGTGCTCGATTACCTCGCGGACCCCTCGGTGTTCGAGTACGAGGACGGCTTCGTGCCCGTGCCCGACGACCCGGGGCTCGGCGTCGACATCGACGAGGATGTGCTCCGCGAGCGCGAGGGCCACGACGACTGGCACAACCCCGTCTGGCGTCGCCCCGACGGCAGCGTCGCCGAGTGGTGAGCCGACGACGCGATCCCCGACCGACGGCGAACGGCGACTTCCGACTACCCACGGCGATATCGGGGTAGTCCGGGCCGACGACGCCGAACAACCGCCAGCGACGATGACCGGACCGGGAACAGGGCGGGACTGAAAGGGGCCGGCGGGCTACGCGAAGCCCGACGACGTAAGCACGCGAGGGAGCGAACACCGTGAGCGACCGAGCGCGCGCAGCGAGTCGCGCGAGCGTAGCCCGCCGGGGGCTTTCGGACGGGTCGTCGCGGCCACAGTCACCGTGACGGCGGCCACAGACACCGGGGTGGCGGCCGCAGTCACCGCGACGAGCTCACCGACGAACTCGGCGGCGACACGGTTCGATCACGAACCAAGCATCAAGGCACCCGACCGAGACACGTAACACGAACAATGACCAGCTACGACACCTCCGCCATCGACGAACTCGAACCGCGAGCGCGATACGCGAACAGGGTCGCCGTCGTCACCGGCTCGACCCGCGGGATCGGGGCGGGCGTCGCCAAGCGCCTCGCCGCCGAGGGGGCACAGGTCGTCGTCACCGGCCGCAGCGAGGACGCCGGGGCGGAGACGGTCGCCGCCATCGAGGACCTGGGCGGCGAGGCCGTCTTCGTCCGCGCGGACATGCGCGAGCCCGACGACATCGCGGCGCTCTTCGAGGCCACCGCCGACGAGTTCGGCCGCCTCGACGTGCTCGTGAACAACGCCGGCGTCGAGACGTACACCGCCGCCGACGAGGCCGAGCTGGACGACTGGAACTTCGTCCTCGAAACCGACTTCCGCTCCTACTGGCTCTGTGCCAAGCACGCCCGCGAGCACATGGACGAGGGGGCCATCGTCAACATGTCCAGCAACCACGCGTTCGCGACGACGCCGAGCATCTTCCCGTACAACGCCGTCAAGGCGGGGATCAACGGGATGACCCGCGCGATGGCGATCGACTTCGGCCCCGACGTTCGCGTGAACACGGTGAACCCGGGCTGGGTCGCCATCGACCGCACCACCGGCGACATGGACGAGGAACGCCGCGAGGAGCTCGCGAGCATCCACCCGACCGGCCGGATCGGGGTTCCGGGCGACGTGGCCGCGGCGGTCGCGTTCCTCGCCAGCGACGAGGCCGGCTTCGTCACCGGCGCGAGCCTGACGGTCGACGGCGGCCGCGACGCCGTGTTGCAGGACGACTTCCTCCCCGACTACCGCGAGCGCCGCGAGGAGTAGCGCTGCTCCGGCCGGCGCTCCACCGCGACTCCGGCGGAGGTAAACCGCAGCGTCCCCTGCCCCCGGATATGAACCCCGACGAGGTCCGCGACGACTGGGCCGAGCGCGAGGGAGAGTTCTCCCCGCGCTACTACGCCGAAAAGGGCCCCGACGACACGAGCGACGCCCTCCGCTCGGCGATCGACTTTTACGTCGGCGCCGACGCCCGGGTGCTCGAACTCGGCTGCGGCTCCGGTCGACACCTCGAACACCTCCGCCGCAACGGCTTCGGGGACCTCGCCGGCGTCGACATCAACGACGAGTCGTTCGACGTGATGGCCGAGTACTTCCCCGACCTCGCGGAGACGGGCGAGTTCCACACGGGCGCCATCGAGGACCTGCTCCCCGAGTTTGAGGACGACGCCTTCGATGCGGTCTACTCGGTCGAGACGCTCCAGCACGTCCACCCCGAGGACACGTGGGTGTTCGAGGAGGTCGTCCGGGTCGCCTCCGACCTGCTCGTGACCGTGGAAAACGAGGGCAACGGAGCACAGCGCGGCCGCGAGGGCGCCGAGGTGAGCTACGTCAACGACGAGTTCCCGCTGTATCACCGCAACTGGAAGGACGTGTTCTCCCAGTTTGGCGGCGTGCAGGTCGTGAAGGAGCCGACGAAGCGGGATACGGTCCGGGCGTTCAAGCTAGCCTGACCGGAAACAGTCTCGCGTACATAGTGGGCGGCTCGCCACAGGGAGCTCGCCGCCGCTGCGCCGAGACGCTCGCTCTCTTACTGGGCGGCTCGGCACGGGGACCTCTCCGCCGTTTCGCCGAGGTCTCGCTCGCGGTGCTCGCTCGACCTCGTTTACTTCCCTTCGAACTCCGGCTCCTCGTCGGACATGAACGCCATCACGCCCTCCATGAGGTCGTCGGTGTTCATCAGCTGCCCGAACGCCTGTGCCTCGATCTCCAGCCCGGCGTCGGTGTCGTCGCGCCCGGCGAGCATCGCGCGCTTCGTGTAGCGCTGGGCGACGGGCGGCCCGCCGGCCAGATCCTGCGCCAGCTCCATCGCACGCGCCTCCAGCTCGTCGTTGGTGACGACCTCGTTGACGAAGCCGTAGTCGGCCATCTCCTCGGCGTCGTAGCGCTCGGCGGTGAAGATGATCTCCTTGGCGCGCCCCTCGCCGACGATGTGGCGCAGGCGCTGGGTGCCGCCCCACCCCGGCAGGAGGCCGAGGTTGTGCTCGGGTTGGCCCAGCTCCGAGCGCTCGGAGGCGACGCGCAGGTCCGCGCAGGTGGCGAACTCCATCCCGCCGCCGAGGCAGAAGCCGTCGATGCCGGCGACGACCGGGAGGTCCGAAGACTCGAACTTCCCGAACGTCGACTGCCCCTTCCGGGAGAGCTCGACCGCGTGCAGGGGGTCGCCGCCGCCGGCGGCCATGCTCTGCACGTCGGCGCCGGCGGAGAAGGCCCGCTCGCCCTCGCCGGTCACCAGCACCGCGCGCACGTCGTCGTCGGCCTCCAGCTCGTCGATTGCCACGCCGAGCTCGTCGAGCAGCTCGCCGGAGATGGTGTTCATCCGGTGGGGGCGGTCGAGGACGATGTGGCCGACGCGCCCCTCGCGCTCGATGCGGATCGTCTCGAAGTCGACCGCACCCTCGCCGTCGTCGTCGTCACTGCCGTAGAAGCCGTGACCCTCGTCCACGAGGTCCCGGAGGTAGTCGACCGCCTCGTACCGCTCGGCGCCCGTCTCCTCGTGGCGCTCGTCGAGCGTCTCGAGCAGTGCGTCGAGGCCGACCGAGTCGGCCATCTTCGCGGGCCCGTCGGGGAAGCCGGCGCCCAGCTTCACCGCCTGGTCGATGTCGCCGGCGTCGGCCACGTCGTTGCCGATCAGGCCGGCGACCTCGTTCGCCATGACCGCGAGCAGGGCGCGCTTGACGCCCTCGTCGGCCCCGTCGGAGGGCACCTCGGCACCGGGGCCGTCCTCGTAGTCGTAGAAGCCCGTCCCGGTCTTCTTGCCGAGGTTCTCGTCGTCGACCTTCTCGACGAGGAGCGGGCACGACTCGTAGGCGTCGCCGAGCACCTCGTGCATGTACTCCAGCACGTGGACGCCCACGTCGATGCCGACCTGGTCGGCCAGCTCGAAGCTCCCCATCGGGAGCCCCATGTCGTACTTCGTCGTGGAGTCGACTTCCTCGATCGTCGCCTCGCCCTCGTGGACGAGCCACGCCGCCTCGTTCATCAGCGGGACGAGCACGCGGTTGACGATGAAGCCGGGCGAGTCCTTGCGGACCCGGACGGGCGTCTTGCCCATCCGTTCGGCCACGTCCTCGACCAGGTCCATCGTCTCGGCCGACGTGTGGGCGCCGGAGATGACCTCGACGAGCTGCATGCGCACCGGCGGGTTGAAGAAGTGCATCCCGCAGAAGCGCTCCTCGCGCCCGGTCACCTCCGACAGCTCCGTGATGGAGAGGCTGGAGGTGTTCGACGCGAAGACGGCGCGGTCGGGGGCGTGCTCCTCGACCTCGGCGTACACGTCCTTCTTGATGTCCATCTTCTCGGGTACCGCCTCGATCACGAGGTCCGCGTCGGCGACGGCGTCCTCGACGGGGACGACGGGCGTCACCCGGTCGAGGGCGGCGTCGGCCTCCTCCTCGGAGATCTGGTCCTTCTCGGCGAGCTTGCCGAGCGACCACTCGATCTGGTCGTAGCCGTTCCGGACGAACTCCTCGTTGATGTCCCGCAGGTTCACTTCGTACCCGGCGAGCGCGGCGACCTCCGCGATACCGTGACCCATGTTTCCGGCGCCCAATACCGCGACCGTGTCTACGTCATCAACGTCCATGTGACTCGCCTCGAAGTCCCCCCGATTCAACGTTTCCCTCCGCCGCGACGGGAACACGACACCAGTTTTCCGGAGTTGCTCGCTCCGCCTCGAATCGCCTCTCGTCCCCGCGAAATCTTCCCCCGATCCCCGAAAGCCGTTTCTCGCCCGCGCCCCCACCACGGGGTATGCCAGTGGATGCGGACGCCGACGCGTTCGACGAGCTCGACCCGAGCGACCGCGAGGCGCTCTCGGCGCTGCGCGACGACGACCTGCTCGGTCCGGTGATCGACCGACACGGACCGCTCACGATCGAACCCGCCGCCGATCCCTTCGAGCGACTCGTCGTGTCGATCCTCCGTCAGCAGGTGTCGATGGCGTCCGCGAAGGCGACGCGCGAGCGCCTGTTCGACGCCGTCGATGTGACGCCCGCGGGCCTGCTCGCGGCCGAGGAGACGACGCTGAAGGACGCGGGGCTCTCCCGACAGAAGACGCGGTACGTGTGCAACGTCGCCGAGGCGTTCGCCGACAACGACTGGGACCACGAGGCGTTCGCCGCGATGAGCGACGACGAGGTCCGCCAGGAGTTGACCGCGATCACCGGCGTCGGCGAGTGGACCGCGAACATGCAGTTACTGTTCACCCTCGGTCGTCCGGACGTGTTCCCCGTCGGCGACCTCGGGATCCGGAAGGGGATGGAGGAGCTGTACGGCCGGGAGATGAGTCGCGCGGAGATGGTCGAGGAAGCCGAGCGGTGGGCGCCGTACCGCAGCTACGCGTCGCTGTACCTGTGGCGCGCGAAGGAGGACATCGCCGCCGGGGTAGACGAGGTCGTCGGCGACGAGTAGGGGACGGGACGGGGAGCGTCCGCACCGGCGTCCCGAACCGGCCGCGTCGCCACTCGGTGGCAGCTGAGATCGAGAGATCGAGAAGCGGCGAGCCGACTTACAGCTCGACCGCGCTCTTCTGTCCGAGCGACGAGGGCACCGTGAAGCGGATGCTCGTCGTCGCGCCGGCCATCGTGTTGATCTTGATCGTGACCTCGTCGCCCTCGGTCAGCTCCTCCCCGGTGAACTCGCTCACGTCGAACACGAGGTTCAGGCGGTCGTCGGCGTCGTTGAGGACGTTATCGGAGTTGTCGGAGTCCTTCACCGCGACGTAGGAGAACTCGTCGCCGGTGGGACCGCTACCGGCGGTGTAGTTCTGTGTGGTCGAAACGAGCTGGTAGGTCCCGCTGTTGTCGATCCACGACACCGTCGCGTTCTGGATGTCGATCTCGCCGGCGCCGGGCGCCTGCGTCACCGTCACGTTCACGAGGTCGATCTCGCCGGCGTTGGTCACGTTGCCGACGGTGGCGACCTCCTGCACGCGGTCGCTGACCTGCTTACTGCTCTGTTGACCCGTTTCCTGCGACTTGCTCTGGAGGAATCCCGCGGTGTTGATGAGGACGCCGGCGGCGATCGCTGCCACCAGCACCATCGCGATGAACACGATGAGCGTCCCGATCCCGACCTGCCCGCGCTCTTCCTCGTCCGTGATGAATTCGAACATTGTGTCTCGTTCCGACCCGTCCGCGACGGCGGATCGGGTATACCCGGATCGGCGCCGAGCGCGTTGATATACCTTCGCCGCCGAGTTTCAGCGTCGATAACGGGACGGGCAGCGTCGTCGCCACTGCGGTCGGGAAGCGTCGAATGAACGGAAAACGGGAATGAACGGAAAACCGGATGCCGAACGGGCGCGCCTCGCGGGCGGGATCGGTCGGTCCGGTCAGGAAGACGCGAACCGCGTGGACCGGGATTACTCGTCGTCGCCGTCGTCGTCGCCGTCGTCCTTCATCGTCTGGAGCTGCGAGACCAGGTCGTCGGTGGAGGCGCCCGCCTCGAAGCTCGCCTCGCCCTCGTGTTCGTTCTCGTGGGCGTCGACGGTCGAGCCGTCGCCCGCGTCGCCGCCGTCGTTCTGTTGACGCTCCTGCTCGGATTCGTCGTAGCTCCCGAAGCCCATACCCCACAGTGGTGAGCCGAGAGGGATAAGCGACCCGGCCTGTCGGGCGAGTGTGAGTCGCTGCCGCGTTACTCCTCGCGCCGTCCTACTCCTCGCTTCCCTCTTCCTCCTCCTCGTCGCTCTCGGGGTCACGACCCTCGTCGGCACGCCGCTGCACGTCGACGCGGTAATGCTGGAGGATGTCGCGTCCGAGAAGCACGGGATACTCCATGTGCGAGCGGTCCTCCACGCTGGCGGTGACCGTGTGTTGCTCGCCGCCGATGCCGACGACGAGGTCGACGACCGGTCGAGCCTTCCCCGACTTCACGGAGCCGGACTTGATCCGGGTCATGCTCTTGATCGGGCCGGCGCCGATCTCGGCGGCGAGCTTCGTGTCGATCGACGAGCGCGTCGCGCCGGTGTCGGACTTGGCGAACGCCTGGGTCGACCCCCGCGTACCGGCCACGTGGACCTCCTCGATGTAGCCGATGAGCGTGGTCTGGCCGTCGTTGATCCGGCGCTGAGGCGGCATGCACGCCGGCGTCGAATCGTCGAGCACCGCCGACAGCTCGGCGACGCTGTCGTCGTCGACGGCGCCGCCGCCGCGCTCGATCGCCAGCCGAGCGATGTGGGGAGCCGGCGAGCGGCCGCTCGCCTTGAACAGCCCCTTGAACCCGGCGGTGGGGTTGACCTCCAGTACGTACCACCCGTCGTACCCCTGCACGAGGTCGACGCCGGCGTAGTCGAGGCCGATCGTCTCGGTCGCGTCGAGCGCCATCTCCCGCACCTCCTCGTCGAGGGTCCCGGTCGCGTCCTCCACGTCGCCGCCGAGCGCGACGTTGGTGCGCCAGTCGCCCTCCGGCGCGTAGCGGTTCATCGCGGCGACGACCTCGCCGCCGACGACGTACACGCGGGTGTCGTGGTGGCGCTCGTCGTCGCGGTCGATGAGGTCCTGGAGGAACGCCTGTCTGTTCCCGACCATCGGGTTGACCGGCTCGTCGAGGGGGATCTTCCAGGTACCGCCGCCGTGGGTACCGATCGCGGTCTTGTACACGCCCTCCTCGCCGAAGCGGGCGCGGCCCTCGTTGAGGCGGTCGTTCGACAGCGCCAGCAGCGCGTCCGGCACGCGGATGCCGGCCTCCGCCAGCGCGACGGCGGAGGCGAACTTGTGCATCGCCGTGAGCACCGCGGACGGATCGTTGAGGACCGGTCGCGCGCGGCCGAACGTGTGGGCGAGCCCGAGCCCCTCGGCCGGCTGTTCGATGTTCGACAACAGCATCCGGTTGGCGATCACGTCGACCTCCGGCTCGATGGTTACTTCGCCGTCCTCGATGCTGACGGCCGCGTTCTCGCGACGGAGCCACACGGGCTCGTGACCGAGCGCCTCGATCGCGTTGCAGATAGCCTTCGTCTCCTTGCTCGTGTGCAGCGAAAGTACGCCGACGCGTACCGGATCTCCACTCATACAAACTGACTCGTCGGCGGCGTCAAATGTGTCCCGGTCGACCGAACGGCGTGCGAACCGGGATCACGCGCCGCCGGTCGACCCGTCGCCGTGCGGTCCGTCAGCCTGGTGGTCTGTCCGCCGGTCGGGCCGTCAACCGACCGGCCGACGCGGTAGTTTATCACGCTCGGTCGCACACCGGCGATCATGACCGACGCCGACGCCTTCACGTACAACGGGGGCCGGGTGGACCCGGGGGAGCGACAGAACATCCGGTTCGTGGTGTCGGAGACGTACCTCGGCGACCCGGTCCGGATCCCGGTGACGATCATCAACGGCGAGCGACCGGGCCCGACGGCGTTCCTCTCGGCGGCCGCTCACGGCGACGAGCTCAACGGCATCGAGGTCGTCAGGGAGGTCGCCCACGAGTGGGACCTCTCGGAGCTGTGCGGGACGATCATCTGTCTGCCCGTGTTGAACGTCCCCGGGTTCCTCGCCCAACAGCGCTACCTCCCGGTGTACGACCGGGACCTGAACCGCTCGTTCCCCGGGTCGGCCGACTCGACGAGCGCCAAGCGGATGGCCGCGCGCATCTACACGAACTTCATCGAGCCGTGCGACTTCGGCCTCGACTTCCACACGTCGACGCGAGGGCGGACGAACATGATCCACGTCCGCGCCGACATGGGCGACCCCGACGCCGCCCGCCTCGCCCGTGCGTACGGGACGAACGTCATCATCGACAGCGAGGGCGCCTCGGGGATGCTCCGGACGGAGGCGGTGACCGACGACATCGCGGCGATCACCGTCGAGATGGGCGAGGCACACCGCTTCCAGCGGGCGCTCATCGACGAGGCGCTCTCCGGGGTTCGGTCGACGTTCGCCGAGTACGGCATGCTCGAGGCCGAGCAGGTCCGCTGGCCCGGCTGGCGGACCGTGATCACCGAGGAGCGCGAGAAGACGTGGCTCAGAGCCGACGCCGGCGGGATGGTCGACATGCACTTCGAGCGGGGGTCGCTGGTCCACGAGGGGGACACCGTCTGCACCATCACGAACCCGTTCAAGAACGACAACGCCCCCGTCGAGGCCCCCTTCACCGGACTCCTCGTCGGGATCCTCGAGAACCCGGTCGTGTACCCCGGGAACCCGCTGTGTCACCTCGTCGAACTCGACGAGCGGACCCGGCGGGTGGTCGAACTCGACCAGAGCCCGTCCGGGACGGTGGGGTAGCCGGCCGACCCGTTCACTCGACGACGCGCAGGTCGGGAGCGACGACGACACCGCTCCCTCCCTCCGGCGGCTCGAAGACGACGGTCCCGTCCTCCCGCGGGGACGCCGACCACGTGATGAACTCGCCGAACCGCCGCCAGGCGGCCTCGCCGGCGGCGGTCGGTTCGGCGGGTTCGCCCCGCCGCTCGGGACGGGCGTCGATCCCGTCGGCCCCGGGGTTCCCGAACAGCGGATGGGTCACGCGCCCCCTGCCGCACGTCTCGCAGACGACCTCCGCGAGGACGGGATACGCGGCGTGACAGTCGGGACAGATCCCGTCGCGGTCGTGGTCGAGACACTGCCTGAGCCGGCCGTCGACGACGCCCCCACACTCCAGACAGATCCCGTCGACCATGGGCCGCAGCCGGCGTTCGAACACTCGGTGTGCCCGCCGGAACAGCGGGGTCGGATCAAGCTGTTCGACGGCCGTCGGCGGAAGGACGATCCCCGTGAGCGTCCCCGAGGGGCACTCGTCGGCGCCGAAGAGTCCCTCGCAGGCCGAACAGCAGGTGAACAGGTGATGGTCGGCGTAGATCACGTGTACGTCGCCGCCGCAGCGGGGACACCGCGCGTCGACCGGCTCGGCCTCGAGGTCGGCGTCGCCGTCGACGATGCCGCGTTCCAAGAGTCGAACCGTCTCCCGGCCGGGTTCGAGCAACCGGTAGCCGCCCGGCGTCTTCTCGACGAACCGCCCGACGAGCTTTCCGAGGTGGTAGCCGAACTTCCCGCTGTCGCGCTCCCCGACGGCGCGGCGCAGGTCGCTGTAGGCCATGGGGTCGGTCCGGGGACCCGCACGCTCCTCGTGTTCGGCGAGCACGCGGAGGATCGACAGCCGGAGGTCGTCGCCGAGAAAGGAGAACGCGTCGACCGCGCGTTCCGTCGACCGATCGGTCACTACCGCCAGTGCGGTGCACGGCGGCATAACGTTCACGCAGTCGGACACCTTCGCCGAGCCCTCGGCGATCCGGCGGTAGAGGTCGTTCTCGGTGTCTCGTTCGGCCGGTCGAGGGCCCGACCCCGCGGCGATCGGCCCCGCGGGCGTGCGAGTGCGTCACGTAACTACTATACCCCCATAGGACGGAGCCACGGACGTATGAGCCAGTCGTATGACAGGGGCCTCGTCGAGGACTTCGGTCGGTGGCGGGAGTTCTCGGCGGGGATGTGGGCCTGGGTGTTCCACAAGTTCACGGGCTGGGTGCTCGTGGGCTACCTGTTCACCCATATCGCCGTGCTGAGTACCGCCATCTCCGCGGCCGGGCAGACGCAGCGGATCGCAGCCGAGAACGACGTGTACACGATGGTCATCCAGAACCTCGAGAGCCTGCTGGTCGTCCGCATCCTCGAGGTCGGGCTGCTCGCGGTGGCCGTCTTCCACATCCTGAACGGCTGCCGGCTGCTGCTGGTCGACCTGGGGATCGGGCTGGAAAGCCAGGACAAGAGCTTCTACGCGTCGCTGGTGCTGACGGGCGCCATCGTCGTGGCGTCGGTGCCGACGTTCCTCTCGGGGGTGTTCGGCTGATGGCCGAGCGCTACTCCTCGTTCGAGAAGGGCGGGCGCCGGTGGCTGTGGCAGCGCATCACCGCCGCGTTCCTCGTGGTGGTGCTCGCGTTCCACTTCTTCCTGCTCCACTTCGTCAACCACGCGGACGAGGTGACGTTCCTCGCCTCGAGCGCCCGGATGACGGACCTCACCTACTACTCGCTGATGGTGCTGTTCCTCGTCACCGCGACGTTCCACGGCGTCAACGGCGTCTACAACGCGCTGGAGAACCAGGGGCTGACCGGCACGAAGAAACAGGTCGTCAAGTACACGCTGATCGCGGCGAGCCTGGTGCTCGTCGTGCAGGGGATCCGCACCGCGAACGCCTGGGCGGGGCTCCCCACCTTCTGACAATGAGCACACAAGTTCCAGAGACGGAGACGGAAACGGAGACCGAGGCGGAGACCGAGGTCGAGCACGACGAGCCGCTGGCGCCCGCACAGGAGGAGCGGATGCGCAAGAAGGCGGAGGCCCGCGCCGACCGCGAGGAGCGCGCCCGACGGGAGGCCGCCGAGCGCGCCGAAGGCGACGACGACACGTACCACCTGAAGGTGTTCCGATTCGACCCCGAGGTCGAGGGGAAGCAGGAACCCCGCTTCGACGACTTCCACGTCCCCTACGAGAAGGGGATGACCGTCCTCGACGCGCTCATCTACGCTCGGGACACGTTCGACTCCTCGCTCACGTTCCGCCACTCCTGCCGGCAGGCGATCTGCGGGTCGGACGCGCTGTTCGTCAACGGCCGCCAGCGCCTCGGCTGCAAGACGCAGCTGTCGGACCTGGACCAGCCGGTTCGCGTCGAACCGCTCCCGCACGCGGAGGTCGAGAAGGACCTGGTCGTCGACATGGACCACTTCTACGACCAGATGGAGGCGGTCGAGCCGTACTTCGACGCCGACGAACTCCCCGACGGCGAGCTGGAGGAGCAGCGCCAGACGCGGGAGAACCGCGAGAAGGTGAAGATGTCCACGCGCTGTATCTGGTGTGGTGCGTGCATGTCCTCGTGCAACATCGCCGCGGGCACCAACGAGTACCTCGGCCCCGCCGCGATCAACAAGGCGTACCGCTTCGCCATGGACGAGCGCGAGGGGGAGGACCGCAAGCAGCACCGGCTCAACATCCTCGAGCAGGAGAACGGCGTCTGGCGGTGTCAGACCCAGTTCTCGTGCACCGAGGTGTGCCCGAAGGACATCCCGCTGACCGAGCACATCCAGGAGCTCAAGCGGGAGGCCGTCAAGAGCAACCTGAAGTTCTGGTAGGCTCGGGCGGCTCAACGGCCGGTATCGACACGCGATTGAAGTAGACGGAACCCGAAGCGCGGGTACCAACGACCCGGATGTCGGCGCCCGCGCGGCGAACAGCGACCGAACGCGGACACACGGAAACACACAACACACGACACATGTACGAACACGACGTCATCGTGGTCGGCGCCGGCGGCGCGGGACTCCGCGCTGCCATCGCCGCCCAGGAGGAAGGCGCGGACGTGGCCATCGTCTCGAAGCTCCACCCGGTTCGCAGTCACACCGGGGCCGCGGAGGGCGGCATCAACGCGGCCCTGCGCGAGGGGGACTCGTGGGAGGACCACGCCTACGACACGATGAAGGGGTCGGACTACCTCGGCGACGCCCCCGCCATCGAGACGCTCTGCAAGGACTCCCCGAAGGAGGTCATCCAACTGGAACACTGGGGGATGGCGTTCTCCCGCGAGGAGGACGGCCGCGTCTCCCAGCGGCCGTTTGGCGGGCTCTCGTTCCCGCGGACGACGTACGCGGGCGCCGAGACCGGGCACCAGCTGCTCCACACGATGTACGAGCAGCTCGTCAAGCGCGGCATCACCGTCTACGACGAGTGGTACGTCTCGGATCTCGCCGTCACCGACGAGGAGCGTCCCGAGGACCGCACCTGTCACGGCGTCGTCGCCTACGACATCCAGAGCGGCGAGCTGTCGGGCTTTCGCGCCACCGATGGCGTCATCCTCGCGACCGGCGGCCCCGGCCAGGTGTTCGATCACACCACCAACGCCGTCTCCAACACCGGCGACGGCGTGGCGATGGCCTACCGCGCGGGGGTCCCCATCGAGGACATGGAGTTCATCCAGTTCCACCCGACGAGCCTGCCCAGCACGGGCGTGCTCATCTCCGAGGGCGTCCGCGGCGAGGGCGGCATCCTCTACAACTCGGAGGGCGAGCGGTTCATGTTCGAGTACGGCTACGCGAGCAACGACGGGGAGCTGGCGTCCCGCGACGTCGTCGCCCGCGCGGAGCTGAGCGAGGTCGGCGAGGGTCGCGGCATCGACGACGAGTACGTTCACCTCGACATGCGCCACCTCGGCGAGGAGCGGATCCTCGACCGGCTTGAGAACATCCTCCACCTCGCGAAGGACTTCGAGGGCGTCGACGGGCTGGAGGAGCCGATGCCCGTCAAGCCCGGCCAGCACTACGCGATGGGCGGCATCGAGACCGACGAGAACGGCGAGACGTGCGTCGGCGGGCTGTACGCCGCGGGCGAGTGCGCCTGCGCCTCGGTCCACGGCTCGAACCGCCTCGGCGGCAACGCGCTGCCCGAGCTCATCGTCTTCGGCAAGCGCGCGGGCGCCCACGCCGCGGGCAAGGACCTCGGCACCGCCGAGATCGAGACGGGCCAGCGCGGCGAGTACGAGCTCGGCGAGGTCGACACGCCCGTCCAGCCCGGCGAGGTCGAGCCCGCGGGCGGCGAGGGCGACGCGGTCGCCGACGGGGGCGTCGCCGCCGAGACCGGCTCCGGCGACGGCCACGACATCGTCGAGCGCGCGGTCACCCGCGAGCGCGAGCGCGTGCAGTCGCTCATGGAGAAGGACGACGGCGTCCAACACGCCGAGATCCGTTCGGACGTCCAGGAGTCGATGACGGAGCACGTGAACGTTTTCCGAGAGGAGGAGGGTCTAAAGCGGGCGCTCGAGGACATCGCGGAGGCGCGCGAGCGGTACCGCGACGTGTTCGTGAAGGACCCCTCGCGCACGTTCAACACCGACCTCATCCAGACGCTGGAGACGCGCAACATCCTCGACCTGGCGGAGGCGATCACCCTCGGCGCGCTCGCGCGCGACGAGTTCCGCGGCGCCCACTGGCGCAAGGAGCACCAGGAGCGCAGGGACGAGGAGTGGCTCAAGCACACGATGCTGTCGTGGAACGACGGCACGCCGGAACTGTGGTACAGGCCGGTCATCCTCGAGGGCGAGGACAAGGAGTACGAGCCGAAGATCCGCTCGTACTGACCGACCCCGGTTCACGACGTCCGCGCCTTCTCACGTCGTCGCTCGCCGTCAACAGTCGAAACTCCCGGCCCGATCCGGGGAGTGGGAGATTTACTCGAAACCGCGTGATTCCTTGAGCCCCGCCGAAACCGGCGTGAACGGCCGCCAGAAACGATTTCGACGTTCGTCGTACCGTAGTTTTACGTGTGTCGAAGCGTTGGGTGCGTTCAAGATGGCTACGACGCACGCGGACGCGGTCGAGAAGCAGTCGAACGCCGAGACGCCGATGACGCGGCTTCCGGACGGAGTCTCCTCGCCCCGGGCGAAGCTGGTGTATCTGTACCTGGCGACCCACGGCGCCGTCTGTGAGGACGACCTCTGTGACGGGCTCTCGATGAAACGGATCTCGCTGTACTCCATTCTGAAGACGCTGCGCGAGGCGGGCCACGTCGAGAAGGCCGACGGTCGCTACGCGCTGGCGTAGGCGATTCCCGAGTTTTTACGCCCGTACCGAGTCCTCCAGCGGCCGCGTCGCGGATGTTAGCGGCGTGGCGTCCCCCGACGCCTCACGGTCCCGGCGAGAAGTCCGGCGCGTGCGCGACCTCCCACAGGTGCCCGTCCGGGTCGGCGAAGTAGCCGGAGTAGCCGCCCCACTCGGCGTGTGTCGCGGACTTCACGACCGTCGCGCCGGCACGTTCGGCCTCCGCGAGCACCTCGTCGACGCGCGCCTCGCCGTCGACGTTGTGCGCGAGCGTGACGCCGGCGAACCCCGAGCCCTCCGGGTCGACCCCCACGTCGGCCGCGAGCGCCTCGCGCGGGTACAGCGCCAGCCACGTTCCCGACAGTTCGAAGAACGCGATCTCGCCCTCGTCGTCGTGTTTCGGGAGCCCGAGGCCGTCCTCGTAGAACTCGACCGATACCGCGAGGTCGTCGACGCCGAGCGTGACGATACTGATCGATGGGTCCATCCGGAAACGGACGCGTCCGGGGACGCTGAACCTGTCGGCGTCGCCGGCGACGGGCGCGGCGCCGTGCCGGCCCCGGCGCGGGTTCCGTGCCCCTCAGCCGCCGAGGAAGTCCTTGCGGACCTGCTCGTCGTTCAACAGCGCCTCGCCGGAGTCGACGTAGGCGTTCTCGCCGTTGACGAGCACGTAGCCGCGGTCACAGCGGCGCAGCGCCTGCTTGGCGTTCTGCTCGACCATGAGGACCGCGGTGCCGTCGTCGTTGATGCGGTCGATGCGGTCGAACATCTCCTGCACCAGATCGGGCGCGAGCCCGGCGCTGGGCTCGTCGAGCAACAGGAGGTCGGGATCGAGCATGAGCGCGCGGCCCATCGCGAGCATCTGTCGCTGGCCGCCCGACATCGTGCCCGCGCGCTGGTCCGAGCGCTCCCGGAGGATCGGGAAGCGGTCGTAGATGACCTCGATCTGCTCCTCGGGCACCTCGTCGAGGATGTACGCGCCCATCTCGAGGTTCTCGCGCACGGTGAGGCTCTCGAAGATGTTGTCGTTCTGCGGGACGTAGCCGATCCCCTCGTGGATGATCTCGTCGGGCTGGAGGCCGTGGATCGGCTCGTCGGCGAACTCGATGGTGCCGCCCATGTAGCTGGTCAGCCCGAACACGGACTTCATCACCGTCGACTTGCCGGCGCCGTTCGGGCCGACGATCGTGACGTACTCGCCGTCGCCCACGTCCAGGTCCACGTCGGTGAGGATCTGGAGGTCGCCGTAGCCGGCGTCGAGGTCCCGGACCCGGAGCAGGCTATCGTCCGGGAGCGTCGCCTCGTCCGCGCGGGTAGCGCCCGTCGACCCGTCGGCGTCGGCCGGGCCCTCGGTCGCATCGGTATCCGCCGGCGGTTCTTCGGTCGCCGTCGCGTCCTCCCGGGTCGCTTCGCTGTCTCGCGGGTCGCTTTGCTCCCCGCTCGACTTCTCGGGGCGCTCGCTGCGCTCGCGCCCCGCACTGCTCCCCGTTCGGTTCGAGGACTCCCTTCGGTCGTCCTCGCGGGTCTGGGGCTCGCTGCGCTCGTTCTCGCCACTCATACGTCGCCTCCGAGATACGCCTCGACGACGCGTTCGTCGTTCGTGATCTGTTCGGGGGTGCCCTCCGCGAGCACCGACCCCTGGTGCATGACGATGACGTGTTCGCAGTTGTTCATGATGACGTCCATGTCGTGTTCCACGAAGAGGAACGTGTTCCCCCTGTCGCGCAGCTCGTGGATGCGGTCGAGCAGCTTCTCCTCGAGCGTCGGGTTGACCCCCGCCAGCGGCTCGTCGAGCAGCACCATCTCGGGGTCGGTCATCAGCGCGCGCGCCATCTCCAGCAGCTTGCGCTGACCGCCCGACAGCGTCCCCGCGTACTCCTGGGCGAGGTGGTCGATCTCGAAGAACTCCAGCTGCTGCCACGCTCGTTCGAGGAGCTCCTCCTCCTGTTCGACGACCCGGCCGCGCAGCCCGGGGACGACCGCGTTGGTGAGCCGCTCGCCGACCTGCCCTTTCGGCGCCAGCATCATGTTCTCCAGTACGGTCATCTCCGGCAGCTCGCGGGCGATCTGGAACGTCCGCACGAGCCCCTGTTGGGCGATCGCGTGGGGCGCCATTCCGGTGATGTCGTCCCCGCGGAACGTCACCCGGCCCGCGGTGGGGGTGTGCACGCCGGTGATACAGTTGAACGTCGTCGACTTGCCCGCGCCGTTCGGCCCGATGAGCCCGGTGAGCGACCCTTCGGCGACCGAGAAGCTCGCGTCGTCGACGGCGGTGATCCCGCCGAACGTCTTGCGGAGGTTCTCGACGACCAGCGGGTGGTCGTCGGCGTCGCGCGCACCCTGTGCGGTCGCCTGCGACGGGTCCGAGTCGGCCGAGTCGGCGGCGTCGCCGTCGGTCGCGTCGGCGTCCGGCCGTCCGGACGCGTCCTCCGCGCTCATTGTGCACCTCCGTCGTCGGCGGCGTCGTGGCCGCCGTCGGGACGGGTCAGCGGGATCGCCGCGGCCTCCTCCTTGCGGTGGCCGAGCAGCCCCTCGGGACGCCGCTGCATCAGCACCACGAGGATGACGCCGACGAGGATGAACCGCAGCGCCGAGACGTTGCCGAGCATGAACGCGAGGAACGGAAGCACCTCGCCCTCGATGAACGGCCCGACCGCCGCCGGGAACGTGCTCGGCGTGTCCCCGAAGTCGACGTAGTTGGTGACGACACGCCGGACGTACACCGGGCCCTCCCAGAGGGCACCCGCGAACAGCGCGCCCCCGAGGACGCTCCCGGTGTTGGAGCCGGCGCCGCCGATGATCAGCGCGACCCAGATGTAGAACGTGATGATCGGCCGGAATGCGCCGGGGTTTGTGAACCCCTGACTCCCCTGCCAGAGGATGCCGCCCAGCCCCATCAGCCCGCAGCCGAACATGAACGCGACGATCTTGAAGCGGTTCGTGTCCTTCCCGAGCGACTTGGCGACCATCTCGTCCTCGCGGATCGCCTTCAGCACGCGGCCGAACGGGGAGTTCCCCGTGCGGACCAGCAGGACGTAGAACAGCGCGACGAACCCCGCGAGCACGACGACGTACGCCCAGTTGCTGATAACCGACGGCTGGACGGCGAGATCGAGCGTGAACGCCGGCAGCGGGACGACCCCGAGCCACGACGATCCAGGCGGGATCAGCTCCACCCGGAGGTCACGGAACGACGGGAACAGGATCGCCCCCAGCAGCGCGGGCTCGGCGCCGGCGCCGAACCCGTCGTAAAACAGGAGCCTGACCGGGTTTCCGGGCATCGTGATGCCGGTCGCGCCGCCGGTGCCGGTCGTGACGCCGGCGATCGTGAACTCCTGGAGCGTCCGGGAGTTGAGCGTGAGCCGGATGATCTCCGAGAGCGCGACGGTGACGATGGCGAAGTAGTCCGCCCGCAGCCGGAGCGCCGGAAGCGCCGCGACCAGGCCGACGAGGGCGGCCGCGAGCACGCCGCCGAGGATACCGATCGGGAGGGGCAGCCCCAGCCCGGGGACCGACGTCGCACTCGCTTCCGTGGACGAGGAAAGGATCGCCATCACGTACACGCCGACGGCCATGAACCCCGCGATGCCGATGTTGAACACCCCCGCGTACCCCCAGTGGAGGTTGAGCGCGAGCACCAACATCGCGTACACCGCGGTGAAGAACAACACCGAACTGAGCGCGCCCATGAGCCCGTTGAACGGGAGCCCGAGCGCGACCGCGAACACGAAGAAGACGACGACGACGTGGCCGAGGATGATGAGCAGCTTGTCGGCGTCGGACTCCATCCATCGGTCCTCGAGCCACGCGACGTACGGCTCGCTCGGCGGCGCCGTGGCGACGTACAGCACCCCGACGGTGATCGAGAGATAGACGAACCAGATGAGGCTCCCGCCGATCGGGAGCGTCCCGAGGTCGAAGCCCGCCACGAGCGCGAACAGGACGCCCCCGACCAGCAGATGTCCGAGCGCGGTCGCCCACGCCGTGGCGCCCCCCTCGCTCCAGCGGTCGCGGAACCACTCCCGGTACGGCGTCCAGCCGGGGATCGTCCGGCTGTCGTCGTCGCCGGCGTCCGCGGTCCGGTCGCCCGTGTCGACCGACTCCGTCGGGGAACTCACGCCGTCGTCACCCCCGAGAAGATGCCGTCGGGCTTGAACAGCAGCACGAAGATCATGACGCCGAAGGCGGCGACTGTCGAGAACTCGCTGGGCAGCCACACGAGCGAGATGCTCTGTGCGATGCCGATCGTGACGCCGCCGAACATCGCGCCGTAGATGGAGCCGATGCCGCCGAGGATCACCGCCGCGAAGATCAACAGCAGGAGGACCCAGCCGAACTGGAAGTTCATCGCCCCGCGTTCGAGCGCGATGAGGAAGCCGCCGGCGCCCGCGAGCCCGGCGCCGATGATCCACGTGAAGCGGACGACCCGTTCGGTCGGGATGCCGGTGACGCGCGCGAGGTCCTCGTTGTCGGCCATCGCGCGCATCGCCTTCCCGAGCTTCGTCGTCTGCAACAGGAGGTGGACGCCGAGCATCAGCCCGGCCGCGATGAGCACGAGCGCGACCTCGTGTCCGCCGACCTCGAACCCGCCGCCGAGCGCGAGCTCGGGCACCGACTGCGCGTCGGTGAGCCCGCGGGTGCGCTGTCCGAAGACGATGTAGATCGTGTACCGCAGCGCCAGCGCGACGCCGATCGAGGCGATGAGCAGGGAGATCCCGCCCTCGTCGCGCATCGGCTTGTACACCAGCCGGTCGATGACGAGCGAGAGCACGACCGTGGCCGCCGCCGCGACGATCAGCCCGGCGACGATCGCCAGCGGCGTCGCGAACGCCGACACGCCCAAGTCCCTGGTCGAGACGGAGCCGATGAACAACAGCGTCGTCAGGTCAAACTGCCCGGCGCCGGCGAACGCCCACGTCACCGCCCAGCCGGCGAACGCGCCGGAGGTCACGTAGTCGCCGTGGCCGAAGTTCGCGAAGTTCAGAATGCTGTACGTCATCGAGAGCCCGACGCCCGCGAGCCCGATAGAGAGCCCGACAACGAGCCCGTCCCACAGGAACGAGGCGAGTTGGCCGGCCGTGAGGCCACCGGGGGCGGCGAGTTGACGGACGAGATCGAACGCCAGAAGCCCGATGATGCCGACCACGACGAGGACGAACGGCCGCGAGACGGCCAGGTCTCTGCCGCGTGAGTACGTTTCGCTAATGCCCATTGATATTCCTTCTCACGATTCGGAGGTAGCCCGACGCACTTAACCGTTCTCTCACCCGCAGCACAGCGTCGCCGAACCGACATGACGGGCGGGGGAGCACAAGGGCCAAGCCGGTCGCGACCGTTTCCTTCGATCGGATGCCCCTCGATCCGCCGGACGCCGATGCACCCGATCTGAACCGCCTCGACGGCGGAGAGGCCGGTTCAGCCGGCGACAGCGTCACGGTCGAATCCGGGACGATGGACGACGTCGACGCGGTGGCGGACCTGTGGGTCGCCCTCGCGGACGGCCAGCGTTCGTACGGAACACACCTCGCGGGCGCGGAGAACCGCCCGGACGCCGCCGACGCCGCCGCGCGCGCGGTCGTCACCGACGGGCTCGTCGTCGCCCGGGGGCCCGACTCGGGCGAGGCAGACCTCGACGACACAGAGACGGACGGAGCGGATTCGGACGGCACGGGCTCGCCGCGCTCGGAACCGGGTGCGATCGTCGGGTTCGTTACCTTCGGCGTCGAGTCCGGGCGCTACGATCTCGACGTGACGCGCGGGGTCGTCTACAACCTGTTCGTTCGCGAGCGCCACCGTGGCGCCGGCGTCGGGTCGCGGCTGCTCGCGACCGCGGAGTCCTCGCTCGCGGACGCCGGCGCCGACGTGATCTCGCTGGAGGTGATGGCCGACAACGCGGACGCGAAACGGTTCTACGACCGACACGGGTACGAGCCTCACCGGGTCGAGCTGGAGAAGTCCATCCCGGGGGACGGAAGCGATACCGATTAAACGGAGGACGCAGTACGACCCCAGTACGCGCCGGGGGAGCATGGGCGGTGCATGCACTCGACTTGTAATCGAGACTTCGCGGGTTCGAATCCCGCCCCCGGCTGTTCTGTCGGACCACGTGTGGCCGTCTGACGTTGCAACCGTTCCTACACCGAGAAAAAATATAACAACGCTTGGGTAATCGTTTGATATATGCCCGAGGTTACCAGACGCGGGCTGTTGCGAAAGGTGGGTGCCACCGGACTCGTCGGTGGGGGTGGGGTGGTAGGTTCCGTGAAAACTACCGAAGCCAGCTGGCCTGACGGTTCAATCAGTATCCGGGGATTCGATATCGAAGACAGCACCGTGTATCCTGACGAGGGCGATGGAACTCATCTCGTCGTCGAACTGGAGAACACCTACGATGAGGAGAAGGTAGCGTGGGTGATCCCATACCTGTTCTCGGAGGATATCGGAGAATATCATGACCGGATGTATCTGGAGCCCGGGGTTCTGGGAGGAAACGCGGTCACTCTCTCACCGAACGAACAGACTGAAGAGAGATTCCGCTGGGTCCCACCACTCGAATTAGACCCTGGTATCTACGGTATCGAGCTCAAGATCTGCGAAGATAACAGTGTGAGCTTCTGGGGCGGAACCTATGACCAGTGGACGATCCACGATGCGATCGCCGCTGGATTCGATGTTGACACCGGGTGCTACGGCGCAATCGAACAGTACCAGCAGAACATTCGGTCATCGGGTGGTCCGAATGCCCCGGGTGTGATGGGACTCATGAGTGCTGTATCACTGATCTACAGTCAACAAGAAGTCTGGGACGAATGTGGAAGCGACTAGAACCGGAATTCAGGGCCGATCGGATCCATGTGAACCTCCGTTTCCTCTGACCACGCTCCGGCGGCTTCGCGACTACTTCGGGTTAACGAGACGTGCGATGTGAGTCGTCAACCTGTGTACAACCGTGTGACGCGCGTCGCTGCCGAGACCGGCCTGCGCGGGAAGATTACGCCCAACCTGTTCGGGCACACCTCCGGGACGCTGATCGCGGCTCGCGGTGCAACAATGCCATCTATCCGTCATACGTTGGGACACGCCGATCTATCGAGCGCGAACGATTATCTACAGTACGCGGGGAGTCAACTCGATGCAGAAGCTGAGAAACTGTGGTGAGAGGGTTTTGATAGAGCTCGCTCGGATACTGGGAGCTTCCGCTCCAAAATAGCGTAGCTAAAAACAGATCCTGCTTATTCGACCCAGAGAAACATTAATACACGAACAACTGAAGGCTGTTCCATGGTGCACTTAGCGCCGATTTATTATATGTCCGAGGACAGCATACTACAACTTTATAAACGGAACTTCGAGGAACCGAACAGTATCGAGGTGGCCGAATCTGCGAAGATGGGTGGGAATGTCAGTATACGAGCTGGCCTGAGCAAGATCTTATCACTCGTCTCGGGTGTGAACGCCAAAGGTCAAGGAAGTGTTGAGGGATCTCGTTCGAAATCTCAGACGAAGGTCTTTGAGGACACAAAATGGGACCAGATGCTCTCGATGTTGGATGAAATATTCAATTCTGAAGAGATCCCAGATATCTCTGAGATCGAAGATACAACTGAACCGGTCTCGGAGAGTCTGATCTCTTTTTCAGTACCTGTAGAGGTCTCAACGGAACCGGACGAGGACATATCAATCTATCAGGCGCTAAAATGGAACGAAGGTCGAGATGGACAACCCGTCATGATCCGCGTGACTCACCAATCAGATGATCTATACATAACTGGTGTCACGTCTCCCGAGAACTGGATCTCGCGAAGCGGGATGGTAAATATATTCGAATCCGGGCTTCCGGAAGCCTCCGAGAACACGATGGATGAAGAATTATCTGGAGTATTACACCCGATACATATCCGTGAGCGCAATGGAACTACGATAATCACTGCTCAGTATCTCTTTCTAAGCCCCGGCTCCGTGCAAACTGAATGGCTGAGTAAGTAAGCCCCCCTCGCTCAGCACGAGTAGAACCACTCGCCATCGTCAGAAGGGCGGTTTACTCGGTATCGAAGCTACCCATCGTCTTCGCGATCTATCTTGAGGTGAGCCATCGCCGGGTTCTCCGGATCAAATTCGTGGACGAATCGGAGGAGTCGTTGGACCGCATCAGGGTCCTGCTCGACGTTCGCGATGTAGTGAATCATCCCCTGGAGCGCCTCGTTCTGCTTGTGGTAGTCCCAGAGTCGAAGCTGGTTCATCAGACCCTCTTCGGTGATCACTTCGACATCTGATTCTTCGAGCGTCTCTCGGGCATCGTTCTCGATGTCGCGGACGAGTGCGATCGTAACGGCCGTGGTCTCGCTGGCCTGTTCTATGACAGTCCCGAGCTCGCTTTCCACGTTCGACGAGTCGATATCGAGGTCCTTCACCTCGAGCGAGACCATCAGATCGGGGCCGACGTAGCCGTCGATATCCCCGTAGCGGTGTTGGCGAGAGGATCCCGTGTGAACCTTGTCGACGCGGATCGACAGATGCGGCCACTCCGCCTTCATGTAGCCGTAGGCGAGCGCCTGAAACGCTAATCCACCCTCTTCCTCGGGATGGCTTCGAGGGAAGTCGTCCAAGACCTCCACGAACGGAGCGGGAAACGGCGGCTGTCGCGCCGCGAAGTCTTTCGCCTCCAGTTCCTCCAAGGCGAAGTCGAAGATCCGTTGTGCCGCCTCGTACCGACCGCGTCGCGACAGGCCGAACGCGGGCTCCAACATCGCCTCGTACCGTTCCCACTCCCCGGTATAGTGCGGCGACGCGCTCGGGAAGTTCGAGCGGAGTAACTCCTCTCTGAACAGGTCGGTCACGTACTCGTGGACCGAGCGAATACCGTACTTCTCCCCGTCGTGTTTCAGCGTCAGCGTAGATTTGACCGCCGCCTGGTCGTAGCGATCGAGGATCGTGTCGGTGTTCATGGACGGTTCCAACTCCGCGAGTCGTTCGTCCGATTGCGAGATCTGCTCGGCGATCATCATGAACGCGAGTGCCAGCCCGAGCGATCCCTTCGACGAGGAGAACTCATCCCGGACCTCGTCGAGGAGCGATCCGACGAGGTTCTCTTCGCCCTCGGTTAGTTGGCGAGGCCCTGCTTCGTCTCCACCGGTCTTCGGATCGTAGCCCTCGGGGAAATACGTCGCGAGAAACCGGGCGATCGCCTCGTCTTCGCCCTCGGTTCGGTCGGTCACACCCGATCACACCTCCCGGGAACAGCAGACGGAATTCCGCAGGAGTATCGCGATTTCACACCTAGCGAAACGAGACAGGTTACTTAAAATCAGTTATTATCGTACCGTCTACTCTGCGGCCGTGACAGGATACCCGCCATTGAGTCAACACTCTTCGTAAGCGAATCGTTAAGTGCGAAGTCGCCCGATTTCGGCGCAGATGGGAGATTCCGACCTTACCTACGTGGACCTCTTCGCTGGCGCCGGAGGACTCTCTGTCGGGCTGGAGAACGCTGGGTTCGAACTACTCCACGCGGTCGAGGTCGACGAGGACGCCCGGGCGACGTTCGCTCACAACAGGGCGAGCCTCGAACCGAAGGAGATCAGTACCGATATCAGAGATATCCCTCGCGACCAGATCGTCGACGCGGTCGGCGCGGAGACGGTCGACCTCGTCGCCGGCGGTCCACCCTGTCAGGGATTTTCCGAGGTCATCAGCCCCGACGGCTCCGACGATCGGAACCACCTGTTCGAGAACTTCATCGACTGGGTCGACGTGCTGCGCCCGAAGGCGGCCCTGTTCGAGAACGTCCGCGGGATGCGGAATACCGCCGACGGCGAGTTCTTCGAGGCCGTCGAGGGGTCGTTCGACAACCTCGGGTACGAGGTCACACATCGCGTCGTCACGTCCTCGGACTTCGGTGTCCCGCAGCACCGACGACGCCTCATCGTGATCGCCTCCGAGAAGGGGAGCATGACCAACCCGTTCGAGGGGTTCGAGATCGACACGATCGGGACGCCCGGCGTGATGGACGGGATCGGCGACCTCCCCGAGGTCGGACCGGGCGAGGAGAAGACCGAGTACGTGCAGGAGCCGGAGACGGTCCTGCAAACGGATCTCCGCGGCGACACCGACGAGCTGAGTTCGCATATCGCGGCGAACCACCAGAGCGACATGGTCGAGATGATCTCGCATATCTCCGACGGCGGGAACCGCGACGAGATCCCGGACGAACTGCAGCCGTCCTCGGGCTATCACAACTCCTACTCGCGGCTCAAGTCCGACGAGCCGGCGGTCGCGATCACCTCCAACATGTCGAAGCCGTCGAGCGCTCGTTGTATCCACCCGTTCCAGCACCGCGGCCTGACACCGCGTGAAGGCGCACGGCTTCAGACGTTCCCGGACTCGTACCGGTTCAAGGGCGCACTCGGCGCGCAGCGGAAGCAGATCGGCAACGCCGTCCCGCCGTATCTCGCTGAGGCCGTCGGCTACTTCCTGAAGGACTCAGTGTACGAGCTCGAGCTCTCCGATTGCGATCGCACACGGATGCAGTTGCTCAGGTGCGGGGCGCTGACAATCGAGGAGTACGAGGAGCGCGCCGACGAGATCGGCGGGTTCACGCAGCAGGCGACGTTCGATATGGCGGACTGACTGCGCTTCACGTTCAGTTTCACTCCGCCCATGGCTCGCCCTCTTAGGGGACTCGTGCGTTGCCTAGGAGAAGAATGCGCGAGATCCAACTCGACGAGCAGACCGACCGGTGGCGCTACACCTGCCCACGGGGGCACCGAAGTTGGGAGCCGACGAACAACCACTTCTGGTGTGCGGAATGCGCTCGACAGCAGGGCTTGGATGGTGTGTTCCACGAACTTCGGGACGCGAAAGACCACGAGTTGCTGAGTCGCGACGAAGTGCGGCTAATCACTTCCGCCGGCCACTATCGCGACGTACACGGTGAGGAGGCAGTGTAGGAGGCGGTAAGCCAGCCGATATCCGAACTCGACGGCAACTACTTCCACCGCGCGTCCAAGGCTCGGCCCTATCATCACCCCGTCCGGTTGATCTGTTGATGTCGAAGACGACGACGGAGAACCACGGGACGTTCACACACATCAAAGGCGAACTGGCGTGGACGCTCGCCGAATTCCGGTCGCCGAGCGACGCGGTCGCGATGACCCAGCACCTCACTGATGCCGACGAAGGGCGCTTCGAGCTGCTCGGGCTCGTCAACGACTGCGAGGTCGCGCTCTACTGGGACTACTTCTGGAACCACGTCGTCGCTGCCGGGGTCGATGCGGACGGCGTCGACGATCTCGTTCGGGATGTACCTGAGGAGATTCGCTACCGACGCCGGCTACCAGCTGCTTCGCGACCGTATCGACCTGCTCGCAGACGCGGTCGTCGGGGGTGGTGAGGCGTGAGCGCGGCCGAGTCAGCGATGCTCGTCGATCCACGCGCACCACGCCTGGAAGTCGTCCGCACCGCATTGGTCCGCGATGGATCGCAGGGTTCCGATGGCGATCTCGTCGTGCATCGGGACGTCGACCAACCGGACCTCGCCCGTGTCGGAGTTCTCGTACCGAAGTCGGACGTGACTCCCCTTCCGGTGGACGGGCGCCCAGCCGAAGCTCGTGAGTACGGAAATGACCTCCCGCCCGGAGAACACCGTCCGCAGTTACTGGAGGAAGTCGGGAAGTTCGCCGTTCTCGTCGCGCGCAGCCTCGACATCGTCGGGGTCGATCCCGAGTTCGTCGGCAAGGAAGGCGTCGGGGTCCTCGATCGGCTCGCCGCCGCCCTCCTGGAGTGCCAGCACCTCCGCGAGTTGGGACAGCGCCTCGGCCTTCGTCTCGCCGCCCCGGGCGAGTCCGGTTTCGAGGTCGCGGGCCGTGATCGAGCCGTCGTCCTCGACGAAGAACTCCACCCCGGATTCGTGGTTTTTGTCGGCCGCGCTTGCCATACCTGCGATTCGCATAGCCGGCGGATAAGCGTTCGGTCAGCCTTCGCCGTCGAAATCGTCGTCTCTCACCGGTCGAAGTCATTCGCATCCTGATACTCGTCAAGTCGATTCAGGCCGGCCAAGTGACCCATCCTCTCGTCGCCCACGGATACCCCGCAGACCTCGGTAGGATCGCGTTTCGAGCGACGCGGCCGCGGTTCGGTCGCCCTACCGTGACGTATCAGTGTTATAACTTTTTATCGGTCGTTCGAACGCCGAAATCGACACGTCCGCGGTCGGGCGTGCGACACCATCATGCCGCATTCGGACCCATCGCTTCACCGACCGAGTACGCGACGCCTCGTTGACACGGCCGGCCCTCCCGAACACGAACGAGGGACGAACGAATGACCGAGGACGGTCCCGTCCGCTCGCCGCTCCCGTCCATCGCTGCGGTGGTGCTCTGTGTCGTGCTCGCGGCGGGGGTCGTCGGCGTCTCCGGCGCCGTCGGGACCATCGACACCGTCGAGAGCGCCAACGTCGGCGTGCTCGGACTCGACGGGGGCGAGGAAGCCTCCCTTGCCGACCGCGACGCCGTTCGGGCGGCCCCCGACCGCGGCGGCGTTCCGAACGAAAACACGTCGACGCTCGAAGTGATCGCCGCCGAGGGCGACCGGTTCAGCTACCGTATCGTCGTCGAGGGCGACGCCACGTCGACCGTCGTCGACGGCCACTCCGCCGACCGCGACGACACGATCCGCTACGACGGCGACGGAACGGTCACGATCGCCGGCCAGACCGGCGACGGAGCCGGGGACGCCTACCTCGTGACCGGCGAGATCCGCTCCGTACAGGTGATCGGCAACGCCTCGCCGTACCGAATCGAGCGAAACGACGAGGACGTGACCGGTAGCCTCCCGACCGCCGAAAGCGACGGTGACGCCGGGGATGCCGGAGACGCCGACGGCGAGACCGACGGTGACGGAGTCGATGAGGACGAACCCGAGGCGGCTACTCCCGCCCCGGGCGACGGGGACGAGGACGCCGGGGCGGATCCGCCCGACGACGCCCGCACCGAGACTCCGGAAGACGACACCGAAACGCCGGAGAGTACGACAGAACCGCCCGCTGACGAAACCGAGACGCCCGAGACCACGACTGAACCCTCCGCGGACGAAACGGAACCGCCCGAGCGTACGATGGAACCACCCGCGGACGACACCGAAACACCTGAGCAACCGGACGAGACGCCGGAGTCCGAGGACGACCCGGAGCAACCTGACGGGACCCCTGACGGCACACCCGCCCAGCCCGACAACGCGCCCGACCGCGAGATCGACTCCTGCACGGTCGTCGACGAGCCGGGGCGATACGAGCTGACCGAGGACCTCGCGGCCGACGGCGACGGCGTCTGTCTCCACGTCCGCGCCCCGGACGTGGTCCTCGACGGGAACGGGAACACGATCGCCGGCGACGGGAGCGAGGACTCGATCGGGCTCCTCGTGCTCAACGGCACCGTCGGCACCGGGGATGTGGGCGACCCGCTGACGAACGTGACGGTGCGCGACGTGGGCGTCACGGGGTTCGACACCGGCGTCCAGGCCGGGTCGTTCGACGCGGTCGGGACGAGCCTCACGCTCGTCGGGGTCGACGCCTCCGGCAACGCGGGTGCGGGCGTCTACTTCAACGAGGTGGACGACTCGACGCTTCGCGAGATCACCGCGAACGACAATCGCCACGGCGTCCTCCTGTGGGAGACGTACGACATCGAGGTGCGCGGGCTCGCCGTCGAGGACAACGACGCGCAGGGCCTGTATCTCGCACAGAACGTCGGCCGGAGCACGTTCTCGGACGTGCGCGCCGTCGGCAACGGCGCGGGCGACGGCGGCGCGGCGATCCGCCTCAGCACCGACGTGGAGGGCAACGTCATCGTCGACAGCGTCGTCGCGGACAACGACGGCCCCGGGATCGCGTTCTCCGACAGCGGCGACAACGTGATCCGCGACACGACGATCGAGGACAACGCCGCTCCCGGCGTCGTCGGCGACTACCCCGGCGGCGACCGACTGGAGCGAGTCGCCCTCCGCGGGAACGGCGACCGGCAACTCAGCGTCGAGCGCGGCGCGTTCGGCGTGACGGCGGTCGCCGTCGGCGACGGCGTGACCGTCTCCTTCGCCGACGGCATCGCCGACCTGGGGCTGAACGGCGACGACCCGTACGAGTTCGACACGGTCGAGCGCGCCTCCCTACCCGGTGACCCGCCGGGGACGCCCGCCGCCGACGAGGCGCTGTCGGTCTCGGGGGCGACCGTCCCGACGGAACTCTCGTTCGAACTCGACGGGACGGCCGACTCGAAGGCCGTCGACCTCTGGCGGTACGACGGCGATGGCTGGACCCGCGTCGCCGACGGTAGCGTCACGGACGGGCAGTTCACGGCCACGGTCGAGGCTGTCGGCGTCCTCGTCCCGCTCGAATCCGCGGACGAGTCCACGACACCGGACGAACCGGAGGGCGACGGGACGGAGACGCCGACGGGCGACGAAACGGGAACGGAGACGCCGACGGGCGACGCCGGAACGGAAACTGAGGCGCCCCAGGATGATGCAACGGAAACGGATACGCCGGGAAGCGACGATGACGGGACCGAGGCGGCCGACTCGGGGACCGAAACGTCAACACCCGAGGCGGACGACGCGAGGGCCACTCTAGCGCCCGACGACGGCGAGTCCGGATCCGACGGGACGGAGACCGCGACGCCGACTCCCGACCCCGAGGGAACGGAACCGCCCGACTGACCGTCGACCGACGGCGGGGACTGAGTCGAGAGAGTCCGAGAGTCGATCGACGCCCGGCAGCGGTATGAGTCGGGGGAGGCGGACCGAGCACGGGGGTCGTCGAGGATCGGACGGTCGCCGACAAGGGTACGTCGCGAAAACGGGTGACGGATGGAACGTCACCCGTGGGGCCGAACCCGGATCGGCCGCGCCGGGGGGCGCGGCCGCGGTGGATGCGATGCGATGGCGACCCGCCGGAGTGGGGGGCCAGTTCGGCGGTCGTCCGAGGGGCGTCGATCGGCGCGTGATGTCGCCGGGATCGAGCGCGTCTCGGTCGCTACTCGCGTCGAGGGAGGCGACAAACCCCGTCCGCGAGCGATCGATACGAGGCTCGACTCGACTATTGTTATCACCCGTATATCTCCACCAATCTGAGTGACGTTTTCTGGTCGCGTGACGGACGTGCTACCCCCCCGGGGAACGGGCGTCGTCGTTCCGGGCGTCGGCGACGGCCGCTCACGCCGTCGTCGCGTGAAAAATCGGGGACCGGACCGGCTGGTCCGGCTCCGCTGCCGTGGTGTCCATGTTGGGCCAGTGGCGACCCTCGGCCGGTCCGAACCGCCGCACGTCGCCGTGGGGTCTCGCGGCCGGCGCGGGGCCACACCGCCGCGAGCGAACGGTTCACGTGTCGCTAGCCGTATTGTAATCGATAGAATAACCGGAGATATATTCCGTGTTTTCGGGGTGCGCCGTTCCGGACGCGGTCGCGACGGCGACGGACCGGCTCGGTGACGGAACGGTTTTGACGCGTCCGCCCCCGCCGTACGACGTGCGACGGGACGTTCACGGCACGACCGTCGTCGGCGTCGCTGTCGGCCCGGAAACCCGCTGTGCCCACTACGACGGACCGACGGACGTG
Source organism: Halobaculum roseum (assembly GCF_019880245.1). Lineage (NCBI taxonomy): Archaea > Methanobacteriati > Methanobacteriota > Halobacteria > Halobacteriales > Haloferacaceae > Halobaculum > Halobaculum roseum. The sequence continues at coordinate 641,176 of NZ_CP082286.1, forward strand.
ATCGCCCTGCGGCTCGGCTGTTGTGAGCGGTTCGTCCCGTGCGTCGAGTGCCACGACGCCGTCGCGGACCACGGATCCGAGCCGTGGCCCCGCGACCGGTTCGACGAGCCCGCGGTGCTGTGTGGTGCCTGTGGCGCGACGCTATCCGTCGAGGAGTATCTGGACACCCAGTTCGCCTGCCCGGAGTGTGAGGCCGCGTTCAACCCGGGCTGCGCGGCTCACTACGACCGCTACTTCGAGGGTGTCGAACCGAACCGAACCGATCGTAGGCGGCGGGACCGAGATCGTCGCCGATGATATGGGTCTCGGCGTCGGCGACCGCGGTCGCCGAGCTTCCTGCCGCCGGGTCTACACGTTGATCTTCTCGGCGAACTTCTCGCGCACCTTGTCGATCTTGGGCTGAGCGTGCATCGAGCAGTAGGCGTCGTTCGGGTTCTTCGCGAAGTAGTCCTGATGCTTCTCCTCGGCGCGGTAGAACGTCTCCAGGGGTTCGAGTTCGGTGACGACCTCGTCGTCGTAGCCGCCCTCCTCGTCGAGCGCCTCGATGTACGACGCGGCGATCTCGCGCTGGTCGTCGTCGTGATACAGCACGATCGACCGGTACTGGGTCCCGACGTCCGGCCCCTGCCGGTTCAACTGGGTCGGGTCGTGGACGGTGAAGAACACCTCCAACAGCTCCTCATAGCTGATGACATCGGGGTCGTACGTCACCTGCACGACCTCCGCGTGGCCCGTCGTCCCCGAGCAGACCTCGCGATAGGTTGGGTCCTCGGTGTGACCGCCGGCGTAGCCGGACGTGACGTCGTCGACGCCGTCGATCTCCTCGAAGGCCGCCTCGATACACCAGAAGCAGCCGCCGCCGAACGTTGCGCTCTCGGTCATACCCTCGATCAGGGGCGCGACGGGTATGTACCTTGCCTGCCGGCGGGAGGTCCGTCGCCAGCCCCACCGTCGTCATCGGGTTCGCCGGGCGCCGACGAGGAACGCCGGGTTTCGCGTACCGCGGCGCTCGAACACCGTGTCGGCCACGAACGCCAACTCCCAGCCGCGGTCCGGGGTGAACAGATCGCGCAGGTCCGCCCGCGACAGCGACGCCCAGGTGGGAGCCACGTCGTCGCCGCGGGCGTCACACACGAGGAAGTACCACCCGTCCGGGCGCAGCGTCCGCCGGATCGCCTCGGTCGCGAGCCGACGTTCGGCCGGCCCGAGACAGTGCAACATCGCGGAGTCGACGACCGTATCCGCGGTCACGCCGAGCGCGTCCAGTCGAAGCGCGTCCCACACGAGGAAGTGGGCGCGGATGCGTCGCCAGCGTGCCTTCTCCCGGGCCTGCCGGATCGCCGTCGGCGCCACGTCGACGCCGAGCACCTCGTGGCCCCGCCGTGCGAGAAACAGCGACAGCTCCCCGGTGCCGCAGCCGACCTCGATCACCCGTCGGCCGATCCGGCCGGCCTCCGCCAGCGCCACGAACGCGCGCTGCGGGCGACCGATGTCCCAGTTGGGCGAGGCGTCCCGGTAACTGGCGTCGAAGCCGTAGGCGGCCGCGGGGTTGACGTAGTCGAGCCCCGGGTCCGTCGTCGCCGACATACCCGTGCGTCGGCGCCGGTGATGTTAGTTCCCGGCGACGAATCCACGCGTCACAGACCGGCGAGCAACCGTCGGAGGAAGCGATCCTGGTTCGGGAGGTCCTCGCGCTCGGCGCGGTCCTCCGACAGCGCGAGCCACCGCAACACCACCACGAGGTCGTGGTCGGGGTCGACCCAGACGACGTTCTGCCCATGGCCGAGCATCGCGTACGCCGATTCGGGCGCCGACGGCCACAGCGTCCGGTCGGTGTTGAGCCACAGCAAGAACCCGTAGTTCGGGTTCACCTCGCAGGGCGCGGTCGCGGCCTCGACCCATTCCTCGGAGAGGAGTCGGTCGTCTCCCCAGCGTCCGCGGTTCAACAGCAGGTGACCCGCCCGCGCGAGGTCACGCGCCGAGCCCCAGAAGCCGCCGCCCCAGTGGCCGCCGCCGGAGACGGACTTCATCGTCCGCCCCTCGATCTCCACGTCGGAGTTGTGATAGCCGTGCCACTCCCAGGTCCGGGTCGCCCCCGCGGGATCCACCACCTCGTGGGCGAGCACGCGCGGGAGGGGCTTCGCCCACAGGCGCAACAGGGACAGCGCGAGCCGGTTGATCCGCACGTCGTTGTACTCCCAGTGGGTTCCCGGGTCCGCCAGGTCGCGGTGTTCCCCCTTCCCCGGGCCCCCGGTCTTGCCGACGCCGCGGTTGCGGTCGATGCTGTCCGGGCGGTCGAACAGCGTCCCCTCCCACTCGCTGGTCTGCTGGAGGAGATGGCGCCAGGTGATCGGCGCGTTCTGAGCGGAGTCGAAGCCGCCGTCGTCCGCGTGCCCGCGGCTCTCGGCGACGCGCTCGTCGAGCTCGAACAGCCCGCGGTCCCAGGCGGCCCCCGCGACGATCGAGAGGAACGACTTCGCGACCGAAAAGGAGTGGTCGACGCGGCGGGTGTCGCCCCACTCGGCGACGAGCTTCCCCTCCTTCAGAATCAGGCCGGCTGGGCCGCCGCGGCGGTCGGGCATCGGGCCGAGCGTGTAGCCCAACTCGCCCTCGGACTCGTCCCACGGTTCCTGGTTCGAGAAGTCGTACGCGACCTGCTCGGGCGGCGTGCCGTGCGTCAGGTGGAACTCGACGGCGTCGCGGACGGCGTCGGGGTCGAGGCCGACCGCCTCCGGGTCGACCGGCTCGAACCCCTCGTCGCCGGCGTCGGGAAACTCCATGCGGGGCGGTTCCGCCCGCGGGACAAAAACAGACGGGAGCCGGCGGGCGACGCCGGGGACCGAACGCCCGGGGGTCGATATTGGGCTCGGCGTCCACGCCGCCGCGGGAAACGAGCGGACTTACAAGGACCCTCGCAGAAGTGCGGGGACATGAGCGATCGCGACCCCAGCGACGACAGCGAGGACCCGAACGCCGAGGTCCAGTACCACATCGAGGTCGGCCCCGACGACGTGGCCGACACCGTCCTCCTGCCGGGCAACCCCGAGCGCGTCGACAAGGTGACCGCGCTGTGGGACGACCACGAGGAGGTGGGCCAGCACCGCGAGTACCGAACCGCCACCGGCGAGTACGACGGCGAGGCGCTGTCGGTCACCTCCACGGGGATCGGCTCCCCCTCGGCCGCCATCGCCGTCGAGGAGCTGGCACGCGTCGGCGCGGACACGTTCATCCGCGTCGGCTCCTGCGGCGCCATCCAGGAGGGGATGGACGTGGGCGACCTGGTCATCACCTCCGGCGCCGTCCGCCAGGAGGGCACGAGCAAGGAGTACGTCCGCGAGGACTACCCCGCCGCCGCCGACCACGAGGTCGTCTCGGCGCTCGTGGCGGCCGCCGAGCGCCTCGGCTACGACTACCACGTCGGGATTACCATGTCGGCGGACTCCTTCTACGCCGGGCAGGGCCGCCCCGGGTTCGAGGGGTTCGAGGCCGCCGGCAGCGACGCGCTCGTCGACGAGCTGCGCGAGGCGAACGTGAAGAACATCGAGATGGAGGCCGCCGCGATCGCCACGATCGCGAACGTGTACGGCCTCCGCGCCGGCGCCGTCTGCACGGTGTACGCCAACCGCGTCACCGGGGAGTTCCGCACCGAGGGCGAGTCGCGGGCCGCCGAGTGCGCCAGCCTCGCGGCGGCGTTACTGGCGCGGATGGACGAGGTGAAGCGCGAGGCGGGCGTCGACCGCTGGCACGCCGGGTTGTCGCTCGACTAGTCGCTATCGCCGGAGCGGTGCGGTGCCGCCGAGGTCGCCGGGCCTCGCCGGCGCGGTCGGGGGTCGGATCGGACGCCGAACCGCCCGTTGCTGGCGGTTTCAACACGCATTTATCCACCGCCCGGAAACGCACGGCCATGAGCCAACAGGTCGTCGTTGTCGGAGCCGGGTACGCCGGCGCCGGGACGGTGAAGTCGTTCGAGGACGCTATCGAACCCGGCGAGGCCGAACTGACGTGGGTGTCGGACACCGACTACCACCTCGTGCTCCACGAGGCCCACCGCGTCATCCGCAAGCCGGAGGTCGAATCCAAGGTCGCCATCCCGGTCGAGGAGATCAAAGACGACGACACGAACTTCGTGAAGGGCCGCGTCACGGAGATCGACGCCGACGAGCAGGTCGTCCACACCGGCGACGGCGACGAGATCGACTACGACTACCTCCTCGTCGCCGTCGGCTCGGCGACGGCGTTCTTCGGCATCGACGGGCTGCGCGAGCACGCGCTCACGCTGAAGACGCTCGACGACGCCCGCGAGATCCACCAGGCCGTGAAGGCTGCCGGGCAGGAAGCGACCACGACCGAGCCCGCGAACGTGCTCGTCGGGGGCGCCGGCCTCTCGGGGATCCAGTCGGCCGGCGAGATCGCGGAGTACCGCGACGACCACAAGGCGCCCATCGACATCGAGCTCGTCGAGGGGCTCGACTCGGTGTTCCCGAACAACGACCCCGAGGTGCAGGGCGCCATCCGCAAGCGCCTCGACGAGAAGGACATCGCCGTCTCCACGGGCGAGTTCATCTCGAAGGTCGACGAGCACGCCGTCTACCTCGGCGGCGCCGAGGCGGAGTACTACGGCGAGGACGGCAACGGCGACGCCCCCGCGAAGGAGGACATCGACTTCTCCGAGGACCTCGTGAAGGAGTACGACGTGCTGCTGTGGACCGGCGGCATCACCGGCCAGCCGGAGGTCGAGGACTTCCACCTCCACGCCGACGACCGCTCCAACCGCGTGTACGCCGAGTCGACGTTCGAGACGAGCGACGACAACGTGTTCGCCATCGGCGACACCGCCCTCGTCGAGCAGGGCGACGAGGAGTTCGCCCCGCCGACGGCGCAGGCCGCCTGGCAGGCCGCCGAGGTCGCCGGCGAGAACCTCGCCCGCGCCGTCCGCGGCGCCCCCCTGAAGTCGTGGCGCCACGAGGACAAGGGGACGCTCATCTCGGTCGGCGAGGAGGCCGTCGCCCACGACGTGAAGGCCGCCGGGTTCGAGTCCCCGATCAACACCTTCGGCGGCCCGGCCGCCAAGGCGCTGAAGAAGGCCGTCGCGAGCCGCTGGATCGCCGACGTGTCCGGCTACGGGCGCGCGCTCAACGCCTGGAGCGACATGTGACTCACACAGGATAGTAGCTGCTGACGCGCGTCGCCGTCCGTTCTCGCGGTCCGTTTCGCCCGTCAGCGACGCCGCCGTCGACGCGGGGCTCCGTCATTTCTCGCGGTTGTCGAGGTGCCGGCTCCGAGCGTGGCCGCGCAGCACCTCGAACGTGAACCGCGCGGCCGCTCGCACCCGCTCGCGGAGCCGTTCGAGTCCCCCAGGTTCCCGCTCGGTCGGTCGGTCGTCCGTCATCGGTATCGCCTCGGTTCGGCGTCGTCTCCGTCGGTTCGCGATCGGATCAGTGCTCGGGCGACTCCGAGGGCGCCTCCATCCCGTCGATCTTGAGGATGAGCACCGAGGCGGTGTCGTCCTTCCCGTCGAGGGTGCCGTCGATGACGAGCTTCGACAGCGGCGTCGGTCCGACGCTGACGGAGTCGCCCTCGTGGAAGTCGCGTACCGACCCCTGGACGTGGATCTCCGCGCGGCACAGCTCCGGGTGGTGGACGGACGTGAGGTTGATCTCCTGGACGTTGACGTTGTCGAGGCGCTCGCCCTCGTGGAACAGCGGCGTCGACGCGGGCTCGTCGAGGTTCTGCAGATCCAGCGCCTCGAAGGCGGTCGCGGTCGGCTTGTATCCGCCCTTCGGCCCCGGTACGCCCTCGACCAACTGCAGCGCCTTCAGGCTCTGCATCTGGTTGCGGATCGTGCCGGCGTTTCGCCCGACGGCGTCGGCGATCGTCTCCCCCTTTACCGCGTCCTCCTCCTCGCGGTAGAGGTTCACCAGTTCGTTGAGGATCTTCCGCTGACTGTCGGTGAGTTCGATGGACGACATTTGTTCATGGTCGTCCGGGAACCCGCTTAAAACCACGGACCCGAACCACCCGCGAGGAGGATCCACACACGGCGGCCGGTTGACACTGGAGGCACGCCCGTGATCGCCGGACGGAGAGGGGTCGATCGAGCGGGGTCGCCCGGACCGAACGGTGCCCGATTCGTGTCCAGCACATCAGCCGACCGACACCCCTTTGCCGGCGGCCGAGTCCATCCCGAGTATGAACGACGCACGCGTGCTGGTCACCGGCGGCGCGGGGTTCATCGGCTCGAACCTGGCGAACACGCTGGCGGCCGCCGGCAACGACGTGATCGCGCTCGACAACGGCTACCTCGGGACGCCCGAGAACCTCTCGGCGGACGTGGAGTTCGTCGAGGCGGACGTGCTCGACGAAGATCTCCCGACCGACGTGGATTGCGTGTTCCACCTCGCGGCGCTGTCCTCGCGCCAGATGCTCGAGGAAAACCCCCGACAGGGCGCCCGCGTCAACATCGAGGGGTTCGTCAACGTCGTCGAGCAGGCCCGCGCTGACGGCTGCGACACGGTCGTGTACGCCTCGACTTCCTCGGCGTACGGAAGCCGCACGGAACCGAGCCCCGAGGACATGGACCTGGAGGCGTCGACGGGGTACGACGCGTCGATGCTCGGGCGCGAGCGCTACGCGGAGTACTACAACGACTTCTACGACGACCTGACGTGTGCCGGCGCGCGCTTCTTCTCGGTGTACCAGGGCTACGGCGGCGCCGAGGGGCACAAGGGCGAATACGCCAACACGGTCTCGCAGTTCGCCGACGACATCGCCAACGGCGAGTCGCCGGTGCTGTGGGGCGACGGCACCCAAACGCGCGACTTCACGCACGTCGACGACATCGTCCGCGGGCTGGAGGCGATCGCCGACCACGAGCTGACCGGCGTGTACAACCTCGGGACGGGCGACCCCTACTCGTTCAACGAGATGGTCGAGCTGATCAACGACGCGCTCGGCACCGACGTGGAGCCGGCCTACGAGCCGATACCGCTGGAGAACTACGTCCACGACACCTGCGCCGACATCACGAGGATCCGCGAGGCGACCGGCTGGGAACCTCAGGTCGACTTCGAGGAGGGCGTCCGGCGCGTGTGTGCGCCGTACCTCGACGACGAGTAGGCGAAGAGGGACGACGGCCGGCGGCAGGGAGTTCCGGAGTTCCGATGTCGTTCTGCGGTCAGCAGCTACCGCCGAACCCCGCAGCCTCGGGGTCGCCGATCGCCGACGGCACCGTCACGACGACGGGGTCGGCGCCGCCGGCATCGTACACGAGCGATCGGTGGTCCACCCAGCGGTCGTACGTCGCCGGCGGGATCGTCGCCGGCGCGGCCGGGAACAGGTGAGCGCCCGTCGTCGTCCACGAGCGCTGTGAGACGACCGCACACGAGGGCGACGGCCCTCCACGGAGCCACGACGCCGTCGGACCGACGCTCGCGTTCACGTCCCCGTAGTAGTTCCCCGGGACGCGGACGCCGGTGTGGGAACTGGTCCAGGTTCCCTCGATATGCTGGGTTGCGAAGGTGCCGGCGGCGAACTCGGATTCGGTCGTCGTGCTCGGGTACGAACCGGTGTCGAGGTTCACGTACGCGACCGGGAGCGTCGCCGCCATCGCGACGACGAGCACGGCGACGCCCACCGGTCGGGCGGCCGCCGCCAGCGGCCGACCGACGGCACCGATCGATCGAACGGCGTCCCCGAGCGGGCCGGCGACGCCCAGCCATCGCCGGACGGCGGATCCCCCGTCGGCAGCGACGCCGGCCAGTCGTTCGCGCGGTTCGAGCCGCGAGACGACCGCGGCCGCGAGCACGAGCACCGGGAGGTGGACGTGCGTCTGTGCGCGCAGCGCCGTCGCGAAGTACTCCGGCGTGAGCCCCGCGGTGAACGAGAAGAGGATCTGGACGACCGGCGCGAGAAACAGCGCGAACAGCGCCGGCTCGACCGGCCCGACCCGACCGAACCGGTGGCCCGCAACCGCCGCCAGCGCGGCGGGCACGGCGAACGGAAGCACGAACAGGAGGACGAGACGCGGCGTCGCGGCGGTCCCCGGGAACACGACGGTCCGAGCGTTGACGGCGATCGCCGCGAGGACGAACGCTAGGGGGACGACGGCGGCGAGCCGGCGCATCCGGCGGGTCGTGCGCTGATACCACGGGACCGCGGCGACCAGGACGACGAGCCACGCGGCGAACAGGCCCGGCGAGGACTGCACGCGGTCGACGTACGGGACCGTGAGCGGCGTCGCCGCCGCGAGCGTGTAGTAGGCGACGAAGTACGCACAGAAGGCGAGCACGAGCCCGGCGGCGACGAGCCGGCCGCGGGTGAGTGGCCGGCCGATCAGGTGGCCCGCGAGCAGCCCGATCAACACGAGCGCCGCGAGCAGGGTGCTGAACGTGTGCGTGACGGGCAGCGCGAGCAGGATGACGCCCGCGACGGCGAGCCACGCCGGTCGCTCCCCGCGGGCGTACAGGTGGACGGCCAGCGCGAGCAGCGGGATCGTCACCAGCGTGATCGCGTCGTCGTCGGGGACGCCGGTTCGGCGGACGAACACGCCGTCGACGGCGAGCGCGAGCGCCGCGAGCACGGCCGCGCGACCGCGCCGGCGACCCGGCCACCCGAGGCTCGCACCGAGCCGTCGGGCGAACACGGCGCCGAGCAGGACGCCCGACGTCCCGATCAGCGCGTACAACGGCTGCGCGAGCCCCAGCGGCGCCGCGCCCGTCACCAGGCTGCCGGTCGACAGCAGCGCCGTCGAGGCGAGGGCGTCCACCCGCATGCCGACGAGGTCGATGTGCCCGGCCGCGAGCACGTCGTTCGCTCGGTGGGCGTATTTGAACCCGTCGAGCGTCGCGGGAAGCGGGCTCCACCACAGCGGCGCGAGCCTGGCGCCCGCGCCCACGACGACGCACGCGAGGATCGCGAGCGCCCGGCGGTCGGGACCGTCACTCATTGCGGCCCTCCGCCGGCGGTCCGGTCGCCGGCTCGTCGCGGACGAGTCGCGCGGGGGGACGCGCCAGCAGCGAGGCGGTCGCCAGCCCGGCGCCCGCCAGCGTCACCGACAGGCCGGCCAGGGCTGCCGCCGCGAGCAGCGCCGGCGACCCGGTCGCCTGGATCCGGACGCCGAACACCGTCAGGTAGCCCAGAGCGCCCGCGAGCCGGAGGCCGGCGACTCCCACCGGGATCGCGACCAGCGCCGCGAGGACGCCGATCCGGAGGGCGTCGCCGAGGACGATCCGGAACACTCTCGCCGGGGAGGCGCCCGTCGCGCGGTGGATCCCGATCGTCTCCCGACGGCCGTGGACCGCCCGCGAGAACGTCGCCGTCGTGCCGCCGACGGTGAGCCCCGCCGCCAGCGCGAGGACGGTCCCGAACACGAGCCGGAGGTTGCCGAACGCTGTCTCGACGGCCCGGCCGATCCCCGACGTGCCGGCGCGGCCGCCGGTCGCCAGCGCCGCCGCGACCCGCTCGTCGCCGGTGACGCGGAACGACTCGACGGCGACCGTCTCGCCGTCGACCCGGAGTGTCGCCTCGTAGGTCCCGGGCGGCTGTCTGGGGAGACGCACGCCGATCTCGCGGGTCTCTCCGGAGGCGAGCGTGACCGTTCGCTCCGTTCGGCCGTCGGGGCCGGCGACCGCGACGGGCACGTCCTCTATCGGGTCGCCCCACGGGTTCGACAGCGTCGCGGTCACCGTCGCGCGGGTGAGCAGGTCGGGAGACTCGGGGCGGACCGCGAGCGTCGTGGTCGGCCGGCGCGGTGCGTCCGCGGCGACGCGCATCGTAGCCCGGCCCGTGCGGTTGCCGGCGCGGGCGCGGATCGTGAGGTCGCCCGGGTCGCCGGTTGTGATGCGGGCGACCCCGTCGTCGTTCGTCGTCGCCGTCTCGTCGCCGGCGGTCACCGTCGCGTTCGCCACCGGGCCGCCGTCGGCGTCGCGAACCCGGACCGAGAGCGTCGCGTTCGGCGGGCCGCGCTCGGGGAGCGGTCCGATGGTGAGTCCCCCGCTCGTCGCGTCGCCGACGCGGATCGTCCGCGTGATATCGCCTGCGGAGATGTCGATCGTTCCGGGGGAGCCGGTCTCGACGGCGACGGGAACGGTCGCCTCGCCGCCGGGATCGATCGTGACCTCGCGCTCGACCGTCCGGTTCTCCACCGTGATCGGGACGGTCGCGGTCGTTCGCTCCTCGCGGCGGTTCTCGACGACGACGGTCGCCTCGACGGTGCTGTTGGGCGCCGCGCTGTCGGGGGCCCGGATCGCCGTGATACGGGTCGACCGCGCGTCGACGCCGTCCTCCGGGAGCCGTTCGGCGCGGACGAACTGTGCCGTCCCCGGCGGCTTCCCGGCGAGGCCGCGTGCGGCCGGCAACGGCACGATCAGTTGGTCGTCGAGCGGACCGGGGGCGGTGAACACGCCGACGACCTCGACGCGGGCGAGCCCGGGGCGGGTCGGCCCGCCGAGCGTCAGGCGGTCGCCGATCCCCACGTCCATCGTCCGCGCGAGGTCGGCGCCGATCACCGCCTCGTCGGCGGTTGCCGGGCGACGGCCGTCGACGAGCGACGCGTCGGTGACCGAGGCGAACGCACCGTACTCGGCCCCGCGGACCGTGTACGTCCGGCCGTCGTCCACCTCGAACAGCAGCAGCTCGGGGCTGGCGGCGATCCCGCGGTCGCGCAGCGCGGCCGCGTACGTCGTCGGGACGGTGCTCGCGATCGGGTGGACGGCTCCGGGCTCGGTGATCGTCGCCCCCTCGCCCCCGGAGAGCGGGGCGACGATGCCCGCCATCGACCCCACCAGGACGACGAAGGCGACGAACGCCGCGAGCGTCGCGGCGGTGGGCACGGCCGTCCGCACGTCGAGCACCGTGGGCCTGGCGACCGATCGGAGCCATGCTAGGCGGGAGGTGCCGATCGTGTGGGGTCGGGCGTCACGGCCATCTTTCAGGGGCGAGCCGCGCACCGCCGGGACGGCCGCGAGCACGCCGCTGACCCCGCCGAGGGCGACGACGGCCGCGAGGATCGGTACGATGACCCGTGCGGCCGCGGGCGTCAGCGTCGGCGACAGCGAGGTCGGCAGGCCGGCGAACACCGCGACGCTGACGGCGGCGTTGACGCCGATGACGCCGGCGGCGTAGCCGAGGGCGGCGCCCGCGGCCGACAGCAGCGTCGCGCGCACGCCGAAGAGCGCGAGGACCGTCGCCGGCCGGGCCCCGGTGGCGCGGACCACGCGGATCGTCGCCCGGCGGTCGCGGACGGTCATCCGCGTGACGCTGTGAACGACCACGCCGATCAGGACCGCGCCGCCGGCGACGACGACGCCGAGGGCGGTCAGCGCCTCGCGCGTCCCGAGCACGAAGAAGGCCAGCGCGGTTCGCAGGGGGACGCCCGATAGCGGGATCTCCCCCGAGTTGACGGGCCGGACCACGAACGCGCCGCTCGTGCCCAGCTGGTCGACCGTCGAGGCGTTCGCCACGTACCAGCCATCGGGGACGGGCGTTCCGCCCCCGCGGGGGGCGACTCGGACGGTGGTCGAGCCGCCGGGACCCCGGAGGGTTCGGGTCGCCGGGGCGTCGAGCGTGCCGAGCGTCGTTCCGCTGCCGTCGTGGAGGTCCGGGGCCGCCGTGGAAGTGTCGGGTCTCGCGAGGACGTAACGGTCGGAGCCGTTTGGGGTGTTGGCGAGGGCGAAGGGGATCACCGTCGCGTTCGCCGGCGCCGCCGCGGCGGCCGCCTCGACGCTGGCGTGGGTCGTGACGGCGCCGTCGCTGTCGTAGCCGGCGGCGATCGCGGTCGTCTGGTCGCCGGCCACGACGACGAGTAGGGCCGTCCCGCACAGGAACGCGACCCCGACCGCGACGACGAGGATCGCCAGCCGGTCGCGACGGGACCAGCGACCGATGAGGAGGCGACGGTAGGACATCGACGGGAGTGGGTGTGGTCGCACGCGACCCGGCGTGCGGTGTATGGGATGGAAGCCGGCGGTAATACGCAAAAAGCTTCACACTTCTCTCGGGTCGACTGTGGTGGTCAGCGGGTGCCGGGAGTTGGGTGGAGGCGGCGAAGGTGTGGTGAACGCGGCCGGCAACTCGTGGTGAATCGGGACGGTCGGGTCATGTTTGGTTTCCGGCCGAATCGTCCGGGCTACGGGGAGAGGATACAGGTCATTATCGCAGTAATGATTATCTAGAGTAGGACGTTTCACGATTGACGCAAGCAACCTGCTGAGCTCTACAATTTGTTCGAGTCGTCAACTTACCCGTTCTATCGCATGGGTACGACGTGGTGATCTGAACTGCAGAGGAAGAATCGCTTGAGTATTGAGAGTACGGCCACTAGTATTGGTCTCTCGACCAACAGACCTATTGCATTGGTTTGTGTACCAATAGGCGAGGATGGCCTCACGGACCGACGACGACCTCGATGGCGTGAGTGAGGGGAGGAAGTACCCGGATGCGACGGTCGTCCGCGTGTTCTGCATGCGGACCGACCGTGACGCGTACCCGTCCGGATGAGCCTACAAGCTCCACTACGGCGCGACCGAGCCGGACCCGCCCCGCACGCTTGACGATGGGACGATCCGTCGGTACGACAACTCACACGAGGACACTAAAGGGCACGAACTGCACGTCGCACCGGACCCCAACCCAGACAGTATTACGTTCCCCGGGATGGTCGAACTCTGGGAACAGTTCTGGAGCGAGATCCCGAAATCCGAGTTCGAGGTCGCGTGAGGCCATCACACCACGGTGATACCCATGAACGATACCACGCCGCCGCTGCACCCGATGGAGCGCGAACAGCTTCGGGCCGAATCAACCCTCGTCGTGACCGTGAAGTCCTCCCGTGAGTTCCACGACGATGTCGCCGACGGAATCGAGGCGCTCGAACTGGGCGACGCGGCCGATTCCACGCCGACGCTCTCGTTCACCAGCTACGACGACCTCATCGGGACGCTGACGCCGCGCGTCCTCGATCTCATCGAAGCCATCCGTCGGGACGAGCCAGCTAGTATCAACGAGACAGCCAGAGTTGTCGATCGGGACGTGAAGAACGTCCACGAGGAACTCAGCCGGCTCGCCCAGTTGGGCATCATCTTCTTCGAGGAAGACGGCCAGAGTAAGCGACCGGTCGTCTGGTTCGACGAACTCGTCATCACCCTCCCGTTCGATCCGGAGGCTGGCGACACGGCCGCCGCTGCGCCGTGAACACATCCATTTCAAGCGATCCTGTCGCTCTGTTGGCGTTCCCCATTCCCTGTGAAGCGGTGGAATCCCGGGTTGAGAACGTCTTCTCAGAATACTCGCTGAGTTTCTGGAGGATATCGGTCGTGGCGTGGTGTGTGAACGCCTCATGGTCACCGACCGGGATGGGGATATGGACGTGGGTCCGCTCATATTCCACGATAATCGAACTGGAATGCTGTTCATGAACAGGGAACCGGTTCAGCTTGACTGAAGATCTGGAAAGACCGAGAGAACCCGTCTGTGTATCGGATACCCGAATATCAGTCGTCGTCAGCGGTGTACGCACCGCCACGTCGGTTGATCCGAGCGACAGCGAGTCGAGGTCGGATTGCGCCTTCGAGGCGAGTACCCATGTCCACCCGTCGTCACTCATCGGCGGTTCCGAACCGTTCGCGGGCTTCCGCCGCACTCATGGTTTGGTCTTCACTGATATCCTCCTCAGCGGCGAGTAGGGCGATGAGCTCGTCACGGTCGAACGTCGGGAATTCGACTGCATCCCGGAGCGTATAGCGAATGAACTCGCTGCGGCTGTTGAACCCTCGACCCTGCCACGTGGCGTCGATCTCTTCGAGGAACGACTCGGTGGCTTTGAAATTCACCGTGACGATATCGTCACCACCCTCACCGTTCGTGCTTGCTTTGGACATACCAGCATATTACGCTCGTCTTACGATAATCGTTTCGCCGACGGCTCACGCTCGAACTCGCAGTGAAACGATACCGACTGGTCACTGCCGGCACTGGCATTCGTGTGAGAGCCGTGCGAAGTTCTTGACGTAATCGTGAATAGTCACTGCGAGGTCAAACATCGCATCGGCCTGCTGGGCGCCAGCGACCGTATCGCGGTAGTACGCCGCAGCGCGGTTGTCCCGGTACAGTTGCTTCAATCGTCGGGCGGTTTCCATCTTGACGAGTTGGAGGTCGGCGCCACGGTCGTACGCGCGGTCGTGGCCCTCTCGGAAGTCATCGATGGTATCGTTCGACGCCGTGAGTGCATAGAATTCGAGGGTGCGCTCGATCGCCGCAAAGGACATCTCGATCACACTGGTGTGGTAGCCATCGGTTTCGCGGAGCAGGTGGCACGCTTCGAGCAGGCGACAAGCTTTCCGTAACTGGATCACGTCACTCTCGTGAGTTTCCGGGTCGAGTCCCTCTTCGTAGTCCAGCCGTCCCAGTTGGCCGCTGAAGGCGTCTTCGGCACGGGCGACGGCCTCGGCCAGGGCGACTGGCTCGTCAGGCATCGCTCATCACCTTTCGCTTGAGATCACGAAGTTCGTCACTGTCGACGAGAGTGATCGCGTCGGCGAACAACTCTTCGAGGCGATCGCCGTGGCCGCGTGCCGATTCAGGTGTCTCGACGAGAATCTGGAACTCGTACCGGTCGCCGTCGAACCGTTGCCCCCCGAGGTCTTTCGCGAGTTCGTTGGCTCGGTGCTGGTCGGTTCGGTCGTCGGTGAGCACCCAGAGGTCGATGTCACTCTGGCGGTCAGCCCGACCTCGGGCGACGCTGCCAAACACGAGGGCGCCCTGAAGTTCGCCTAGCTCGTCACGGATTCGGTCGAGTGCCGCTCGGATGGGTCGATGGAACTCCGGCTGGGGGATGCGCAGGACAGGATCGTCGGACTTCCGTACCCGGGTTCGATTGATGCCGACGAGACGACGGTTTCCTTCCGTCGAGACGGTGACGATGCCGTTGGTTTCGAGGACATCGACGGCCCGCTTCACCGACTGGGCCGCGTTCTCGGTGAGCCGCCCCAGCTGCCGAATCGTGAACTGCTCGTAGGGATTGTCAATCAGGAGTCGTAGAAGATCGTCAGTAGCCGTGTGACGGAACAGATCGGGATCCGGAGCCGGGATCGGTACCTCGACCCTGGCTTGTTCTTGGTCGGAGGTCTCGGTTTCTTGTCTCGTCATGCGTTACATGTCTCGTCTTAGGAGACATTAGGTTTTGGTAGTAGGTCCGAGCTTGCAGCCACCGACGCGTCCGTGGGTGGTATCTCACAGTGTCACCCGCCGAGCCGGTCGCGTACGCGATCCTGACGGTGGTCCTCGAATACATAGCTGACGGCTGGCCGTCGTCGCGGTCGGCGAGGGGAGATCCAGTAGATCGTGGGGAAGTCCGGGGGTGGGTGATGGTGGACGGCGACGAAGTTGGTCGGTAGCGGAGCCACGGATCATCGTTCCAGGGGCCGGAGACACGCCCGTCGCTGGGCC
Source organism: Halobaculum roseum (assembly GCF_019880245.1). NCBI lineage: Archaea > Methanobacteriati > Methanobacteriota > Halobacteria > Halobacteriales > Haloferacaceae > Halobaculum > Halobaculum roseum. The sequence goes on from NZ_CP082286.1 coordinate 656,617, forward strand.
GTGAACACGGCCCGTTTCAAGGGAACTTCGATCAATGGCGGTCGGACTGAACCCCCAGAAACGCAGAGCTTGTCGTCTGAGGCTAACGACTAAACCATGTCAACGCGATCGACAACGGACGATGGCGACTGCCGACGAACAGATCCGCGTCAGCGATTCGGTGAAGCGAGAACTCGACCGCCGCCGCCGGGAGGGGGAAAGCTACAACGATGTCCTGCAGCGGTTGCTCGAGGACGACCGCGACCTCCTCGCCGGATTCGGTCGGTGGTCGGACGACCACGCCGATCGGGTCCGAGCGGCTCGCAAGCAGTCTCGGTGAACCGTCTCTGGCGTCTGCTCAGCAGCCAGAACGCGGAGCGTTCCGGCAGCACCACTGTATCGAGTTCAATTAGCATCTGAATTTTGGGGACGGGCAGGAGAGCGTCTTCGTTCGGGGATCGAGGTGGAGTGAGTGTGTCGAGGGGGCGCTTGAGTGTCAGTTGTCGTAGTCGATGCCCGCACGTCGGTCCACAGCACGGCGACCATCGAACGTCGCTGTCGGGGTGACTGTCCACTCCCCAATGGGCCGAGCCCGCGATCGGATCGCCGTGTCGAGTCCCGCCGTCATAGTCGGATTTATGGGGGATACTGTTTGACAGAGAACATGACCTTCGACGCCGCGGAGATCCGCGCGGACTTCCCCGTGCTCGACCGGCGCGTGAACGGCCACCCGCTCACGTACCTCGACAACGCCGCCACCACGCACACGCCGCGCCAGGTGTACGACGTCTTCGAGGAGTTCTACGCGGGCTACAACGCGAACATCCACCGGGGGATCCACGAACTCAGCCACGAGGCCTCGATCGCCTACGAGGAGGCCCACGACCGCGTCGCCGAGTTCCTCGGCGCCGAGTGCCGCGAGGAGATCGTCTTCACGAAGAACACCACCGAGAGCATCAACCTCGTCGCGTACGGGCTCAGCCGGGACCTCGACGCCGGCGACGAGATCGTGACGACGGAGATGGACCATCACGCCTCGCTGGTCACCTGGCAGCAGATCGCCAAGCGCACGGGCGCGACCGTCCGCCACATCCCCGTCACGGCCGACGGCCACCTCGACATGGACGCCGCCCGCGAGCTCGTCACCGACGACACCGCCGTCCTGTGTGCGCCCCACGTCTCGAACGTGCTGGGCACGATCAACCCCATCGCCGGCCTCGTGGACCTCGCGCACGACCACGACGCGTACGCGGTCGTCGACGGCGCCCAGTCGGCGCCGACGCGGCCCGTCGACGTGGGGGCGATGGACGCGGACTTCTTCGCGTTCTCGGGCCACAAGCTCGCCGGCCCCACCGGCATCGGCGGGCTGTACGGGAAGCGGGCGATCCTCGAGGAGCTCGACCCGTTCCTCTTCGGCGGGGAGATGATCCGCAACGTCACGCTCACCGATTCGACGTGGAACGAGCTCCCCTGGAAGTTCGAGGCCGGCACCCCGCCCATCGCGGAGGGCATCGCGCTCGGCGCCGCCGTCGACTACCTCTCGGAGTTGGGGATGGAGAACGTCCGCGCCCACGAGAACGACCTCGCGCAGTACCTCCTGCGGGAACTCGCCGACCCGGAGTTCGTCCGGACGTACGGGCCCGCTGTCGGGGAGGAGCGGACCGGCCTCGTCTCGTTCAACGTCGAGGGGGTCCACGGCCACGACCTCTCCAGCCTGCTGAACGACAACGGCATCGCCATCCGCGCCGGCGACCACTGCACCCAGCCGCTCCACGATCGGTTGGAGATCCCCGGCTCCGCTCGGGCATCGTTCTACGTGTACAACACCCGGGCGGACATCGACCGGCTTCTGGACGTGGTGGATTCCGCACGCGAGAATCTGGACGGGTACCTCGCCTCCGACCGCTACCACGACCTCATCAGCGAGCATTACCACGAGCCGCGGAACCAGGGTGGGCTCGTGGATCCGACGTTCGTGAAGTCCTCCGAGGAAACCACCTGTGGCGACGACGGCGAGTTCCACGTGACGATCTCCGAGGGTCGCATCGAGGAGATCGCCTTCGAGAGCCGGAGCTGTGCAGTGAGTCGCGCCGTCGCCAGTCTGCTTTCGGAGAAGCTTGAAGGGATGGCGGTCGAAGAGGTCGCCGAGCTCGATGGGTACGTGGTCAGTGCGTTGGAGGGGCAGTACCCTGACCTTCGTCGGGAGTGTGTCGAGGGGCCCGAGGACGTGATTCGGGAAGCCGCTCGTGAGTACGTGGTTTCCGGGTAGGTGAGTGGTGGGGATATTGTGACCGCGAAGCAGCCGGTGTCTGCGGTCGTCGACCGGGAGTGAGAGGGTGTGGTGGATACGCCTCAGGCGCGGTCCACCTGGGTTCGCGTCCAGTAGCGCCGCACCCGCAGCCCCACGAACACGACGATCGCGATAGCGATCAGCTCCAACTGAGGATGGGTGCCCATGTCTCGATAGATCCGGAACAGTCGTATCCACGGGGCGATGTCGTCGCCGGACGACACCGGCATCGGAAACAACGGGTACATGAGGAACCGCGCGGACCACAGGTCGCCCGCGAGCAGGGACCGGTACGTGTCGCCGAGGAGGTGACTCAGGTAGCCGACCGCGAACGCGACGGGCGTGACGACTCGAATACGCTCGGGGAGGGATCCGTCGCTCCAGCGACCGTGGAGCCGCCGGGCGAGCCACCACACCGCGAGTGAGACGATGAGGAAGGTGAACAGCGAGTGGGCCAACGAGCGGCCGTACCTGAGGACCTCGACGTACGCGAGGGGCTTGTCGACGAGGTCGGGAAACTGGCTGCCGATCGCCAGCGGGACGAGCGCGGCCCGTGCGGGCAGGCGATGGGTCCCGACGGCCGCATAGCCCGCATACCAGAGGTACGCGAACGCGAGGTGTCCCAGCGGTAACACGGTGTCAGGGTAGTGAGTGGTGGGGATAAGGGTGGGTGATCGCGAAGAGGAGGACCAGAGCTACTCACTGGGCGCCCGTTCGCGCCAGGCCTCCGTGTCCTCTGTGCCGAGTCGGTCGTTGAACAGGGCAGTCGCTCGCTCGGAGCCACTGTATCCGTCGAGGCGGTCCGTGTCGTCGGTAATCGCCCAGTATGTCGCCTTGTGTTCAACGAGGCCGCGGTCCTTCAGTCGTGAGAGTGCGGTGCTGACCGCGCCCTCGTCAATCCCGATCTGGGAGGCGATCTCGCGCGCCTTGAACGCCCGATCTCCGTTCGCGGAAAGGAATCCGAGTACCTGGTCAGGGACCGACAGGTCCTCGAGCTCCTCCTCGCTCGTGTTCTCGAAGGTGTCTCGATCGATGGACATCGTTGAATGGAGAGACAGCACACGCTGTAATGAGTGTTAGGAGTGAAAGCTACGAAAATACCGAACGTGAGTGAGAGATGAGCTCCGGGTAGATCGCTGGGTGGGATATCGAATCGGGTTACTCCAAGTCACCCCGTCGTGAACCGCCTCAGGGGCAGACCTTGTGGCTTCCCGGGATGCGATCCTCGTGACTGGAGGCGCAAGGTGAGGTCAATGCGCTCGCCAGATTGATGGGCGATTCGTCCGTACCCCGACCGATGACGGACGAACCGCTGCAGGCGACCGTGACCCAGCGGGGTGTCGTCTTCGCGCCGACCGACCAGGTATTGATCGTCCGGCGAGCGACCGACGGCGGCTGGGAGCTGCCGGGCGGCCGCGTCGACCGCGGCGAGCGTGCCCGGTGTGCGCCGTACGTTGGCACGATCGACAGCGTATTCCGAACCCTCCTCGGGGAATTCGTCACGAACGTGGGGTTCGACAAGATACCCACGGCCGGTACCGACGGACAACATGAATCATCTCCACACTGACTGCTTCGAGGCAGTTATGTCGTCGCCGGAGAACGCGACGGCCATCGAGGTCTTCGAGAATGCCTACCCGCCCGGCAAGTACGACGACGCCCGGCAGCGCTGCTACGGCAGGCACACCACCAGTGTCGGGCCCGGCGACTCACAACGGAGGGGTTCGGCGCGGTACTTCACACCACCGTTGAGGCGGTCTAAGTCGAGGGCGAAACGATGTCGATGGACGACGTTGCTGACGCGCTCGCCAGATGTGTCGGAGCCGACGCGGCCCCTCAGGCTTACTCCGACCTCGACGACGCGGACCGTGAACACTCGTTACCGCTGATCGACGACTCCACGCAGCGTGGTGCGAGACGATCGACGCGTTCTATACGCTACTGTCGGCGTACTGGGAAGAGTACGCGACGCGCACACGCGAGCGCGGCGTCATTTGCAACACCGACTGTGCGTTCCTCGTCGCCGAATTCCTCACTGGCGGTCTCGAAATAAGTGGCACGACCGAGACGTAAGGAGAGCGCGTCCTGGCGCGATACCGGGGACGCATCGATAGCTTGATTATCGACGAAGTACAAAATGTCGCCGAGATGCAACACGCGGCACTCGCCAAGTTGATCACCAGCGAGTGTCATGTGCTCACCGCTGGCGACATTCGACAGTCCATCTACGGCTTCCGTGAAGCATATCCCTCGATATTCGAGCGGGCCGCGGAGGACGGTCGGTAATTCGGCATCGACTGGGACCCGCACATCACTGAAACAGCCGCAATTACGTACCGCTGCGCACCCGACGTCACGGCCACCATCAACGCCATTGCCGAGCCTGCAGTCACCGACGCCACTCGCGGGAACGTCGGCGACCTCTACCTTACCTCCCCGCTTCTCGACGCTGCGCGGGATTCGACGCCGAACCGAACGTCCACATCGCCGCGTTCGACACCTCCGCACAACCCTGGACGACGGACTACGTCGCCCCCAATACAGGGAGCGGCGAAGCCGGAGTTTTGGCAACCAACATTGCGAACGACCTCGTGGACGGTACACTTGGCGATTCCGAGGCTGGCGGTGATCGGACTGCCGATACCGACACCGGTGGTGAGCACGACAATAATGATGGCGACGGCGGTAGTAATGCTGGCGACGCTACCCAACCCGACGTGACGGTGCTGTTCCGATGGCGTACACAGATGGCCCGGTGCGCCGACGCCTTCGAGACGGAGGGGCTTTCGGTGGCGAACGCCTCCGATTACCTTTTCGAGTGCCCGGTCGTCACGACGGTCTTCGACATCGCCAAGTGGCTGGTCGACCCGACCGCTCCGGACCGACTACGGACACTCGTCAGTGACTCCTCGGTCGGGCTTGCCACGCTGAGTGATGCCTTCGAGGCCCGCGACTGGGCGTTCGACTCCATCCACAAGGAGTCGAACCGGATTGACGATATCACCGACGAGCAGCGCTACGTGCTTGCCAAGCTTCACCGACTCCGTGAGAAGCGTCCTACGCTTCGCGCACAGTCGGCAGCGAGCAGTATCGGCGACATCATCGAGACACTCGGACTGTGTGCTAACCCAACCGACGCGTTTCCTCGCGTCGCGGCAGGGCAACGCGTCGCCAACCTGGACGCACTCGTCCATCTCGTTACCGAGTGGAAGCGCGATTCGTTGGCCAACCTCGCTGACATCGTCGATGAAATCCTGTTTCGAGGCCTTCCCACGATCACTTAGGTACCTATTGCTGGAATCCACTCCCTGTGGGATGCTGATGTAGACGGACCCGGTTCTAGAATCCCTTGTTTGACGTCGTACCTAAACCCGTAGTCAGGATCGAACGCGAACTGGTGAGACTGTTCGGTGTCAGTTGGGAGTGAGATTGCTCGGCATCTTCTCCGGTTTCCCTGTTCCACCGTCAGAAGGCCAATCAGCTGACGACATCGTATGGGTGTCGGTACCGTCTTGGCTTTCAACGCGGACATCTGCACGCT